>CAZAHP010000008.1:0-29945 GCA_964484985.1 uncultured Methylophilaceae bacterium
TCTATTTTTATATGACATGGAGCAAGATTTTTGCTGTTTTGTTGCTGTTGCTTATCCTTGTGAATTGGATAATTAGCTATCAAGTTCAGCGTAGTGCCAATCGACATTGGCTTGTAGTCGCTTTAGTGTTGAATTTAGGTTTGTTGGCTTATTTTAAATATGCAAATTTTTTTCTAGATAACATTGAAGCTTTAGCTAAGCTAAGCGGTATGTCTCTAAGTGCAGCTCATATTAATATTGTCTTGCCTTTAGGTATCTCATTTTATGTGTTTGAGCTGATTTCATATCAGGTTGATTTGTATAGACGAAAAATTACGCACGAGCGTAACTTCTTAGTTTTTGCCAATTTTGTTTTGTTTTTCCCACACTTAATTGCTGGTCCAATTTGTCGTGCAACACAGTTTATGCCACAGATGCACACATTACAAAGCTTAGATGTCAGAAAGCTTTTTAGTGGCTTATATATGTTCCTCGCAGGGTTTGCGATAAAGTGCGGCATTGCAGATGGATTAGCTCCTTATGTAAACGTAATATTTGCAACCCCTAACAAATATTCTGGCTTTGATAATCTCATGTCGGTACTTGGATTTGGTGTTCAAATTCTTTGTGATTTTTGGGGGTATTCATTAATGGCGCTTGGGGCGGCACTTATGTTTGGTTATGTTTTGCCTCATAATTTTAATGCTCCATATGCTGCATTATCTATTAGAGATTTCTGGCGACGTTGGCATATGACGTTAAGTAATTGGCTTAGGGACTATCTATATATAGCGTTAGGAGGCTCTCGGTCGGATGCGCAGTGGAAAATTCAAAGGAACTTAGCCTTAACTATGTTACTCGGTGGATTATGGCATGGAGCTAGCTGGAACTTCATCATATGGGGTGGTATACATGGCTTTGCTTTAGCTGTGAATAGGTGGTTCGATAGTGTGGACGCGTCAAAGCATTTAAACCTGATAAGGGTGCCAGCGCTTTCATGGTTGTTAACTATGACTACGGTTTTTGTGGCTTGGATATTTTTTCGAGCATCTACACTAGATCAGTCATTGAGTATGCTATTCCATATAACAACGTTTTACGAGGGCTGGGCTAGCTCTGCGTTATCTCCTGTTTTCTTCGAGCTTTTACTGATGTTTTTACCGCTTCAGTGGTTGATACATAAAACAACTTTTGAGCATGAGATATCCGATGTAAGTGTTTTGTGGCAATTAAGCGCTGTTGTTTTACTGACAGCATTCGCTATGATTTATTATGTAAATGGCAATGATTTTATCTACTTCCAATTCTAAACTGACTGACAGAGATATATGGTTGAGACTGTTTTTAGCGGTCATATCAGCATGTATGACAGTTGTTCTGCTCGAGTTTTTTGTTCGTTTAGCTGAGGTCGATGCTGACCAACAAGATGCGTCTAGTATTATGGCCGTTATTGAGAAATTAAAGTTAGGTAATATTAGTGGACGTGAAGTCGGTAATCAGATGTTGATTCATAATATTGCTTTTTTATCTAAGCTACCTAACCCTGAGATGGTTTCGGTTGGATATGTTGGAACTTCTCGTACAAAAGTGCTCAGGCCTGAGTGGTTTGGTATTAAAAACGCGGTCAATGGATCTGGGAATAGTTATAACGAAATAAGTTATGGCCTACTATTGCAAGCAGAGGTTTTGCGCATACTTTTTCCTAATATTAAACGTATTTATTTTGAATCTTCGTTATTGCTAAGGCGGCCAAATCGTCTGATATTGGAGGAGGATCACAGAAAGTATTTGCCATTGTTGAATGGGATAATGCCAATACGCGAAAAGTTAAAAGGAGCTGCTGATTTTCGGCTAGCTGTGGATCATGAAGTGAGTCTTCGTAAACACCTGAATTTTGATGATGGTTTTAAATTACATATCGCTAGTCATAGGTCAGAGCTCAGGCTGGCAAACTATCTTTTAAATGCAAGTAGTGAACCCAACCATGCTATTCCTGCTATAAGCGATAGTTGGTTAAATGGATTGAAACAAAATGGGGAAAGAAAGTCTATCCCAGTCAAGGCTGTTAAGATAGAAGATCAAAAGCCCGAAATTACAAACTCACATGTAAAAGTTCAGCGTCTAAGAAGCATCCCAGAGTGGAATCCATGGGATGGTTTGTTCGATTTGATTGCAGTATGGGGAAAGTTGCATGGTATAGAGATAGTTTTTTTTCAACCACCTGTGCGATCTGACTTATATAAATTTCAATTGGAGAATGGCTTAGAAAAGCATACTAGTGATATGGAAAGGGTTGCTAAAGAGTATGGTATACCGTTTGTTGATTTGGATAAACCAGAGCTTGGTTATATGGGGGATTGGAGCTTGTTTTCGGATGAGGATCATATGGAAACTTGCAGTGGTGTGCTGTTGCTCCAAACTGCTATTGAAAAGGGCCGTGAGCGTTACTACTCAAACGCTAATCAAAAGATTGCAATGTCAAAAGCTGAAGTTGAGGCTAGCCCAGATTATAATGCTGATTTGTGTGACTGACTTTGCTAGGACGATAAAACTATAAAATGAACTTGTTTCTTAATAATATTAGATTGTCGATTGATTTGGCTCGAAGGGATCTTGAGGCAAAATATAAAAGATCATTGCTAAGCTGGCTGTGGATTGTTTTGACGCCACTTTGTCTTTTAGGTATTTACTCTTTTGTCTTTGGCGTTGTGCTTAAGGTTGAGTGGAGGTCTCCACTAGGGGGGGGGGCTGTTGGATTCGTTTTGCCTTTTTTTATAGGACTCTCGGTATACTTGTTGGTGACAGATGTAGTTAATTCATCAGTATCAATATTTGTGAGTAAGCGCACTTTTGTAGTGAAGTCTCCATTCCCTATTTGGGTGCTCTGGTTAGCAAACCTAATGAGAGCAACCGTGCATGGTTCAATTACCTTTGTCTTGGTGTTGTTGCTTGCTATATTCCAGCATACTTTAACACTGCATGGAGTTGTATGGATGGTCTTAGCCTTTATTAACTTAGTTATAGCGCTTTGCGCAGTTTCTTTGTTGTTATCGGCTATAGGCCCCTTTATTGGAGATATTTCTGAAGCACTTCGTCTATTAATGAGGGTGTTGTTTTACGCAACGCCTATTACATATCCAATAAGCTACGTTAAGCCTGCTATACAAGATTTATTATGGTTAAATCCGCTCACAAATTTGATTGAGCCTTTGCGTTCTGCAATTGTATTTGGTGAGTTAATTTCTGTGACAAGATTACTAGCTTTTTTTTCTATTTCAGTTTTATTGCTCATTTTATCTATATGGGTATTTAGACGTTTAAAAGGTGCTATTCCTGATGTTGTCTAATGATGTTTTATTACAAGCCAAGGGGATTTCTAAGTCATATTCAGGAGCAATGCACCCATTTCAAGTATTAAGGCAACGATTGTTTGGATATCAGCCGCCAATTGCAAATGAGTGCCAAGTGCTTAAGTCAATCGATATTGAGGTCAAACGTGGTGAGACTGTCGGCATTATGGGCAGGAACGGAGCTGGTAAGACTACGCTTTTGGGTATTTTAGGTAATGTTATCCAGCCAACATCTGGTGAGGTGAATCGTTATTGTAAAGTGGCAACATTACTTGGCCTAACAGCTGGATTTAATGCCAACTTTTCGGGTAGAGAAAACGCTTATTTGTTTTGCAGTATTCAGGGGCTGACTAGAAAAGAGGCCGATTCGCGCATGCGTGATATAGAGTCATTCGCGGATATTGGACGCTATTTTAATATGCCTTTACATACTTACTCATCAGGTATGCAGGCAAGGCTAGCTTTTGCATGTGCTGTTCACGTTGATGCGGATTTAATTATTATCGATGAAACTTTAGCTGTAGGTGATGCTAACTTTAGAATGAAGTGCTACCAAAAAATTGATGAAATGAAGTCGAATGGTATGACCTTTCTCTTAGTGAGTCATAATCCAAATTTAGTGGCAAACTTTTGCACAAGAGCAATATTAATTGAGAAGGGTGTCAAAGCATTCGATGGGCCTACATCTGAGGCGATAGAAGCATATAAGGAACTCCGTACTGAAGGTGCTTTAGATGAAAACGCACAAAAAAATAAGCATGGAATTGCCTTGAAATTTGCAGCAGATACAGAGGCTACATTAAAAGATATTGTTTTAACAGAGATAGAACTAGATGATGAAAGTGCATATCAAGTCTCAGCGACGTTAGTGGCCTATCAAGATTTAAAATCAGTTGTAGTTAACTTCAGTGTTAGAAACTCAAGTGGCATTGCTCTATGTGCCTTTCATGGAGATAAGGCAGGGTTCAAGTTGGCAGAGTTGAAGTCAGGAGGGTGCCAGAAATTAAATATGTACTTTATGAAGCGCATGCTACCTGGACGCTATTACATTACTTTTGGCATTCATGAGATTATTGGAGATGAGTTGAGGTCAATAGCCTTGCTACAGAATGTACTGTCTTTTGATGTGCTAGGCGAGCTTTCTATGACGGGAATCGTAAACTTAAATATGCATGCTCATTTTGAACTTGATAAAAGTGAATAATGACCAAGAACGATAAAAGGGTGGCGATACTTCAGTCCAACTATATTCCGTGGAAAGGCTATTTTGATTTAATTGCTTCAGTTGATGAGTTTATTCTTTATGATGATATGCAGTTTACTAAAAATGATTGGCGTAATAGAAATAAAGTCAAAACACCAAGTGGATCAGAATGGATAAGTATTCCTGTTGGGTCTGATATCAGAAGGAGAATTCGAGATGTGATTTTGCCATTAGGGAATTGGCGACAAAAACATTTAAAAACATTTGAACTGAACTATAGTCGCGCCACCTACTATCAAGAGATCATGGCTATACTTGAGCCTATATATATTGACTCAGAGTTAACTACTTTGAGTGAGTTTAATCGCGCTTTGATAGAGTCAATTTGTTTGTATTTGGGAATTCGTACAAAAATATCCAACTCATGGGATTACACACTCTCTGAAGGGAAAACTGAAAGGTTGGTGAGTTTGTGTCAGCAAGTGGGAGGCAATGTTTATGTTTCTGGGCCCGCGGCCCGCGACTATCTAGATTTAGATTTGTTTTCGAGACAGCAAATACAAGTGGAATGGTATGAGTATGCTAGCTATAAGCCATATCCTCAACTTTGGGGAAGCTTTGAGCATGCTGTGACTATAGTTGATTTATTATTTAATTGTGGCGAAGATAGTCCTCAATATATGAAGTTTATGGTCTAATTACTTATGAAATATTCAATTGTAGTTTCAATATATAACGACGCTTATCTTGCTCATGCTCTATGTGAAGAGTTGCAAAAAGTGATGAGCCTCTATCTTAGAGATGAGAGTATTCATAACTCTCTGGAGCTGATATTTGTTAATGATGGCAGCAAAGATGATTCCTTAATAACACTAAAGGCCTTGTTGAGTAGTTTTTCTTTTGTTAAGGTTATTGATTTGTCTAGGAATTTTGGTCAGCATGCAGCTATTGCATGTGGGCTAAACGCTGCTGTTGGGGATGTGGTTTTGAGAATGAATGTGGATATGCAAGACCCACCTTCAGAGATTCCTAAGCTTTTAGATATAATAAATACAGGGGACTATGATTTGGTCGTTGGGCAATACGCAGTTAGAAATAGTCCACTAATAAATAGGCTAACAGCTTATTGTTACTTTGCCATATTTAAGTTTTTTACAGGATTTGAGACTCCACAGAATACGTCACCATTACGTGCAATGAGCAGAAATTTTGTTAACGCATATAATGCGCTAACAGAGAAATCACGCTTTCCCCAAGGCTTAGATCAGTGGTTGGGTTTTAGACATAAATATGTTGAAATTGAGCACAAAGCTAGGGTTGATAAAAAATCATCATACAATTTCTACTCTAGGCTAAAGCTTGCTATTAATGGACTTTTATATTTTTCAGATAGGCCATTGATGCTTGTAATTATTATGGGGCTAATATGCGCTTTGGTTGGAGTTGCTCTAGCATTTGCCTTTATACTAGGAAAGTTGATGGGGATCAATTACGTTCCTGGTTTTGTCTCTATAATTGCTCTAGCATTGATAGGTTTAGGTCTTCAGCTTGGTTGTACAGGACTTGTTGGTTTGTATGTGGCAAAAATTTTTAAAGAGGTTCAGAACAGGCCGCTGTACATAGTACGAGAGCAATACTAATTAAATTTTGGATAAAAGGGAAATAGGTAGATGAGTAAGAAGTCACATGAGTCCGCGGTTGTTAGTTATTCACCATCGGATAGTATCGATGCACGTATGGAAATTTTTAATCTGATGAACACATACCGTGCAACGGATGAAGAAAAAGAGCGCTCACTAGGTTTGTTCTTGAGAGGGTCATTGTTAGCTAGGATTTTTGCGATTTCAGATATATATAAATTGATTATTGATAAGCCAGGTGCGATTTTTGATATAGGGACTTGGAGAGGTCAGACAGCAGTTGTATGTGAAAATCTGCGAGCCATATTTGAGCCATTACACTTCAATAGACGTATTGTTTGTTTTGACACATTTGAAGGATATGTTGGTTTTTCTAATAAAGATAAGGCTACTGATCTTCATAAAGATGGTACGTATGGCGTAGGAGGTGACGATTATGCTGAGTTTTTAAGGCAACTACTTGTATTGCATGAAAAAAGCAATGCAATGGGGCATTATAATAATAAGCATAAGGTTATTAAAGGTGACTGCAGGATTACTATCCCTCAATTTATGCAAGAAAACTCAAATGAATATATAGCGCTTGCGTTTTTCGATGTTAATGCTTATCAGCCAACGCTGGAAGCATTTGAGCAAGTATGGGAAAAGTTGGTACCGGGTGGCGTAGTGGCATTCTGGCAGCTTACAAGAAATACTATCCCAGCAGAAGCAATGGTGTACTCTGAAAAAATATTAAATAAATACCCTCATACTTTACACAGAACTAATACCTACCCTGGTTTATGTTATTTGGTTAAGAGCTAATTTTAATAAGGTGCAATGATGCAAACGGTAATTGTGGGAAATGGTATCTTAGCAATGACTATTGCTTTTCGCTTGGCGAAAAGAAGCAATGCTAATGATTCGGTAGTTGTGGTTGGAAAGTCAACGCGAGAGGGTGCAGCTACACTAGCTGCTCCTGCAATGCTAAATTCGTTCGCAGAAGTCGAAAAAGGCTCTCTTGAAACAGATATAGATTTATATCGTTTTGAGTTAAGTCGACAGGCTACAGCAGCTTGGCCTGCATTCGAGCGTGAGGTAAATGAGGCCGCATTTCCAGAGAGGCATTCGGAGATGGAAGGTTTTGCTTCAGGCACTTATGTTATCAACAATACGGCAGCAGACGACCTTGATGATGAAAGCTTTGATGCCATTGTTGAAGCTTTGAAACGATATGATGAAGAGTTTTCATTTGTTTCGCCGAAAGATATTCCTAACTATATGCCAGAGCAGCGGCATAGGGCGACGAGAGCTTTATATATAGATAATGAAGGATGGGTTAACCCTATTTATCTAATTAAAAAGCTGGAAATAGCTTTATCTCATTACTCAAATGTAAAGTTTGTTGATGAGTCTGCAGTTAAATTAAATCATCAGAATGGTCGGGTTGTCTCAGTGCAACTTAATGACGGCTCGATGATAAGTGGCGATAAGTTTGTGTTAGCAACAGGTGCAACGGTGACTGACTTGCTGAGATCTAGCAATTTAGATATCAACGTACAAAGGGTGTTTTATGGGGTTGGCGTTTCTTTAGAGATTAAAAGCCCTGATTACCCACATCAAAATTGTGTAAGGACACCTAATCGTGGCTTGGCTTGTGGTTTATACACTGCGCCATATGTAACCTCTGAAAATGGTCCCCAAGACCATGTGATTATCGGGGCAAGTAATTTTATTTCGCCCACTCCTTATCATCACGGCAGGTTGACGAGTGTTGAAGGTTTAGTTAGCGGTGCAATTGAACAGATTAACAGTAACTTTTATCGAGCCGATTTTATTAAAATAAATGTTGGTTGGAGACCTACAAGCCAAGACACCTACCCTCTTTTGGGTAATACCTCGATTAGCAACTTAATTCTAGCTACTGGAACAAAAAGAGAAGGCTTCCATTTGTCGCCTATTATCTCTCAGAAAATTGTTTCTTTGCTTTTTGATGAGGCAGTTGAGAAAGAGTTTGCTATGTTTAATCCAGAACGTAAGGTGATTAAAAATCTCACTAGAGAAGAGGCTATTTCAAAAGCTGTACGCCATCAAGTAAGTGCAGCCTATCAGCACGGGTTCAATCCTTCAAAAAGTAGAATGCCAGACCAAATTAAGCAAATGTATCGTGAGGGTTTAGAAAAGTTACATGACCAGGTTGGTGCTTTTGATTGGGGTATTCCACCTGAAATGTTGGATATGTATCGATATGGGCATGCGAAGGCATAGCTAGTAAATGAAAATCATAATTGCAATTCTGCCTACAGTACTTTTAGTAGTAATTGGGCAGATTATTACGAAGTGGAGAATTTCATATTTGTCAGAACTGTATACCTATCCTTCGCCCTCCTTTCATCATAAAATTGTTTATTATTTGTTAGATCCATATGTGTTTTTTGCTTACTTATGTTCCTTTATTGCATCTGCTTCTTGGTTTTTTGTAATTGAAAAATATCAGGTTTCGACGGCTTTTCCTATATATATAGGTTCAACTTTATTGTTGGTTTTATTGTGCGGTGCAATAGTATTAAAAGAACCATTAACATTTAATAAGATACTTTCAGTAATGTTAATTGTTCTAGGGGTTTATATTGGTAGTAAGTAATTATTAATTTATCATGAATTCAGAAAATAAAATTAAAGAGTTGATAAATACAATTCGCGCTGAAGTCGTATCTAGTAATCCTGAGTTACTAGATACATATGAAATCTATGCGAATGAAGCTGCACATGCATACTCATTAATACTGGAAAATTTACATATACTACCAAGTAAAAGTAAAGTTATTGAAATTGGTGCTGGGATAATGCTGTTGAGTTGTCAGCTGGCAAAAGACGGTTTTGATGTATATGCACTTGAACCCATATCTGCAGGATTTGGCGATTTCGAAGAAATTAAATCGATAGTGATTGATTGGTCTACACGTTCTGGATATACATTTAATGTCTATAACATAACTGTTGAGGAAATGAATGTTGAGAACCGATTTTCTTTTGCATATTCAATAAATGTTATGGAGCATGTTGAAAACGTTGAAGTTGCGATGTTTAACATTGTGCGCTCATTAGTAAAGACTGGAAGTTACAGATTTATTTGTCCAAATTATTTGTTCCCTTATGAGCCTCACTTTAATCTTTTAACGTTCTTTTCTAAAAGACTTACATTTTTCATTCTCAAACCATTAATATTAAAATCTAAGCGAATAAAAGAACCAGTAGCGCTTTGGAAGTCCCTCAATTGGATTAACGTAATTGATATTAAAAAAATTTGTAAAAAAAATGAAGTAGATTATTCTTTTAATAAATCTGTTTTTGTGAATAGTTTTGAGAGAGCGCTGCAGGATGAGTTCTTCGCGTCTAGACGATCCAAGTTTATTGTTCAATTAAGTAAGGTTTTAGTTCGATTAAGAGTACATAAATTGTTCAACTTAATGCCTGAGACAATGCTTCCTGTAATTGATTGTACAATAAACAAACAATAATCCAATCTAACATCAATCAGCACTCATATTTTGAGCGCATCTTCATTAAACAAAAGGATCTGAATTGGGTCATTAAACTGACTTTTTTCAAATTAAGTTGGTAGTGTTATTGGGGGCAGGTCAGCATGGCAACAGAACGGAATTATAGAAAGGATATAGATGGCTTAAGAGCAATAGCAGTCCTTTCAGTAGTTTGCTACCATTTCTTTCCAGAGACTCTGCCGGGCGGATTTGTAGGGGTAGACATTTTTTTTGTCATATCTGGATATCTAATAACCCAAATTCTGCTAACTGGCTTAGAGGCTAATCAGTTTAATATCTTAGATTTTTATTGCAAGCGTATTAGAAGAATATTTCCAGCACTTCTTTTGGTTTTATTTTTTACATTACTATTAGGGTGGTTTGTATTGTTGTCTGATGAGTATCTGCAACTATCAAAACACACTTTAGCAGGAGCTTTATTTTTTTCAAATTTTCAACTACTTAGTGAAGCAGGATATTTTGACAAATTATCGGACACAAAACATCTACTGCACCTATGGAGTTTGGCTATAGAAGAACAGTTTTATATTTTATGGCCTATGCTATTGTACTTTTTGTGGAAACTGAAACTTAATATTCGAAAAGTGATTTTTTTCTTAATAGTCTTGTCTTTTATATTGTGTTTAATTATTTCATCTAGAAACACATCCCAAGCATTTTATTTGCCTCATACACGATTTTGGGAACTAGCAGTTGGTGGATACTTTTCTACCCTAAATTTGAACATCTACAAAAAATGTCAATACAATCTATTTTTTCTCGGTTTTGTGTATAACTTAAGAATTAATTTAATAAAATTAAGACATTTATTTTCACTGTTAGGCACATTAATAATTGGAATCTCAATTTTTAAAATTGATGCTACCCTAGAATTCCCTAGTTATTTTGCTTTATTTCCAGTAATAGGAGCAACTTTGCTTATAGTTGCTGGCCCTGTTTCCTTCATTAATAAACAATTTTTATCCCAAAAGTTACTTGTTTGGATTGGTCTGATTAGTTATCCAATTTACTTATGGCATTGGCCAATTCTTACCTATATGAGGGTCGTTTTTAATCAAAGTCCTCCAGGCCTAATTATGAAGCTTGTTGCAATACTATTAACATTTGTGTTAAGTGTCCTTACCTATTCGCTTTTGGAGAAAAAAATTCGACATGGGAAATTTCTTGATTATAAAAGTTACGGGTTGATAGTATTGTGGTTAATTTTAATTTTGATTGCTGAATGTATTCAATTTGAAAAAGGAATTCCATCCAGAGAGAGGGAGAGGAATAATTTTGTTTCATATTTTGATGCAACATTCCCCAATTGGAATTATTTTTATCGTATAGACCTAGCAAAAGAGTGGAGAGCTGATTGTGCATTTTTTGATTCAGAAACATATCTAAAGTTTGGTACTTTAGAGGGTGGGGTAATTGATAGTAAACCAAAAAAAAGTATTAGTGAAAATTGTTACTTACGTGATAATCGCTTCTCAAAGTCTGTACTTGTTTGGGGTGACTCGCACGCACAAGCTTTAGCACCAGGGATTACAAGAAAATTACCTTCAAATTGGCAATTTTTGCAGGTGGCTAGTTCAGGATGTGTTGCAAATATAAGTGTGACTAGACCATCAGAAAATAGCCAGTGTGATATGTCAAATTATACTGCAATGAGAGCTGTAGAAAATGCAAGGCCAGATGTGGTTGTTATTGCTCAATCCTCTGGTCATAATATTGAAAATATGAAAAAAATATCAACAAAATTGAATCAAATGGGTATAAATAAAATACTCTTCATGGGGCCAACGCCGAAATGGACGACCGAGCTGCCTAAAATTTTCGCCAGAAGCTTATGGGTAACTAAACCACAAAAAACCTATTTAGGTGTAAACACTGATGTTATTGAACTTGACTCACAATTGAAGATGGCATTTTATTCAATGCCTAAGAATACTCAATATGTAAGCGTAATTGATTTATTCTGTGATGAAGTCGGTTGTTTAACTTATACTGGTGAGAGTATTCGCGATACATTAACAACTTGGGATAATAGTCATTTTACCCCGTCAGCATCGATTTATTTAGCTCAAAACCTACTTATTAAAAAAATCGTTAATTAGCTAAGGCTCCTTAACAAGATATTGAAAGTTTATAAATGATTCCATTCAATAAACCATACATGACAGGTAAGGAACTGTTTTATATAGCTGAGGCACATTTTAACCAAATGTTAGCAGGTGATGGGCCTTATACAAAAAAGTGTCATGATTGGTTAGAGAAAGAAACGGGAGCGAAAAAAGCGTTACTTACACATTCTTGTACAGCCGCTCTTGAAATGGCCGCTATACTTGCGAATATTCAGCCTGGTGACGAGGTGATAATGCCTTCATATACCTTTGTGTCAACAGCTAATGCATTTGTTTTAAGGGGGGGGGTGCCAGTTTTCGTAGATATTCGTCCTGATACACTAAATATCGATGAAACCAAGATTGAAGCAGCAATTACAGATAAGACAAAGGCAATTGTACCCGTGCATTATGCTGGTGTAGCATGCGAAATGGACGTGATTATGGATATTGCGCATCGACATCAATTATTGGTTATTGAGGATGCTGCACAAGGTGTATTTTCACGTTACAAAGGAAGAGTGCTTGGAACAATTGGTCACTTAGGATGTTACTCATTTCACGAAACTAAAAATGTGATTTCGGGCGAGGGCGGTGCTCTATTAGTGAACGATGAACGCTTTCTTCAAAGAGCGGAAGTGATTCGAGAGAAAGGTACTAATAGAAGTCAATTTTTTCGTGGTCAAATTGATAAATATACTTGGGTTGATATCGGCTCATCCTATCTTCCAGGTGAAGTGATTGCTGCTTTTTTGTGGGCGCAATTAGAGGAGGCTGCAATCATTACAAACAGAAGGCTTAAATTATGGAATGGATACCACAATCTTTTCGAAATAGCTGAGCAGTGCGGTAAGATTCAACGGCCTATCATTCCCTCTGAATGTTCTCATAATGCTCACATGTATTATATATTGTTTTCTTCACTAGAGCTGCGCTCTCATGTGATTAATGCACTCAAAAAGCGTGATATCTACGCAGTATTTCATTATGTGCCTTTGCACAGTTCACCTGCTGGAAAAAAATACGGACGTACTCATGGAGATATGATTCATACAAATATTGCTTCAGAACATTTATTGAGAATGCCTATGTGGATTGGTGATAGCGATGACTTCTTCCCAGAGGTTGTCGAAACTATCCTTGGTTCCATTTGAGTTGGAGTCTTTGTCTGAATGTCAGAAAAAAAGTTTTTCTATGTTGCTTTGGTTTGGATTCTATTAGCGAAGGTCTTTTGGATTTTTGGACCCACTGCTGCCATGGGAATCCCTCGGCTTGGAGACGACTCGTTAGTATATTTGTGGACAGGGGCTAGTTCAGTTGTTCACTCTCAATTGAGTTCTAATGCTATAGAAGATATAGTTTCTATTCGAAGTCTTTCCGATAACCCGAGTCCTCAATTGGAGTTCGCGCGTGCACGCATAACGATGCGTGTTGCCTCCGTAATTGCGTCTCCATACGCGCTTTTAACAGGTGTACTTATTGATTGCGGAATTCATCTGAAATATGTAACAGCGATTATGGAGTTTTTAGTATTTCTGGTATTTTTAGGGGCTTTAATATACTTTGGTTTAAAGAGGTTTGGATATGGACCCAGCGCGATTGTGCTGGTAATACTAAGTGTTGCCCTATTGCCTAATCAAGGTATTCATTTTTTAGTCCCGAGTGTATTGACGATGAGTTTGGCATTGATTATGTATAGCCTTATTCTTGATAGGGGAAGTGTATTAGTTGTTTTTGTGCTAAGTGTATTGTTGTTGTTGATACACACAATTGCGCAAATTTATCTCTTGCTAGCGATGTTGCTACTCATGTTAACCGCCATGCAAAGAAAAAAGATTGGTGTTGATTTAATGGCTTATGCAATTGCAATGGCTCTAGGGTATGTGGTTTGGATTTTAGTAGCCAAATTAACAGGCGTTACATTTGCTAAGACATCTGGTATGGGCGGGGTTGTTTTAGATCGTTACTTGTTTAATCTTCTTGGGTTTGTTCGATTATTTAAAGACTTTATGGTTAATCAGCCCTTGCTTGTATTGCTTTTAATTTATGGGGCGGCTGTTAGTGCTAAATCTTCTTTTCAAACAAAATTACTCTTATTGACGTTAGTGGCGGGTATTTTTGCAAGTTTTTTAATTGAAATACCAGGATACCCAGCTGATCTCACAACAAGAATTTTTGTGCCACTTTCTATTATTCTCTTTTATTGTGCCGCTCTTCAGATTTGGCGAAAACTCAGAATCATTAATCTGCGCTTCGTGTCTCCAATGGTGCTTTTTCTAGTTTTTGTGTTGTCCGCAGAGGCTAAACCCTTTTTTGGATATTTCTATAACAATATCAACCAAAGAAACCAGATTATTCATGAGAATTTAATGAGGTCTGAGCTTGCGGAAATCTCAAAGCAATCAAATATAATTTGGTTGGATAGCGATATTCAAATGATCTACGGACTGTTGTTGGGGGGGGGGGATTTACACTTTATTCCATATAGTGCTGTGATGAAAACAGATTTTCTAAGGAATCGTATAGACTCCGAACAAGAGTTGTTAATCGCGGCTCCTTATCCAGAGCGTTTAAATGGGACATCAAGTTTAAAGGGGTCATATTCCTTAAGGCCAAGATTTTATGGTTATCGATTCGATGAATACAAAAGAGTGAGTTTATATTTTGATTCTCCACTAAAAGAAAGGCTTTTCATTAGAATGGGTGGAGATAGTAAAGAGTTTAGTGTTATTTCCGAAAGTGGTGCCGACTGTAGAATCACTCCTCTTAGTATGCATTCGACTTGGTTTGAAGTCGAATTGTGTTCTGAAAAGATGATTCACATTGAAAGTTTGTCTTCTGAGGCAAAATTGTTGGGTTTTCAATTTGGTGAGTTTAATCCGGTAGTCAGTTGGCCTTGGGGTAAAACTAAATTTAGACTAAGGGCGGAACCGATTAATCCCTCTCACGATGTGTCTGAGCTTAGATTCGGCTGGGAGGATTTGTTAGGAAATGATTTAATGAATGATTTGTCAAGTAGGAGTGATATGTTGAGTGTAAAGTCTGATCAAAGTGGAGTTGTTTGGGTTCAGTTCATAAAGCTCTAAGTAAGTTTTGAGTGTTAAGATATGTATCTTAATCTGGATCAAAATTACCTATATGCATATTCTCTACAGTTTCATCGGTAGAAATTAAACCTAAAAAGATATTGAAAAATGAGTCAACAAAAAAATGGTGCTGATGTGATTAAGGTGTTTGTAGCATCAACGCCTTCTGAATGGTTGCCTTTGAAGGTGCTGGAGTTTTCAATCAAAGAAACGACTTCACTTGATGTGGAGGTTCAGGGACTCTACACATTTAATAGGTTGATAGCGCAACCTAAAGAGCTTAAGAACTATCCAAGAACACCTTTTTCATTTCAACGTTTTTTAATACCAGAGTTATGTGATTTTAAAGGTAAAGCAATATATCTAGATTCGGATATGCAAGTTTTTTTTAACATAAAAGATCTGTGGGAACATGAGTTTGGGGAGTGTGATTTACAAACAGTTCAAGATGCTGGTCATGGACGACGTGGTCAATTTAGCGTGATGTTGCTTAATTGTGAAAATCTGGCCTGGAGTGTGGATGACATAGTAAATAATCTGGATACAGGGATGTTGAGCTATGAGGAGTTGATGTATGAGATGAAGCCTGGGAAAAAAATAGGTAAGGATATTTCGCCTCATTGGAATTCATTGGAGACTTATGTCGAGGGTGAGACCAAGTTATTGCACTATACTGATATGAATACGCAGCCATGGGTGTCTACGAATAATCCTCTAGGTTATCTTTGGGTGGCTTGTTTGCGAAGAGCTATTAATAGTGGGTTTATCAGCAAAGATGAGCTGAAGAGAGAGGTGTTAGCAGGACATGTCAGGCCATCGCTTTTAGCGCAGGTGGACTTGGGGTGCGATGATATATTAGACTTGCCTAGGTCGATGCTTAAGCCTGATACTTTGTTTTTGCCGCCGTATAAAAAAATAAAGTCGGCTCATGCTAGACCATGGACATCTTTACGTTCAGGGATGTATGCATTTGCTAAACGGTATTATTATAAGTTGTGTGGGGCTATGAATTTTAAATAGCTAGTTTTTTGTAGTTCCGTAACACACATTTTGTGTATATGTGATTTTTGTTTAATTTTAAGGTTGTGTTTTGGGGTTTGAATTGACGCATCCTAGAGTCGCTATATTGCTATCAACATATAATGGAGCTGCTTATTTAAGTGCTCAATTAGAGAGTTTGGAGGCGCAAACTTTCCAAAATTGGCATTTATTCGTTCGTGATGATGGTTCTAGCGATAATACTTTATCGATTGTTCGAGATTTTGAAAATAAACATAAACAAAGAGTTACTTTTTTTAGTGAACGTTCAAACTTAGGCCCTTCAGCAAGTTTTTTAAAGCTTCTTTTTAGTGTGCCTGATAGTTTTGATTTTTATGCTTTTTGTGACCAAGACGATATATGGTATGAACATAAGTTAGAGAATGCTATTGAAGCTTTGTCGACTATGGGTGATAAGCCATTATTGTATTGTTCTTGTGTTGATTGTGTAGATGAAGTAAATGTTTTTTTAAAAACAACACGCATGCCCAGAAAAGTAGGGATGGGAAATGCGCTGATAGAGAATGTGGTAATAGGCTGCACAATAGTGTTAAATGGTTTAGCACGGGAGTTAATAGTAAAGAAAATGCCAGACAGTTGTGTTATGCATGATGCTTGGTGTTATTTAGTGGTCTCTTGTTTTGGGAGCATAATATTTGACTCATGTTCCTCAATTAGATACAGACAGCATCTAACTAACACTATTGGAGCAGGTGGAGGCTTTCTTAAAACAACGTTTAGGCGAGTCACTAGCCTTAGGCCTAAATACATGCAACAGGCTCAAACTTTTATTGATATTTATAAAGATGATTTAAATGGTAGCTCTCAAATGCTGGTTTCGGCATTTGTTTTAGCAAGAAAAAATGTTTTTCTAAGGTTGCGGTTGATTTTTAGTCATCAATATTGGCGTCAAGGCAGGGTCGACAATATCTTGTTTAAAGCTCTATTTCTATTAAATCGATTTTGATGGTATTGGGATTGTTGATATTTATGGATTATAGATGTGCCTAAAATAGCCATTCTAATGGCAGTATACAATGGCATGCCTTGGATCGAGGAGCAGTTGGAGTCCATCCTTAAACAGGTGGCTGTTTCAGTGCATATTTTTATTGCTGATGATTGTTCTGATGATGGTACGTATCAATGGCTGACTACTCAAAAAGACACTTATCAAAATATTACCTTGTTACCAAAGTCCAGCAGACGTGGTAGCGCGGGAGCGAATTTTTATCGCCTGATATGTGATGCCGATATTTCGGGCTTCGACTATATTGCATTTTCTGACCAAGATGATATTTGGGTAAATAACAAGCTTCATACTCAGGTTGATATCCTTAATAAAGAGAAGCTGGAAGCTGTATCTTCTGATGTTTTAGCGTTTTGGTCTGATGGCCGTCAGCAGCTAATTAAAAAGTCTCAGTCCATGAGAAAGTTAGATTTTTTATTTGAGTCAGCAGGCCCTGGGTGCACTTTTTTAATGACGCCTTGGTTGGTGGGTAAAGTTAAAGAGCAGCTTTGTTCCGAAGGTAGTATGGCAAAAGAGGTTTGTTTACATGATTGGCTGACTTACGCTGTTTGTAGGGCACACGGACGTCAGTGGGGGATAGACTCAACACCGAGTGTTTATTATCGTCAGCATGACAATAATGTATTGGGCGCAAATACTGGCTTTAAGGCAAAGTGGGCAAGACTGTTAAAGTTAAAGTATGGATGGTATCGCTCTGAAGTACAAAAGATATGTCAAGTATGTACTGCGATTACTAAAGATGAGGAAATAAAAAAAATTCATAAATTGATACAGGCTAAAACACTGAAGTCGCAGTTTCAGTTAATGGCTTATGCGGTGCACGCTAGGCGAAAAATGTCGGATCGTGTCGTATTGATGGTTTTAATGTTGTTTTTTTTATTTTAGTAGCGACAAATGAAAATAGTAGTTACTGGTGCAAGTGGTTTTGTCGGTCAATATTTGATTGTAAGCCTTCGTCAGCAAAACTTCGATGTTGTTGGCGTGTCTCGTAAACGTTCTGAAGCTGCTGATGAGTACTCGGTAGTGATACCTGATTATTCTCTATCTAGTAGATGGGGCGAGGTTTTTCATGGCTGCGATGTGGTCATTCATTTAGCGGCTCGTGTGCATGTGATGAAGGAAGACTCTCGAAATCCATTGGATGATTTTCTGCGGGTTAATCTGCATGGGACAGTGAACATTGCAAAGGCAGCTGTTGAAGCTGGAGTAAAGAGGTTCGTTTACATAAGCACAGTGAAGGTAAATGGTGAGTTTACTGATGAGGGGGCTTTTTCTGAAGCAGATAAGCCTAATTCCTTAGATGATTATGCTGTTTCTAAGAGTGAAGCAGAGAAAGCTTTGTTAGAGATTGCTAAGACTTCAGGTATGGAAGTGGTGATTTTACGACCTCCATTGGTCTATGGGGCAGGAGTTAAAGCGAACTTTGCTGCTTTAATGCGTTTGGTGAAAAGTGGTGTTCCCTTGCCTTTCGCTGGTATTAACAATAAGCGCAGTATGATTTATTTAGGTAATTTGGTGGATGCGATTACGCTTTGTGCAATGCATCCGAATGCCGCAGGGCAGTTATATTTGGTGAGCGATGGGCAGGATGTTTCAACGCCTGAGCTCGCACAAAAGCTGGCATATGCTTTGAAGAAGCCAGATGTGACATTTACATTTCCACAATCATGGATGCGATTTATGGCTGGGTTATTAGGGAAATCTGCGGCAGTTGAGCGTTTAACTCAGTCGCTAGTCATTGATAGTAGTAAAATTCGCAGAGAGCTCGATTGGCAGCCGCCCTATACATTAGATGAGGGTTTGCAGCTAACTGCAGATTGGTTTATGCAGCAGCATGACACCAAGCGAAGGGGTTTTTGATGGCTGCACTTCTCTCATTTGTAATAGCTTTTTTCTCAGTACTTTTCTTAGTTAAAGTCAAACAGTTCCATTTTGCCTTAGATAAGCCTAATGCTAGGTCTTTGCACCAACATGAAACACCTAGAACGGGTGGCTGGGGATTAATGATGGGCTTGTTGCTGGCTGGCTTGTATATTGGGGGTTACAAGCTTTGGTTGTTGTTGGTGTTTGGGTTGATGTTGGTTTCTCTGCTAGATGATGTGAGAGGACTTTCAGTTGGTGTAAGATTTTTTGTGCATTTTGTCATGGCCAGTATTTTTGTATTTTATTTTCTGGCGACTTCTAACATTCTTTTAGGTGTGCTACTTGTGCTTGGTATAGTTTGGATCACCAATCTATATAATTTTATGGATGGTTCTGATGGCTTGGCAGGGGGTATGGCTGTGATTGGTTTTTCTGCTTACGCAATACAAGCGTATTTTGCCGAAGGTTTAAATTTAGCTTATTTTTCCGCTTCAGTAGCCAGTGCTTCGCTAGCATTTCTGATATTTAATTTTAATCCCGCTAAAATTTTTATGGGGGATGCTGGCTCTATTCCGTTAGGTTTTTTAGCGGCTACTATCGGCATATATGGCTTTCATGCGCACCTATGGGCATGGTGGTTTCCATTGGTGGTTTTTTCACCGTTTATCGTGGATGCTACAGTGACATTAATTAAACGTGCTTTGCGAGGTGAGAAGGTTTGGCAGGCGCACAGGGAGCATTATTATCAAAAGCTTGTGCAGTTAGGTTTGGGGCATAAGAAAACAGCAGTTTTTGAGTATGTATTGATGCTAGTTGCCTCGCAGGTGGCATTTTTTATGTCGAGTTTGAGCTGTATTGGAGTCTTAGTTTTGATGGGTTTGGGTGCTTTGCTGTATTATTATGTTATGACTTACATTGATAAGCGTTGGTCTGCTTTTTTAAAGCAGTAAATTTAGAGTACGCTTTACAACAGGGTGGAGTAATATTGAAGGCAGTAGATAAAAAGATGAAAAGGCCTAAGTCGTACCAGCTGAGAAGAGGGTACGCCATTTTTCATGACGTGCTCGCTGCGCTTGTGGCTTGGTATTTGGCATTTGCTTTGCGCTTTAACTTTCAGATTCCTGATGATTTCCTTGCGGCAGCATTACACAGTTCTTTATGGGTGATTCCATTGCAAGTGATGATGTTTTTTCAATTTGGACTCTACAAAGGTATTTGGCGCTTTGCGAGTTTGCCAGATTTAAACCGTATTATTAAAGCGGCTTTGGCTGCTGCTGTATTGGTGATAGTGGTTAAAGTGTTTTTTCAGCTTGCGATACCACGCTCTGTTCATGTTTTAGACCCGATTTTATTGGTCATGCTGATGGGCGGCAGCCGTTTTGCTTATCGGGCGTGGAAAGACTATCACCTTTATTATGGCACTGCCAAACAGGGCTCTCCTGTCATTGTGATTGGCGCCAATGATGCCTCGGTAAGCTTAATACAAGAGTTGGCCAGAAGTGAAGAGTGGCGTGTAGTTGGCGTTTTGGATAACGAGTCCCATCTGCATGGGCGCGAGCTATTAACAACGACCGTTTTGGGCCCAGTGTCAAAGTTGGCTTTTTATGCCGAAGATGCTGGAGCTGACCATATTATTATTGCGACGAACAATCAAGCTTTGAAGTCTCAGGCGATTCACTTGGCTGGAGAGTTGTCGCTTAATGTATTAACAATTCCTTCTATGGCTGATGTGATTTCAGGAAAGTTGCTTGTTTCACAAATTCGCCGCGTAGAGGTTGAGGATTTATTGGGGCGTGATTCTGTAAAGCTTGATGATATTGGCTTGAGTGAGTGGATAGATAAAAAGGTGGTGCTGATTACGGGTGCGGGCGGCTCGATTGGCTCTGAGTTATGTCGTCAGATTTTAAAGTTGCAACCTAGTATATTGCTGTGCTTTGATTTGTCCGAGTTGGCTTTGTATCAGTTAGAACAAGAGTTTGTGAGTTTTGCGAAAACCACAAAGATAGTTTATTTAACAGGTGACGTTAAAAATGAACGACGTCTAAAGCAGATTTTAAAGCAATATCAACCCACGGTTGTTTTTCATGCTGCTGCATATAAGCATGTACCTTTGATGGAAACCGCAAATGTAGCTGAAGCCCTGAACAATAATGTATTGGGCACACATGTGCTCGCAAAAACATGCAAAGCTGCTGGAGTGCAAAAGTTTGTGTTGGTTTCGACCGATAAAGCGGTAAACCCAACTAATGTGATGGGTGCAAGTAAGCGGTTGGCAGAGATGGTGTGCCAAGGCCTGCAAGAAGACGGAGGCACTCGATTCATTATTGTGCGTTTCGGTAATGTGTTAGGTAGCAGCGGAAGTGTGATTCCTAAGTTCCGTGAGCAGATTGCAAAAGGTGGTCCTGTGACTGTGACACACCCTGAAATTACAAGGTATTTCATGTCAATCCCTGAGGCGGCTCAGCTTGTCATGCAGGCAGGATTGATGGGTGCAGGTGGTGAGATTTTTGTCTTGGATATGGGGGAGCCAGTTAAGATTGTTGATTTGGCAAAAGATATGATTAGGCTTTCGGGCTTGCATCATGATGATATTAAAATCGAGTTTACAGGGTTACGTCCAGGTGAAAAGCTGTATGAAGAGCTGCTTGCCGACGATGAGAGTACATTGCCAACACATCATGAAAAGCTCAGAATTGCGGTTGCGAGGTCAGCCGATATGGTTTGGGTACAAAGTTTGCTTAAGTGGTTAGAACTCTCTTCAAACGAAGATGAGGCTGTGTTAAAGCAAGATCTTAAAATGTGGGTTGAGGAATACAGCCCTGATATGCAGTCTGTTAAACGAGAAGTCACAATTGCAAATCATTTGCCGACAATACATTAATAAAAATTAAAAGCATATTGCTAGAAAGAGTAGACGAATGAATAAAATTACTAAAGCTGTATTTCCAGTAGCGGGTATGGGGACACGCTTTTTACCTGCGACTAAAGCCAGTCCTAAAGAAATGTTGCCTATTGTAGATAAGCCTTTGGTGCAATATGCGGCAGAAGAAGCAATTGCTGCTGGTGCCAAGGAGTTAATCTTTATTATTGGTAGAAATAAGCGTGCGATTCCTGACCATTTTGATAAAGCATTTGAGCTGGAGTCTGCCCTTGAGGCAAGTGGTAAAGCTGATATTTTAGATGCTCTTCGTGGCATTTTGCCTAAAGGTGTTTCTTGTATTTATATTCGACAATCTGAAGCTTTAGGTTTGGGGCATGCTGTGTTGTGTGCAAAGCCAGTGGTAGGCAATGAGCCGTTTTCAGTGATTCTGGCAGATGACTTGATTGATGGTAATCCGCCAGCTATGCAACAGATGGTAGATGTATTTAAACAAACTGGTAGCTCAATATTAGGCGTTGAAGATGTTCTGCCTGAAGAAACTGGCAGTTATGGTATTGTCGATGCTGATGTTGTTTCAGAAGGCTTATTGCAATTGAAAGGCATTGTCGAAAAACCAAAACCTGTCGATGCGCCGTCAACATTGGCGGTTGTCGGACGTTACATCCTGACCCCTAAAATTTTTGATTGCTTGGAAAATGTTAAGCCAGGCAAGGGTGGTGAAATTCAGCTTACAGACGGTATTGCTATGTTAATGGCGTATGAAAAAGTGTTGGCATATCGCTTTAAAGGTGTTCGTTATGATTGCGGTAGTAAACTCGGCTATATGAAAGCGAATGTTGAGTTTGCAATGCGTCACCCTGAAATTGCTGGTGAGTTTCTTGAGTACTTAAAGCAACTTAAAATAGCTTAACGCAACTACATGCAAGCACCTGCAGACCCAAGAGAGTATTTAGTTCAATCTGAAATCATCCATTCTAAGCAAGTGGTTGATGAGGCTGTTGCGCGGCTTGCAGCTGAGATTAAACGTGACTTAGCATTTAGTAAGCCATTGGTGATTAGCGTCATGGGTGGGGCAGTGGTGTTTGCTGGGCAGCTTTTACCTCATCTTGATTTTCCTTTAGAGTTTGATTATGTGCAAGCGAGTCGCTACCATAATCAAACGCAAGGTAAAGAGTTGGTTTGGCAGGCGATGCCCAAAGATAATGTGAATGGGCGTGATATATTGCTGCTTGATGATATTCTCGATGAAGGACATACTTTAAAAGCTATTAAGGCTGAATGTTTAGCTAAAGGTGCAAAACGCGTTGTGATTGCCGTCTTGGTTGAGAAGGTGCTGGGGCATGGAAAGCCAATAAAAGCGGATTATATTGGCTTGCAGGTGCCTAATAGATATGTCTTCGGCTGCGGTATGGATATTCATGGCTGGTGGCGTAATTTGCCTGCTATCTATGCCTTAAAAGAGCCAAATTAATGCCGAGCTGATATTAGAAAGTTTAGTTTCATCATTGCTACACAAATTTTATTTAAACTTTGAATAATTGAATTAAAGACAATACATTATGATAATCGTTACTGGTGGTGCAGGTTTTATTGGGTCTAACTTTGTGATTGATTGGGTAAAAGCGGGTAATGAGCCTGTGATTAACCTAGACAAACTCACGTATGCGGGTAATTTAGAAAACTTGGCTGAAATCCAAGATAGCCCCTTACATACCTTTGTAAAGGGCGATATTGGCGACGCTGAGTTAATTAAGCGTTTACTCGAAGAGCATCAGCCACGCGCAATTGTCAATTTTGCAGCTGAGTCTCATGTAGACCGCTCAATCAGTGGTCCAGAAGATTTTATTCAAACCAACATTGTAGGTACATTTCACCTACTAGAAGCGACTCGTGCTTATTGGAACGGGCTGGCTGATGAAGCTAAGAAAAACTTCCGTTTCCTACACGTTTCTACTGACGAAGTGTACGGCTCTTTAAAGCCAGCAGACCCTGCTTTTAAAGAAACTAATCCTTACGAGCCTAATAGCCCTTATTCTGCTTCAAAAGCAGCTTCTGACCATTTAGTACGCGCTTATCATCATACTTACAATATGCCGATGCTGACTACTAATTGCTCTAACAATTACGGGCCTTATCATTTTCCTGAAAAGCTCATTCCTCTCATGATAGTGAATGCACTTGCTGGTAAACCATTGCCTGTGTACGGTGATGGCCAGCAGATTCGTGATTGGCTCTATGTCAAAGACCACTGCAGTGCGATTCGCCGTGTATTAGAGGCGGGGAAGCTTGGCGAAACATATAACGTAGGTGGCTGGAATGAGAAAGCTAATTTAGACATCGTTAAAAGCGTTTGCGCGTTGTTAGACGAGCTACAACCACGTGCCGATGGTAAAGCTTATGCCGAGCAAATTACTTATGTGACAGACCGTCCAGGTCACGATAGACGTTATGCGATTGACGCTAGCAAAATAGAACGCGAGCTTGGCTGGAAGCCAGCAGAAACCTTTGAAACAGGTATACGTAAAACGGTTGCATGGTATTTGTCTAACCCAGAGTGGGTGAAGAATGTACAAAGCGGTTCATATCGTGATTGGTTACAATCAAATTACGGTAACCGGGCTTAATTTACATGGCAACAAAACCAACTAAAATTTTGCTTTTTGGCAAAGGTGGGCAAGTAGGCTGGGAACTACAACGCAGCCTATTGCCGCTAGGTGAGCTTGTTTGTTTAGATTTTGACAGCACAGATTACTGTGGTGATTTTACTAACCTTAAAGGCTTGGCCGATAGCATACAAAGCATTCAACCAGACGTGATTGTCAATGCTGCGGCACATACTGCGGTGGATAAAGCGGAAAGCGAACCAGAGCTAGCCAGAACTATTAACGCGCTCGCGCCGCAAGTATTGGCGCAAGAAGCACAAAAGATTGGTGCATTGCTCGTGCATTACTCCACGGATTATGTATTTAATGGTACAGGAGAGGTGGCTTGGCTTGAGTCTGACCAAACAGCGCCTTTAAGCACCTATGGGCAAACCAAACTAGAAGGCGAGCAGCTGATACAACAAAGTGGTGCAAAGCATCTCATTTTTAGAACGAGTTGGGTCTATGCGGCACGTGGCGGTAATTTTGCCAAGACTATGCTTCGTCTTGCTAAAGAGCGTGAAAAGCTCACGGTGATAGATGATCAAATTGGCGCACCAACAGGTGCGGATTTGTTGGCGGATGTGACGGCTCATGCGATTAAACAAACGCTACAAAACCCCAATTTGGCGGGTTTGTATCATCTTGTCGCAAAAGGTGAGACTTCTTGGCATGGTTATGCAAAGTATGTGGTTGCACATGCATTGAATGCGGGTGTGGATTTGAAAGTACAGCTTGAAAATATTGAGCCCGTACCCACAAGCGCCTTCCCCACACCTGCAACGCGCCCGCATAACTCAAGGTTAAATACACAAAAATTAGAGCAGGCTTTTGGTTTGAATCTACCAAACTGGCAACTCGGTGTAGCACGTATGTTGAATGAAATTTTATAAGTAAAGCGGATACAATAAAAATGAGTACAAATCGTAAAGGTATTATCTTAGCTGGTGGGTCAGGTACCAGATTGCACCCAGCCACCCTTGCAATCAGTAAACAATTGCTGCCTGTGTATGACAAGCCTATGATTTATTACCCGCTTTGCAGCTTGTTGCTCGGCGGTATGCGCGATATTTTAATCATCAGCACCCCGCGTGATGTGCCTAGCTTTCAGCAGTTGCTCGGTGATGGCTCTCAATGGGGTGTTAATCTTCAATACGCAGTTCAGCCCAGCCCAGATGGTTTGGCACAAGCTTTCATCATTGGAGATCAATTTATTGGCAATAATCCAAGTGCATTGGTATTAGGTGACAATATTTTTCACGGACACGACTTTGCAGGCTTGGTGAATGAAGCTGATGCTCAAGCGAGTGGCGCAACGGTATTTGCCTATCATGTGCAAGACCCAGAGCGCTACGGCGTGGTAGCTTTTGATGCAAATGGAAAAGCAACCAGCATTGAAGAAAAACCAACACAACCCAAAAGCAACTATGCGGTTACTGGCTTGTATTTCTACGATAATCAAGTGGTAGATATTGCTAAGGGCGTAAAACCAAGCGCACGCGGTGAGTTGGAAATTACCACCGTGAACCAAACTTATTTAGAGCGAGGTGAGTTAAGTGTACAAATACTTAAGCGTGGATATGCCTGGCTCGATACTGGCACGCATGACAGCCTTTTAGAAGCAGGGCAATTTATTGCCACGCTAGAGCATAGACAAGGTCTTAAAATTGCTTGTCCTGAAGAGATTGCATGGCGCAATGGCTTTATAAATGCTGAGCAGTTTGAAAAACTAGCACAACCTTTACTTAAAAATGGTTACGGTCAATACATGATGCGTTTACTGAAAGACGGAATTTAAGACTATTTATGAACATTATTGAAACGAGTATTCCTGACGTAAAAATTATAGAGCCTAAGGTATTTGGCGATAACCGCGGTTTTTTTTATGAAAGCTTTAATCAAAAAGCGTTTAATCAGGCGACTGGAACAAACTTTAACTTTGTACAAGACAATCACTCACGTTCAGCTAAAGGTGTGTTGAGAGGTCTACATTATCAGCTTCAGCAAGCACAAGGTAAATTAGTGCGTGTAGTAAGTGGCGCTGTGTTTGATGTCGCTGTCGATATACGTAAGTCATCTCCAACTTTTGGACAATGGGTCGGTGCCGAGCTTTCAGAGCAAAATAGTCGCCAGATGTGGGTTCCTCCAGGCTTTGCACATGGCTTTTTGGTGCTCAGTGAAACTGCAGACTTTCTCTATAAGACTACAGACTTTTACGCGCCAGAGTATGAGCGCTGCATCTTATGGAACGACCCCGCAATAGGCGTTCAGTGGCCTTTGGCGCTAGAGCCGCAACTGTCTAATAAAGATAAGCTGGGTAAGTTGCTAGCTGACGCAGACATATTTGTCGATTATTAAAATATTTTTGCTGTAAATATTAAGGTTCAGTATCATGAGTAGCCGTTACGCCATCATTCTTTGCGGAGGTTCAGGTACTAGGCTGTGGCCCCTTTCTCGGACTTTAAGGCCCAAGCAATTATTGCCGCTCAACGGTAAGCAAACCTTACTTCAGCAAACTGCATTGCGCCTTAGTGAGTTTGTTGACTCAAAAAATCTAATCACAGTCACCCATGATAGCCATCGTTTTGAGGTTAAAGGTCAGTTGGCTGAGGTGTTGCCTGATGCGGTGAATGGCGTGCTTGCTGAGCCGTGTGCACGAAACACCCTGCCAGCCATTGCATGGGCTGTGAGCCAAATCTATAGTCAAGACCCCGCAGCTTTAATAGGTGTTTTTGCTTCTGATCATTCTATTGATAATCAGGCAGCTTTTGTAAGTGCTTGGCAAGCGGCAGAAACTGCTGCAAATGAAGGGTATCTTACCTTGTTAGGTATTTCGCCTACAGAGCCTGCAACTGGTTACGGGTACATTAAGCCAGCGAGTACTTTAGATTTGGGTACGGCAGCTTTAAATATTCATAAAGTCGATAAGTTCGTTGAAAAGCCAAATCGTGATGTGGCAGAGCAGTTTGTCGCTGATGGATATTTATGGAATAGCGGCATGTTTGTATTCAGGGCGGATATATTTATGCAAATGTTGCAGCAATACCAGCCAGAAATTGCCACACAAATTAACCATTTAAATATACCAGGTATGCCAGATGAGCAATTGGCAGAGCTATATCAAAAATTGCCAAATATCTCTATGGATTACGGCTTGGCAGAAAGGGCCGATAAAGTCGCAGTAGTTCCAGTGGATATGTCTTGGAGTGACCTAGGTAGCTGGGATTCAATCTATCAGCGCCACGCAAAAGATGATAATCACAATGTATTAAAAGGTGAAGTTGTTCTGAGTGACACCCAAGATAGCTTGCTTTGGAATGAGCATGGCATGTTGGCCGTTCTAGGCGTGAATAATCTGGCAGTGATTCAAACGCCAGATGCAACCCTGATATGCGACAGAAGTCGCACCGAAGAAATTAAGCAACTAGTTGCTGATGTAAAGTTACGCCAGCCTGAGCTTACTGAACTGCATCGAACGGTGCACAGGCCTTGGGGGAGCTATACAGTCCTTGAGGAAGGTGTTAACTTTAAAATTAAACGTATTGTTGTTAATGCAGGTGCAAAGCTGTCTATGCAGATGCATCAGCATCGCTCAGAGCATTGGGTTGTCGTTTCTGGAGTCGCTACTATTCACAATGGCACAATGCAATTTACATTAAATGCTAATGAGTCTACCTACATCCCCAAAACGCATAAACACAGACTCGCAAACGGCGGTGACCAGGCTCTGGTCATTATCGAAGTGCAATGCGGAGATTACGTCGGAGAAGATGATATTTTGAGGTTCGAAGATACATATGGAAGACCTACAACTTAATTAAAATACGCTTTTCTAATATTGTTAATCCAATCCACAGTGGTGGCTGTAATCCTTGCTTTTAGTGCTAGATTGTTCAAGTAAATACCTGCTAAATAGTTTTTAGTCTCTTAAAATATGCACCCACTAAGCATCAACTTTGTAAAATCATATTAAATAATAGAGACTAACTTCCGCAAATGTTGAGAAATCATCATCTATCAGGCTGGATGTTGGAATTTCGACGAAATTAATTCATTTTAAATATGCAGAGTTATTAAATCTCTAGGTTTTATGCGGGTTTTGGCTTGGATTGAGTTTGGCATGTAACATGCTCATATTGACACATAGTAGTATTTTTTCTTTAGGGGAATAAAACATGGGGTCATTATTAACAATGGAACATATACATCTGCATCCCTTGCATAGTGTGATTCAGCGCTCATTTTCTATCAGTCGCCATATTGATTTCTTTTTGTGGATGCAAGAAAGTGTTGTCGAATATCTGCCACATGATGTGTTGATTGCAGCTTGGGGGGACTTTGAAGCAGGTCGCCTACAATATGACATTGCCTCAAACGTACCAGGTGTGCGTACGCAAACGATTGCTAGTCATGATGCTTCAATAGATAAGCTCATGACCCACCTTCACAAAAAATGGACGCAGAATGATAATAAATGGTTTGTGATAAACAATTTTGATGTGAAAGATCTTGATGGTTTGGAGTCAGACTCTGTTTTGGCTAAACTTGCAGACATACAGTCTGTGCTGGTTTACGGCATTACAGACTCTAGATCAAGGGATGATACGCTCTACGTATTTTTTAATCGATCAGAAAAATACCAAATTAAGCATTCAGTGATGGGGATGTTGATGCCACACGTGGATTCAGCGCTACGTAAAGTTGAATGCTTGATACATCCAGAAATGATACGCCCAAACAATAGAAGAGCGATGGACAAAGTTGATGATGTTGATTTGGGTTTTAGTGAGCGAGAGCAAGAGATATTGCATTGGATAGGCACAGGTAAAACCAACTATGAAATTGGCAAGATACTAGACATTAGCCCGAACACTGTCAAAAATCACGTCAAACGAATTTTTGGTAAATTAGAAGTGTCGAGCAGGGCGCAAGCAATTGCAAAGTACAATGATAAAAATCACCCCTTGGGTAAATAATTAGGCTTGAAATGGCCTGTTTGTCATAATCATCATATATACTCTAGGGTGAAAAATGAATATGCAACAAGGGGTCGACTTGGTATTACCATCACAAGAATCTAAATCACTATTACAGCGCAGAGGTAACGTTAGTAGTGCCATGCAAGCAGGCATAGATGGCCTGTCAGTTATTATCATTACATGGGCATTAGTGTCGTACGAACTTGGTGCGTTCGCAAGTGAGTATGTGCAACTATTGCTTGTGCTCATGGGTATGATGGCCGTGATATATGACCATCTTGGCGTATACCGCACTAACACAAAGTTTGCAGGTCACTCCCTACAATTGTTTAAAGCGTGGAGTTTGGCATTCCTAGGCCTCTTCGTCTTGGCGTTTTTAACAAAGCAAGGTGATGTTTACTCTAGAGGCATCATCACTAAATTGTTTTTTCTAGGATACATAACCCAAATCTCACTACACAGCCTAGTTAAATCTATTCAACTTGGCTTCATCAAAGGTACCCAGCAGCTTAATAATGTGGTCATCGTAGGGCAAGGTCGCCTAGCTAACTACTTAAATGCCAAGATTAGTAATAATGTATGGATGGGCGAAAAGATTGTGGGTGCTGT
>CAZAHP010000008.1:30045-32433 GCA_964484985.1 uncultured Methylophilaceae bacterium
CCTTTAGTTGGTTTTAATAAGCTCGCCAAAGAAATTGAAGATTTTGTATTGGCTAGTATTATCTTCATCATGATTCTCCCTGTGCTGGCTATAGTAGCTTTGGCCGTTAAGTTAGATAGTCCTGGACCTGTCTTTTTTAGACAAAACCGTGCTGGCTGGAACGGTAAAGCCTTTAGAATCTGGAAGTTCCGCAGCATGTATGTGCATCAAGAGGGTGCAGTAGTTAAGCAAGCACAGAAAAACGACCCCCGCATCACAAGAGTCGGCGCGTTTATACGTAAAACAAGTCTCGACGAGCTGCCGCAAATATTTAATGTGCTGACTGGTGATATGTCGCTGGTGGGGCCGCGGCCTCACGCGCTGCAGCACGATGAAGAGTACTCAAAGCGCATCAGCGATTACTTTGCCCGTCATCATATTAAGCCTGGAATTACTGGCTTGGCGCAAGTTAGAGGGCTGCGCGGTGAAACTAGTGATATTGACTTGATGGTACAAAGAATTGAGTCTGATATTGAATACATCAATAACTGGTCAGTTTGGCTGGACCTTACAATATTGCTTCGGACAATGAAGTCACTCACTGGAAAAAATGCATATTGATTAGAGTGATGATTTTAATTTGCTAGTGCCTCAAACGTAACTAAACATACTAAGTACACCATTAAGCCGCGACTATAGAGCATCAAATACTTTTAGTCGGGGCTAATTTCTTGAAGTCTCTCCAGTATTAAATACAACTCTGCAGCTCTTGAAATTAGACTTTTGTAATAATTCTGTTACAAATTGAATGTAGAATCGCGCACGCTTAAGTGTTGATGTTTGGTGTGCATTTGTGTGATGGAACATATGCGTGATGCACAAAAATCTAACATAAATATTACGATGCTCTATGTGTAAGTAATAATTATTTTGTTAAGTGTTTGAATTTATTTTATTTATATTTTCTAGCACATTTATTGCTTTATGTTGAGTGTTGTATTAATAGTGCTGTAACTTTTGGAGTCTTATTGGTTTTTATTTTTTAATTATATTGTTGATTATAAACAATATAATTAAAAATGACCCGAACGGGTCATTGCGTAAAAAGTAGTAAGCGTTATTATCGCATCATCGGTTTAAGCAATATATGCAACATTTAAGTGCTACATCAAAGGTTAAGTAACAAAAACAAATGTTTGATGTGGTATTGACCCAAACGGGTCATTGTGGAATTTGAGAGTATGGCTAAAATGTAGTCATACGATTTGAAAAGATTTTAAATTGTAAGTTTTAAAAAGGTGGTTATTATGAACATGAAAAAAACAGTGCTAAGCGCTTTGTTTGCAGCAATTGGAGCCACAAGCTTCAATGCGTCAGCCAATGTATGTAATACGACAGGTTCTGGTGGTTGTGATGGTAAGGGTGTAGATTTTCGTAAAATTGAAGCGAGCAACTATCAAAGTGCAGCTCCGCAGTTAGATATGCAATTACGTGACGCCACACCTTACACCCCAAGTATAGGTCCGACAGTCGCGTTTACATTTGAAAATATTGGCAGCATTACTTCTTTTATTACAAACATTTACTTTGATGATGTTGATGGCAGCCCTCTATTTAGCGATATTAAAACTTGGAGAGAAGAGAGCGGTGGCGATTCTTACGTGAAGTTCGCTCGCGATAGTGCTTATACAAGTTTGCCTGATGTGGTAGATGCAAATTTTGGTTTTGCTACAAATTATAAGTTTTCATCAACTAAGTCTAACGGTGTTGCAACATCAACAAGTGAGCATAATGCACTAACAGATTCAGCAAGGCGCGCAAATGGTATTGCTAATTCGGCTGGTCCAATAGGTGGTGTGAGCTGCGGAGTTGCATATTGCGTAGGTGAGTTTTATACGTTTTATGGTGTTTTGAGTAGTGGTAAGACATTAGCTGATGTTAATGCGGCAATTAACAACGGTACTTTCCAGATTGGTTTGAATGTTGTCTCTTACGCATCAGGGGCTAAAGTAGATACAACTTACTTGAGTAAGACGTGTCCTCAGCCATCTACCGTACCATTGCCAACGGCAGCTTGGTTGTTTGGGTCTGCTTTAATTGGTTTTATTTCGGTATCTAACCGTCGTAGAGTTTAGTTGTAGTTAGAGGGTTTAAAAAACAATAAGCAACAGAATAAGTTGCTGTGAGTTAAGTGTTAAGTTTTAAATAAGTGGTTTTAATTTAGTGTTTTTAATTAGTGGTTATTAACTTAGGAGTTTTATTATGAAAAAGAGTTTATTAGGCGGTTTAGTAGCTTTAGCATTTGCTGCATCAGCAAACGCTACTGTTGTTCCAGTAGGCCAAAGTGTTACTGATGCTGATCTTCCAGCTAGCGTTGCTTTTGGTTTTGCTATCGGTGCTGCATCACCA
>CAZAHP010000009.1:0-30298 GCA_964484985.1 uncultured Methylophilaceae bacterium
ACTGCGAGGAAGCCAGCAGCCTGGCCGAGCACAAGCTTCAGGACGTGCGCGAAAAAATGACCGACCTGGCGCGCATGGAAACCGTGCTATCCGAACTTGTGTTCGCCTGCCATGCGCGGCAAGGGAACGTTTCTTGCCCGCTGATTGCTTCGCTGCAAGGGGAGAAAGAGCCGCGTGGTGCCGACGCGGTGTAGCCGAGGGTAGTTACGCCTTAGCGTGCTTTATTTTCCGTTTTCTGAGACGACCCCTAGTATGTGAGTGCATTACAATGATTCAGAGAAGGGCATGGTTAACGCTTAATATGAATTATTATTGTTGACACAGGTAAACGAAAAATATATATTGAACATATATTTATTTTTTTGAGGGTGTTATCATGGCAACGGCTAAAGCAGATAACCTATTATTGAGTTTTCGTAATGACACAAAAAACAGTGTCAGTCGTACAACGGTAAAAACAATGGTAAATTTTTTGGGATTTACAACAGAAACACAAGTAATCCATTATGCATTAAGCAAATTGGCAAATGAGGTTCTACCAGCATACGAGGCAGATGATGGTGATTTGAGCGAAGCTCAAATACAAGCCATTCGTAAGGCAGTGCCACAAAACAAAAAATCAGTTAAATCATCGTTGTTTTAATGAAAACGCATTGGTGGCCAGAGCCGAGTGCTGGCGATATAGTGTGGTGTAACTTCCCTGAAGGTTCAGGGATGGAGCCTAGTGCAAAGCCAAGGCCTGCGCTCATATTTAGAGTATACGATGATAGTTCTCCACATTTTGATGTGGAGGTCGTGTATGGAACAAGCCAAAAGACGGATCAATTATTGTCGGGTGAATTTGTAATATCAAACAAAGAAGCAGTAGCTTATCAGCTTGCAGGCTTAAGCTACCCAACAAAGTTTAACTTTAGAAATACTGCACAAATCCCATTTAATGATGAGTGGTTTAAGGTGCCGCCAAAAGCACCGCATGGAAAAACACCAAAATTAGGCGTATTACATCCAAGCTTAATGAAGAAGGTGCAGGCCGCATGGAGTGCGGTTCAATAACAGCAAAGAAATTATGAGTATATGAAACATAAATACACAACAGTTACAACATTAATAGCAGCAACAATGCTTTCAGCATGTGCGATGCAGCCTAAAATGGAAAACACTACTGCAAAATACCACTTGCATTTTTATGGTGCCAAGAATGATTCGTTTACTGGGCAATATCGACCAGTAGAAATTGATATTTTGGAAGGCAGTAAGCGTAACACCATTGGCCATGGTGTACACGTGGACAAGTTCCCACTTACTTATGCTATTGAGTGCAATAAAGACAAATCAGCGTGTAAACACGCTGTAGTAAAGACTGATATAGAGTTTACTGCTACAAAGGTGAATGATAAAACAGTTAAGGTGTCGGGAGTATTACGCTCAGAAATGGGTCGTAATCTAACGACATCCATGAATACGCCTACTTTTTCAGGGATGACTCAGGTATTCTCAATGAGTGTTCCTGATTCAGTAGAGCTTATTAACCAAGCTAAAGTTGATCGGCCATTTGAAAAAACGCTACAAATTGGTGAGAAGCTGGATATAGAAGGGTTAGCTGGAGTGCATGTTGAAATGGATTTTCAGGAGCGTACAGACAGTTAAAAATGTAGATCCGTATAGCATGTCAGCGTAAAGTAAGCTGAAACGTTATGTGGTAGAGAGCTAAATAATATGAAAAAGAAAGACATAAAAGACATCATCAATTTTGCTGGCATTGGATTATTCATGCTTGCAACGCCATTTTTTGGCTTTATATTAAGTGCCGTAGTGGCATTGCTCGTTATTGCTGTAAACAATGTTTATTACGCGTTTAATAACGATGAGCAATACCATTATGCAGCTATGAATATCCAAGAGCCAATTGACTTTGAAAAAGAGTTAAATATGCCAACATTAACTGCAATGTCTGCAACCGATTGGCTTAATGAAGGCTTCAAAAGAGATAATGATGCCAGTCAACCTGGTAGTCTAGCTTATTATTTGACCCACGGTCATTATTGAATAATGCTAAATCTCTAATTAATTTACTCGCCTTTATCTTTAGCATTATTTTTAATGTTTTCTTGTAAAGTATCCCAGCCATCTATTGATGCTGGCGCTTTGGGAGTGGCAGTTTCAGACTTGCTTACTCCCGCTACCCCACTCATTAAAGCACCAGACTGACCTTTATCCAATAGTTTGTCATGGGCTGAGTCGTTACCAGATGCTACCTCACCTGCTATTCTAGTAGCCTCCGCAGGCAGATAAGCATTTCTGCCTTCACTCTTAAACTCATCAGTTACAGAGGCAGGGGTGACGGTATAAGAGGTTCCATCTACATGACCACCTTGCCCCTTGTTGCCAATAGGCGTTGTCGCCGTTGCCGTAGGCGATTGATTTGCTCCAGTTGGCACTTCCTTGGCGTTAGCCTTATCTACCTTTCTTACATCAGCATCATTTGCATTGCCCTGAGCAGTTAACTCTGCACGATTAGTAGGTGGAGTTAAACTGCTAGTTGCAGCCACTAGATTTTTATTTCCTCCTGATTGATCTGCAAAATTACTGTCATGTACAGCTTCTTTTGCTGCTTCACTTAACGTGAAATTTCTCATGTCTTGGCTTATTTCAGCTTCGCTATGACTGTTAATATAGCTATTTGCCCCTTCAGGACCGCCGTGACTATTTACCCATGCCTGCGCTAGGTTTTTCCCAACAGAAGCATCACCTTTACCAATCTTACTGGCCGTTTCGGCATACTCTTCTGCTTTTGAAAGTTGTTCTTGTGAAGTTCTTGCTGACGTTTTTGATTGAGTAAAATCCTTTTTAATGCCTTCAGCCCATGCTTCTTGATGCCCGCTGCCATTGGTAGCTGAAATCTTCTGACTTACATCATCCAACTGACTCACGCCAGTTTTAAAGCTATCACTACCGCCGAGTTTTTGAGTGGCTGCGACGGCGCTACTTAATCTTTCATTTGAAACACCTTGAGCCTGCAAACCAGCACGTATATTGGCTACGCCAAAACCACCACCTACTTCTGCGGCGGCAGTCGCTGTAATAGCTGCCAACTCTTCTTTTGTGAAGTTTTGACCTTTGGTCACCTCGTTGCTGGCTGAATTTATGTTATCCAATGCTTTACTGATATTGACACCAGAGCCGCTGCCAGTCGCTACATTAACTCCGTTATTTTTGCTGAAATCATTTTCATGCGACTTAAACGCTGATAATGCAGCCCCCATACTTTTTGCTGATGTAATCGCAGCTGTCTCTGAACTTTGATAACTATTTTTTGAGGCCTCTTGATTTTGGGTACTTGCTGTTGATGACAACCCCATTGTCCATGCACCCAAATTACTTTGTGTTGCACTTCTATCTAAAACCTGACTACCATCTGCCATCGTAGTAATTGATGAGCCATCACTACCAGTTTTAGTCATTACCCCAGCCCCAGTTTTCGCAGTAGGGGCATCATTCCATTGGTTCATAGTACCATTATGCATCGAGCTGTTCGTCCATTGCACATTACCACCTGACAAGTTACCCATCGCAGCATTTGAGCCTGCAGACTGAGATGCAGATTGTGAAGGCTGCATAACGCCTGATGCGATATTCGCAGCAGCATTCTGGCTTTTTGACACAATCATATAGGCCATAACAGGGATGGATAAGGTCAGCATACCAGCCACGCCTTGCGCCGTTATAAGTCCTTTAGAAACCATGTCATAGGTTTCAAGGGTAACGCCGCCTGTGTTTTGCACGATACTCGCCGTATCTTTCATGGATGCGTAGGTAAGCAAATGATTCACGATGGCAAATAACGGTGCCCAAAGCTCTACAAAGACCAGCATACTGACATACGAAGCTAAGATCGTAATGCCTTTATCGCCACTTACTAGAATTAATAGCAATACAATCGGGAACACTCCAATAATGAGCGTGTGGATCGCATTTCTAATTAAGGGTAGGGCAGATTCAGACAACGCTCTACCAGTTTCATAACCCGCATTCGCCTGGGCTGCAGCTTGTACTTTTGCCATTTCAATGGCGGCCATTGCAGGATTGTTTGTCACTGCAGCGATATTCGCTGGACCTTCTCTAAACAAATTCAGCAACATAGCCTGTTTAATCGTATCAGCCCCAGTAGCAGCTACATTAAGCATGGTAAGCTCAGCAACATCCATAGAGGTTTGCGTACCAGCGGTGGCCACTGGATCATTCGCAAACAAATAAGCGCCAAGCATTGGTATCACGTTGTTGTTTTTGTCTGCAGTCAGACGTGGCCCTAATTCGTCATAGGCTGTTTTGCAATTGACTGCAGATGTTTGGCCAGTGCCCGCGTGATAAATACTCACGACTCGACCTTGATTCATGATGGCACTTGAATCTGTCCAGATGTCATTAGAGTTTTTAATAACGTCTTGCATGACAGGATCACCTGCGATTTCGTATGCAATACATTCTTGGTACCAATTCAGCATATCAGTGCGTAATTGTGGGTCACGAATGGTGGTGTTTTGTTTAGCAGTGAGTAATTTTGCTCCAAATAAAAAACCGTTTTTCTGGAAAGCGATGTCGCCAGGAATGGCCAATGCGGTTTCATAGCTTTTGGTTAACCAGTAACCAATGTGTGAGGTGATACTGGATAATGCTCCAACGCCCCAGGGCACATTACTGACCACCATCGGTGCATTATGCCCCGTGACATCTTCAATAACCACATCGGTTTTAGGTAGCATCACCGCACCGTACATAATGGCCGTAAAAATAAAGTAGGTAGCGAAGTTCTCACCACGTCCTCTGGCTAAAGCACCTCCAGCGGCAGCAATTAAGCCTACGATAGCAATAGACTTCATTAATAATAACCAGTCACCGCCGCCCATGATAATAACTACGGCATTAAACAAATTGAATAGCTGGTCTTGATTCCAGTAGGCATAGACGGTGTAGTTGTACATATTAATTCTCTTTATTTAAAAGCGATGGCTTGTTTTTGCTTTTCGCTAAGACCTCTTAACATGATGCGGTTATAGTGATCCACCGTGTTAATTTGGTAAGAAAGTTGTGCTAGCTGCAACTGTTTGGCCGTTAATAGCTCATCAGCCTCACTGTTAATGTCTTTAAGGGTTTCATAGAACGAGTTAAGTCGCTCAATCTCAGCGCTTGAGCTTGCTTTATAGGTTTTAGATACGCGCTGAACTTCTTTCATGAGGTTTTTAATAAACACACTGGTCATATCGATGGCCGCAGCGTCTGAGTACTGTGCGATAACGTTATCGCTCAACTCCAATTGGTCAAACTTAGTGGTGATGGCCAGCATCCGATAAATAGGGATTGAAGATTGTGTTAGGTAGTCAATGGTTGCTGGATTCTGTACTACTCGATTTGCAATTGCGTCACGCATTGCGGTAATTTTATCGTTGGAAATCTTAGCGAAGGAATTGAACTGGTGCACACCTGCAGGATCCTGAGTAACCGTTAAGCATTCATTGGCTGGATCACAAACGTTCATTGCAAATGAGGACATTGCATTTTGTACACCAATAAACTCTTTGAGGTTGGTGACAGTAGGCGCAATGTACTCAGTCACCAGTTGCTCTGGGCCGCCTGTTTTTGGTGTGTGTACGATAATAGTGCCTGTCAGTGACATAATAAGATTGATTTCATTCTGACTGAATGGTGTAGCACCAGAGTTAGTAAGCGCGCGATAGACTAGGTTGTAATCGTCCACGGGTGTTTCATCTTTACCACCAGAGTTTTTAATCGCTGCAGGCGTGGTCGCCCTAATGTTTCTGAGGTCGTTAAACGTGGTTTTTAAGTCGCCAGTATAAGTATCGATAGATTGTAAGTTGTCTGTGACCGTGCCTAAAGCGCTAGCAAATGACCCCATACGTTCGGTAAAAGTGCTACTTTCATTGGTTTCAGGTATTGCCCCTGCAAACATGCGTTTACTGGTCTCACATGCATTCAAGCTATTACTGTTCATTTGCTGTGAGAGGGCTTGTAAACGTGTCATCACACTATGAATTTCGGGGGCCATGGTTTTCACGGCCAGCTCAAAAAACATGCCGAGTGCATTCTGGCCAACATTGCGTAAGTAAGCGATAAATTGTGCTTTATTCACGAAACTAAATGAACCAGCCCACAGATCAATACCACCACAACCCATTTTTAAGCTTGGTGGATTGAAGTTGTATAACTGAATATTCTTTGGTGGTACACGAACACTTAAGCTACCACCAGTAATCAAATTGCTGGACTGTGATTCAAATACGCCAGGTGCGGATACATTCATGCCAGCACCTGCTTGCGTATAAAAGTCCTCTAGCCAAGTTTCAGCATTGGCCATCGGTATTGCGAAGCAAGCTGTGGCGACAGCAACCGCTACCGTAATTCGTTTAAGTTGAAGCGATTTTGATTTAATCATGATGTTCTCTTTCATTGTTTACCATCAACTCTAGTATTTGTGGCCATGTGTGTGTTTCTAAGGCGTTATCAAGCGCATGTTCAAACGCGATGCGCCCTTGACTTATCACATGGACATAATCATCGTCTGACGCAGTTAATTTACTCATCCCGTCTGCAGTCCTACCCAAAATGATGTGGTGCCCAGCAAACGCATCATTTTGTGATGTATTTTGTGACATCTTAAAACTCCTGTCCTGGTTGTGTTTGTGTCAGAACCCTAATGCGGCTCAAAATCTCATCGAGCGGCACCATGCCCGTGCCTAACGGGTAGGATTGTTTGGTTTTTTTCTCAACCAGATAAATAGCTGGGAAGGTATTAACACCTTGCCCTTGCGACACCATCATCGAAATACCATTGTCTGCACGTGGGGAAGGGTATTCAGGCAAACGGCCACCATCCATACTAATCGGAATAACAGGCAACCCGTAGATGGTTTGCATGTACTTCAACACGGGGGCTTGCTCATGGCAATATGGACAATCGCTCCTGAAGAAAAAGAACACACCATAATCTTGCGACAAATTGGCCGCGAGCTGCTGCTCTTCTTTACGCGTGCGCTCACGTTTATTGATTAACGCATTATTGGCAGTAGGGGAACGGTTGTTATAGTCAACCTGCGGATTCGACCACACGACACGCTGGGTAGCATCTGCAAAATAGGATGATTTGTTAAACATCCAGTTTTGCGCTTCTAAAAATGACAGGATGTTTTTCTCGGAAGGGTTGAGTATGGCCACCTCTTTAAGTCGATCTAGCTCTTTGTTGATTTCAGCCATGGTTTTCATGTCCTGAATACTTTTAGGTTTTTCTGCGACAGGCTTAGTTTTTTGTTGTTTTTTTAAAGGTGCATCTGGTGGATACCAGATAAAACCACGGTCTTGGTTGTTCCACACGCTGTCATCCCACCAAGCGTTATCTACGCTGGCTTGCGCCTGGCCATTAGTGCTTTCGATGGCCAGTGCCATTGTAGGTAAGATAAATGTGAGCATTAACAGCCAACCTAGTGCGGTATGCCAGAACTTTCTCATGGCGTTTTTCTTTCAATCACTGACTCAGCTAAGGGATTCGCACCTTCTTGAGTACTTGGAGCGTAACCACTCTTACACAAATTCATCTGCTGCCAGAATGCTAACGGCTCTTTCATTCCATTATCTTTGCGTGTCATAAAGGCGTTGGGTAAATCGTAAGCAAAAGTTAACCGATAGCAACCTTCTTCAGTTAACTTTTGCACGGTATAGACTTCTACATACACTGGTGCTTTACCATTGGTTTTGGTCAAAATGTTATTGGCAATTTCACCTCGTAATTCATAACGCATTTTTACGCCTGGATTAGCCATGGCCTTAACAATAATAGACTTCATATTGGTTGTGATAGGCCTGTCCAGTCTCACAACGCTGTCTTTTACAACTTTAGACCCACTATCTGCAAAAGCAGGGCTTAGCGTGCCTAGTAATAGCAAAATTGAAGCGCTGTGAGCGGTTATTTTTAAGTGTTTAATAGTAGGGTTCATGTTTATAAGTTAACTCTATGGAGTGAAGTAGCTGTTAATCTTGGTTGTTGCACGGTTAGTCGCATTGGTAGGCGTTTTGATATTAGCCTGCAAATCTCCAATGACTTCGCTAAAATCAACCTGTGAGAAATCAATTGACTGCACTTGGGCTATCGTTAAGCCAGCACAATTAGGATGTTTTGCACTACCGAAACCTAGTCCTAATTGTGTACGCCCTGCAATGTTGATAATTTTTGCAATTTTAGAGTTGTAGCAACAGTAAGATTGTTTCTTAGTGATGCAGGCTCCCAGCACTTTGTGTGAGCAATAAGAGCCTAAACTGATACATAAATTAGCACCGCGTTTCAGAGCCAGAACGCCTTCTTCTTCATCGCATGCGAGCATTTCCATCACCACCATGACTGCAATGCTTATTGCAAACGAGGTTGGATCAAAAGCCACGTAAAATCCGCTGGTACCTAACTGAGCTGATACAACGCCTGCGCCTACTGGTGCCGCACCAAAACCAACGGACATTCCTAAATAGCCAATCGATGGTGAAAAACCAGAAGTATCAATCCCTGCACTTAATGCATCGGTAAGGCCGCTGACTACGCTAGCCATACCATCACCAGTGAACAGCGTGTCATACATTAAGTTGTTGCCGATCATTTTGACGGTTTCTGAACCAACGCTCATGACGGCACTCACGCCTAATTGTGCAGGCAAACTAGCATTACTCATGCCGCCGCCTCTAGTGTCTTTTTTACAGCAATTGCCAAGGCCAAATAATTTAATGCTGCACTTACTAGCCTTTCCTGTAAATAACTGCAGTGTATTTGGATCCATGTAATTACCAGACTCACGCAATACTTCCATGCCAGCTACGGCCATGCCGAAATCAGCATCAGGCGGTGCGCTAGCATCAAAGCAATTACCATCAGCACAAAATTGTTGGTTACCGCAATTTAGTACGGGTTGAGTGACCCCATCAGACACTTTACATTGAAACTTTTTATCATACAGAATGCATTTAGATGGATCGAGATCGGAATATTCGACACACTGCAAATCAATTTGGCCACAGCCTTGGTCACGTAACGCTTGGCAACTGTCTTCATGGAATATGGAGCTGGCACATTGATACACTGCTTCGTATCTCCAGCAATCTCTGGTAACAGGTTCACCACTAATCATTTTTGTAGATGGTCCATCCACACATGCACGCGATAATTCGGCACAAGTACCATCTCCAGCAGAACTCACTTGACTAATTAGCAGGCCAGCAATATAAAGCCATGCGACTAAAATGTTTTTTATCATGGCAGTCTCGCTTTGTATGTTGAACACTGGTCATCCCAATTGTCTGTCACGGTTACTATTGTTCGCGGCCTGCTGTAACTTAGCGGAATAGTTCCCAACAATGTCTGAGTTGTAATTGGTGCAGTTGAGGTTGTTCCTCCATTCGGGCATGAGCAGCTGCCAAATCCACATGTTGGTGTACCACCGTTAGTGCAATATGCTGCACACCCCCCAAAAAATCCAGTTGTTCCGTTAGGACATGATGTAGAAGTGGCATACAACGAGAAAGTGATAGAACAGACATTTGTGACAGGATTACAGCCCTGAGAAGTGTAGGTTGTGTGCCTTACTGTCCAACTACCTACACGTTCCGCTGCTTGCTGAGGGCTTACCCCTGAACTAGGGGCAGACATATTAATGGTAAAAGATCTCCAGCCTCCACCATAGCATCCATCATTACTATCACACGACAAAATTCTGAAATTGGTATTTACTGGGTCAAAATCACAGCGAGCTTCTATGGTATTACGGTCATCTCGCGCAGCATAAGCTGCAGAGGCAATATAAGTACCAGGCACGCAACTATCCGCTTTATCTACAATTACACTCAGTGATTCTGTGCATTGCCTATCTTCAACAGTCAGATATTCACTACAATGCTCCTCTTCGTAAACGGCACCAGTGCTGACATTAGAGGTGGTGCAGCCTGAATATGCGCCGCCGCCAAATGCGCCATTGGTGTAAATACTAGGATTTGATTTAACAGTATTTCCCTGTACTACTAAAGGATCAGTATTTCTATCGATCGGAAACAGGCTGGCTTTTGCGTTAGGGTTGGCCGTAATCATTCGCACACCTTCGCAATGCCCGTTGGCTGCAGGATTAGGATCATTTGCGCTGGTTGTGGTATTGCAGTGATTCACATCGCTGTTGGCCGCTGGCGTAAGTACGCCATTGCCATTATCAAATAATGCTGACTCCCCACTTGTTGCAGAATAGCCAGGCACATTTGCACTGGCATTAGCAGGGGTGATCGTCGGCTTAATGGCGCTACTTTGTGTACTACCAAAGTCTTTGCCATCCGTGAATGCATCGCTATTGGCATCGGCCAATGCGTGATCACTTATCAATGCAATGGCCAATACGAGCCATGCACTTAATAGGTGTTTTCTGTTGTTTTGCACTTATGATCCCTCCAGCATCTTTAGTCGGCGTTGCGCTGCTTTAGCGAGCAGCTGGTTTTTATTGGATGTCCACTGAGACAACACGTAGTCAATTGATGCGTCACCTGTGGCTTTCAGACTTTTTGCCATACAGCCTTCAGGAGAACAGTTGCCTTGTTTTTGATTCTGGTTATTCAAGGCAAGTACATAACTCGGTACGGATTGGATGTTGTATCGTTTAAATTGCTCAGGATCTATTTGGACGTTTGCACCTAAAGCGACCAGTGGTTGTAATTGGTTCATTGCAGCCTGCCAGTTTTTCTTACCTGTTAGGCCGCCAGGAATGCCTCTCAGTATCATTACAGCATTGGTTTGTTTTGCTTGTCGTGCAATGGCTTTAAGCGTTTCAACTGGCATGGAAAGTGAAACGAAGATATAGAGATCATCCGATTCACCTATACCCAGTAGTTGACGTTTCTGATTAGCAATCTGGTTAATGTCGATACCTTGCTGGCCTGTAGTCATTGGCACATTTGGTAACACAATCGGATTTTGAGCAGACTTTTCAGCCTGGTCAAAAACTGATTGTGCTTGTGCTTTATTACGTGCATTGGCAATGTCTGCATCACTGGGCATGGCTGCTTTATCCGCCATAGCAGGTAAATGCATCGCTAATAAAAAACTAAAAAGTAGTTTTCTCATGATAATTGTGCCTCTATGGTCTCTAATTCGTTTTCTAACTCTACTAAGGCTTTTTTTGTAATGAGTGGATGTGTGCTACCAGAGGCTAATTTGCGTTTAAAGCTTGCAATTCTGTATTCAAGCCACTCTTTGCGTTGCACTAATTGCTCTTCGATTGTTGGCGTGTCATTATTGACAGCGATGGGCGTACTAATCGCATTGATGATGTGTGCTACCGTCATTTGTTGAATGACCCGTCCAAATTTTTCAATGTCGGCTACTGTTACCACCACTTTGTCATTCTGGCGCGTATGTTCGGTAAGCAACAAGCCAACTTGCTTTGCTACCGTTTTATATTGAATTTCATCAATCACTTTTTATCCCTTGGTCGTTATTGAGTGGCTGCGCCTTGGCAGCAGTCGCGCTTACGGAACAACATATAGGCAAAATCTTCACCACTGTAGGGGTATTCTTTGCCTGCTCCCCAGTCCACTGTACTTCTACCCATGGGCTGGCAGCATCGGCCGTTAATTTTTTTCGTATTTGGCGTTGGGTAAACCATTTGCATTTTGTAATTACGCTTATCCATTAGCGGTTGTGGGTAATAGCCACATTGCCCCATTTCACCACTGGCAGCCCAAATTAGCATCTCTCGATGCATCTTATTAGTCATGCGTTGTACCAGTAGTGATGAGGCTTGAACGCCTCCAGTATGCGCACCAACCCAACCATTGAGTGGATACATGGAACCTTGGCAACCACCACACCAATAGAGAAGATTGTTAGGAAACCCAGCTGTGGCAGCTGCACAATCTGCGGCGCATGCGCCTTGCGCGATGGGGTTTGCAAATAACACTGCGTCAGGATTTAAGATAAAAGTAAGCTCTGAGTCGGCCCATAGTGGATCGACTTCTGTGAAGTAAGCTAAATCGAACACATTCTGCTCTAAGCAGCTGTTATCTAATAAGACTTCAAGCCAGAAGAGCAGGGGGGAGATATACCAATGCACTTGATAAAAGCTATCAACCGATTTATCAATATCACCCGTTGGTTGCGTATGGGCAGGTGCCGCGATACCTGGATCAATTGTTACGCCACCTAATCCAGCAAAACAATAAGGGGTACGAACCGCCTCCACAAGGCGAGCAGGCTCCCAAAACGACACTGCAACACCAATTTTTGGTGGACTAGAACAAGCGCATAAAGGATTGGATATACCAGAGTCCCAGTCTTCTTGCCCCATCGTGAGTATGCTGGTACCGCCGATTTTCATGGGGAAAGCACAAGACCAACAAATGTCCGTGATGGGGTTCATGAACTTACCTTTGCAGGTGCTTGCAGCGTGTGCTTCAAGGCAGATCAAAGTGAAAAAAATAGATAAGAGTATTTTTCTCATTTTGAAAATAACCTGCTAAAGAGACCATTGGATTTTTTACTGAGTGTTTTTGCTAATTGCTCAGCACCTTTTCGATCAAGAATTTCTTCTTTTTGGTTATAGATATAGCGTAGTTTGGTGGTGTACTTATCTACTTTCCACCCAGGGCCATCTTGCCGTACCAAGTGCTCGCGCACAGGCTCTAAGCGACCGTTAGTTTTTGTGCTATCTAATAATGTCTTGAGCGTTTCAAATAGATAATACAAATCCCAATCAATCCGATAGTCGTCTGTGGTCACACCATGCACCATAGTTTGTGTACTGATGCCTTGGGCGTTCAGTCTCTCGAAATGAAACTTGGCAATGCACGTGCGATGGTTGCCATCACCATTCACGTACCAGTGCTTACCATTGAGTGATACATAAAGCATTGAAGGCATTTTTACTGTAGTTTGGTCGTAGTAATCAGGGTTCCTGCGTAACAAAGTCTGGTTTGCACGCATGCGTTTGCCTTGATGTAAAAAATCTAGCCAGGTTAAGCCGATGTAGTCAGGATGCGCTGTACCCACAACTGCAAACACGTTAATTGAGTGTCTATCACTCCAGTAATGGCTCTTAACGAACGGGCTTAACTTATCCAATTTATCTGCATCCCATGCCTCAATGACGTGCGATGTCCAGTGCGTTTGGTTTTCCTTAGCCCATTCGAGGATGCTTTGCGGAAAATCTATTTTGTCTGCAGGCATATTCATTACTTCACCTCTAACTCATCTATGCGTAAACGTTTGTTGTCCTGGCTGACTAATGCAGGCACTTGTTTGATGCCAAAACGCTTGACGAGGCTACCGCCTTGGTCGAAATACACTTGTTGTTTCCATGTACGCGTTAATTCCAGCGGCTTTCCAGACGTTAAGATGGGTTTTACACGACCCTCATAGCGTTTCATTAAACTGATGGCCATGCTGACTTGTTCGGGATCACTACCATCAAAAAACACCAGGTGTTTGGACATAACGACATAATCCAATGGGTTAATACGTTGGCCAGCTTGACCGATGATCTGGCCGTTTGGCGCGTTGATAGCACTTGGTACTACATAAGATGGATCGTAATAAAACACGCGTGCTTTCTTGGTGCGTGTTAAGCCATTCACAGGTGTAGGTGCTTCTATATGCCCTTGAGAGCGTTTAATTGCCTCAGCTTGTAATACTTTCAAACGACCTGATTGCTCCATTGCTTTTAGTTTGTTTTGCATTTCTTCTAACATATCTGGTTCGGTTATCGGGTAGGTTGGTCCCACTGTCTCAGTATTACGCTCAGCAGCATGCGCAGTGCTCATATTCAACAAGGCGAGTACGATACCCATCAAATAGATGGCGATACCTACACATAACGCTTCTTTGAAGGTTTGTTTCCATGTCAGCTGTCTGGGTTTGCTGCCCATTAAGTGATAGCCCTGTTTAAGCCAATACACCCCTTTATCGAATATGTATTTGATGATCATCGCGCGTCTAATAAGCAAAGATTGCTCGCCCTTCAATACTTGTCATTGGAACCCAGCCAGTAATGGCATAGCGACTATCCAAACTATCGACATGCGGTGCTTTCACATACATATAGCCTGGTGGAATTTTCCCTGTACGGCCAATTTCCAATTTTTCACCTTTACGTGATAGTTTTTTTGCTAGACCAACCCAGCTACCATTGATATAAAAGTTTCGTTCAGCATCAACTGTCACTTGATCACCAGGTAATCCACTGACAATTTTCAGAAAAGTAATGCCTGCAGGGTAACCACCGCCGCCAGCCCAACGAAAAGACACTAAATCACCATTTTTAATATGGGTAGGGTGCTTATCCACCAAAAAAACGTTGTAGGGCAGGCTTTCCGTGACATTGATACCGAACAAAAAGAAGTGCTGGAAAGTCACGATGGCAAAAAACCCAACCAACCAATGTAACCAATAGCGACTGTAATGCTCAATCATGTCTTGCTTGAATGTTGGCCAGTTTGGCTTTTTCATAAATTCTTGTAATGTCAAAGCCATGTTCTTACCTCAACCCTTTCAACATATCTTCTTGTTGTTGCGTAGCTAAAGCTTTTTCTGCACCACCCATTTTTTCTACGGCCGCAGCGGTGGCATCATCAGTATTCATGCCAGCCATGCCCATTTTTGCTTTCAGTGATTCGGTGTAGTCAGAAACTTCTCCAATGACAGCGTTTTTAACGATTAAAGTGCAGTGGCAGTCTTTCTGTACTGAGTCAATAGCCGCTTTAAGGCGATCACCAAAACCTGCTACCATCGTAAATGACTCTTCACGTTGCTTATCCGTGACTGTGCCACTGGATAACAACCTCACGAATTGAGCTTGCTGGATGGCCATCACTTCACTGACATCAACCACCGCGATACTGACTTTCTGGTTCACCCAGAAGTGATAGGCGGTTAGCAGCATCGCTGAAACTAACGCAGGCAATACGATTGGCCAAAGGTAGGTGACGAGACCTCCAGCTTCATCTTGCGTGCTTTCATTGCTAGATGAAGTCTGTGCTTGATTATTTTTTAATGCTTCCTTGGCTTCAAGTTCGGCCAGATGTGCTTTGACTTTTTCAATTTGTTCGCTCATAGCTGACCTCTGTCACGCATAACCTGCTCAATGGCTGCAACCGTGTCCATACCACTTTCACGATAGCGTCTAATCGCCTCAAAATCTTCCGCTTTAGAGGAATTCAGTAATAGGCTGAATTTATCGAAGAACAAGCGACCGATACCGTTACCCATCTGCCCACAATGCACCAAGACCTCTGAATACACGCCTTGCAAGGTCGTAATAGAAAGCATCATTTTTTTAAGATGTGCATCCATCGATAAGCGTCCTTTTGCTTCTAAGGCGGTAATGGATTCAGGTTTCTGTCTTAACATGAACATCCAGTCTGCATTTACTAAGGAAGCTTCTGCGCCTGCCGACATGTAGTAGTCTTGCACTGACTGTGTACCTGTGATAAAACCACCCTTGTACTTACGAACACGGCGATAGCCTTTTTCAATAAAACCTGCAGTTGAACCACCTGACATCAAATCCCACGCCTCATCGATAATGACGATTTTTGGTTGTGCACGATTGGATAGGTACATTTCCTGCGTAATTTTGTACATGATGAGCAACATAATCACGGACTGCAGGGCTTTCTTATTGTTGAGTTCCTCCAGTTCCAGGACAACAAAGTTGTTATCAAAGCGAACGTTGGTTTCACCTGTAAAATACTTACCGTAAGCACCTTTTTCGGTAAAACTCACCAGCTGAACACCAAGATCGCGGACTCTACGGTCACCTTCATTGTCGTGGTTACCGTAATTAATGAGTTTTTCTGCCAACATGCTGATGGTGGTATTACGACCGTGTATATCCCACAGCTCACGTAAGTTGATCTCTACCTGCGACATCTCGTAATCGGTTAATGGCCGTGAGGGTGACATCATCTGGCCAATCAGATTTTTAAGCATGTCCATGTCTTCTTCGATGTCTGTCACCATCGTGAAGGGATTGAGAATGAGTTTAGTTTGCTCTGTAAATTCGATGTATTGACCACCTACGGTGTGGCAAAGCTTCTCAAAGCTACGGCCTACGTCAATAATCCAAACTTTTGCACCTGTTGCTAAATAACGTAGCGCAAGTTCATTCAAAAATGCCGATTTGCCAGAGCCAGAAGCCCCTACAACGCAAGCGTTATAGTTACCAGTGTCGTTAGCAAACAAGTCAATGCCCATGGCTTGCCCACGGCGGCCAAATAATGGAATGATTGGCTTACCAATCCCTGGCCACTCAGCCACGAATGGCGACATATTGATGGCGTTGTAAGATGTTTTTGTGGTGAAACGCTTCGCTTTATTAATGTCTGCCTGTAAGGTCGGCGTAAGTGACATGGGCAGCGAGGCTAAAAATGCCTGGCTTTGCATGTAAGTATCTGGTGAGATTTCAAATCCCTGCGCACGCCATACTGAGACGGCATTCTGTGAGGCTTTGGCTGTGATTGGTTCAGGCGAGAAAATGATCAATTGATGATACATTTTGATGGAACCTTTACCTAATTCATGCGATTTAAGCATGATGTCCCAATCACGCTTTTTCTCAATCATGTCAGGCATGAACCTAGCCATCGGACTTTCGGCGTTGGTCGTTGCACGGGCATGCTTCATGGTGGTGGTGTTTTTTGATGCTTCAAAATCATTGGTTTTAGCGCCCATCACAATCAAGAAGGGGCAAGGATAACCAAGCGCGCCCATGGTAGGATCACCAATTAAACCATCGACCTGAGACAAGAAATAAGAGGGTTTTGGATAGCTACGCACTGAAAACGCAGTAGCGATGACATGCTTTTTATTTGAGCCAATCCTGATACCATCTTCACTGATGTTATAGCCCGTGTTATTGGCAACCACTTGGTGGCGTATTTCACGTCCTGAATCATAGTTTAGGACAGGTTGCAATTCGTGAGGATTAAGGATGGCTGATACCCAATTAACTAAATGTTCTGGGGTCCATTCATGCTTAAACTGGTAATAAGTACGCAATAACGTGACATGTGCATCACGTTGCAAAGCCACCTGTTTAGCAACATCTAAAATTGCGTTTAAATCACTGGTTGGTTTAACAGGCACAGTAACCGCAAGACAAATACGGTAGGTTCTGAGTAAATAAGGGTTATTACCTGCAATGCCATTTTCAGTGGCATACTCATAATGCTTTTCACGTCTGGCCGCAAGCGCTTTAACAATATTACGTTGGTTTGAGTCTAAACAACCATTGGCCACATCGTTGTATTCGGCCAACCATTGGCGAATGTCGGGGCTACCGTATAGCATGACTTGTATGCTGGTATCGACAGGCACATCCTGAAACAGGTTAGACAATAAATCGACCATCTCTTCGGAAGCGCCCGTTTGTGGATTCACTTCGATGGTGTAGCCAATACCTTCAATTTTAGAATCACCTTTTTCATCGGTTTTTTCTAAAACAAATAAACGCTGCTCTGGTAACCAAGCTGTCCAAGGTAATAGATCGCTAAAGCGATTGTATTCAATTTTCTCAAACGGCTGACTGGACGCTGTGTCGCCCTCATCACTATCTTTAAACCACTCACCAATAAAACCAAACATTATTTAGTTGCTCCATCTGTGTTGGTGTTGGTAGAGCCTAACGCTTCACCAATGTTTGATTCATTAGTAGTCGCAGGTGTTTTACCCAAGCCTAGGGCGCGTTTTGAAATCGATACCGCTTTGTATTTATCTTTGATAGCCGCTTGGTTGGCTTCTATTAGCCATTCGCCATTGTGTACAGTGCTGTAAACATAATGCTGGTCGTGTAGATCACCATCAGCATCGACCCATGGTGCGAGCCAGATACGCAAGGTCAATGGCAATGAACGTATCGGATCACCCGATTGAGGCGTTGTCATTAAGCTAGGCGGCATTTTGTTCAGCTCATTGGCTTTGCCAGGATTTAACTGGGCTAATTGCTGGCCACGCGCCTTATCATCGTAATAGCTGTTTAATTTGACAGGTTTTTCTTCAACCTTGACCGCTGCAGTATCCTTGGATTTTGACATTTGTGCAGGCAAGCTATGTTGAGCTGCATTTGAATAGATGCCTGTTACAGACTTACAAGTCACGCCTTCTGGTGCTTTGCAAGCAAAGCTACTGCTACTTTCACCCAAGCCTGACATGGTGCCTGCGCAACCTGTAAATAATGCCGCAGTCGCCGTTAAAGCGAGTAATTTGCCGATAGATGATCCTTTATCAATGAGATGTAACTTACCCCCAGCTGCGATCAAACTTGACTGAATGGTTTGGTGTAAATTAGTCATTACGCGCTTCCTTCTGTTTGCTAGGCTCATTGATGAAATTGTTTAATCGCGCTGATTCTGCTGCGCCTGGCAGTGTGCGGCCATCTTTTGTTATTAAGTAGGGCGTGCCTTGTATGCCTAAATCACTGGCTAGGCTGGCAATGTCATCAATAGGTGTGGCACAGGGTTTAACGCCTTCAGGTGTTTTACCCTTAAGGAGGAGTGCTTGCCATGCTGCGCTTTGGTCTTTACTGCACCAAACAGCTTCCGCTTTAGCACGTGCCTCTGGGTGAAGGCCGTCTAAAGGGTATAAGAACGTGTAAATCGTGACATCGGTAATTTTGCCTAACTCAGTCTCTAGTCGCTTGCAGTACGGGCATTCAGGGTCACTAAATACCGCCACGGTACGCTTGCCATTACCTTTAACAGTCTTAATCGCTTTATTGAGTGGCAATTTGCTAAAGTCTAATTTATTCGTTGCCTCGGCAGCAGAGGCCGTCAGGTCAACTTGGTTTTTCATGTCAAAAAGTGAGCCAAACAAGAAATATTGGCCATCTTCGTGGGCATACACGACATTCTTACCCATGTGTAATTCAACAATACTCGGCATTGGAGTTGCTTTAACACTATCGAACTTGGTGGCTGGGTAGAGTTTGCGGAATTTAGCTAAAAGTGCTTCGTTGCCGATTTTATCCTCTGCCGCAAAGCAGCTCATTGAGATTAGCAAAGCACTGGCCACAGTGGCCAACTTAAATGGTTGCGTCAGATTCATCATTATTTTCTTTCCATATTAAAACCACGTGTAATCACCACATCTGCGATACGGCCACCATCGACTTCGATGACTGGATAAACTTTTTCAGCCAGTGAAATGTAGTATTTAGCGAGTTGATCCATGGCTTTACCTACGCCTGCAGAGATGCCTGCTTGGAATTCCTGACCGCCATTGACTGTTGAGGTCGTACCTCCAAAACCTGCTGTTTGAGTCGTTGCTGACTCACGGAATGCTTGACCAAGACCAGAGCCAATACCTGCCAGTAATGCGTTAGCGAGGATACGGCCTTGTTTAGAGATTAAACGACCTCGCATACCAGCTTTACCATCTTCGCCAGCGATATAGCCTTTAAATGGCATATCGATGGTTTTACCATCTTCATCAATGCAGGAAATTCTATCGGTACGGATATAGGCACGTTCTGAAGAAAGGTCGCCGTAGCCATTACCCGTGATGATGCATTCCCTTAGATCGGCTTTGTACTTATTAGGTAACTGGGCAGGATCTTCAACTTTAAACAACACAGGATGAGGGTTGGATTGAGCTTGACCACCTGTAGGCGCATCTAAACCAGATAACATTACAACACGTGTAAATGTGCCTGACGGTAGATATTGGCCTATGGTCATATCATCGACTTCACGCACGTTGTTAGCATCTACAGCGCCATCTTCAGCGTCATGTTCTGCCGTTGTAGAGGCTGATTTGTTAGCACTCTTTGTAGCAGGTTCAGCATTATTGATTTCTAGTGCGAAAATGCCCTCATCCACATTCTGCTGGATTAGTTGACCATTCGCATCCACTGGGTATGGTTGTCCGTTTGGGGCAATCATGCCTGGCCTAATCGCGGCATTTTGCTTGTTATGCAAATTTGCTTGGTTATTTGTTCTTTCCTGCAATGAGCCAGTTGCAGTCACTTGCGGTGGCAATGCTGGCGGTGGAAAATTAGGCATAGGTGAAGCCAAAGGTGGTGGTGGGGCAGGGGGCAGGTTATCCTTACCATCTTTTTGACCAATGGGCATCGTACCGTTTTTGATGGCCTCTAAATCACGTAAGATGTCTTCACTTTTCTTGGCGTTGGCTGAAATTTTTGCAGCCTCTGATGCCATCCAAACGTCTTTACTGTTAATGGTTGAACCAGGAGTTACTGTACTGACGGTGACGGGTTTTTCCACTCGTGTACTAACAGGTTTATTGCCTTGAGCCAAATAGCCGCCCAATACTGATAAACCGAGAATGAGCATTAGCCCACCAAGTATGAGCATGATTTGTTTTTTGCGAATTGCATTCAATTTAGCCATTATTCTGTATCTCCAAGTTTCACCACATATACAAACGTATCTCTTCCAGCGTCTAAAACATGGGATTGAACTGATACTGCAACAACGCCTTTTTGATAGAACTCTTGCTCAGCTACAGTGATGGGTTTATCACCCACGTTATATAGGCGGTATTTATCGCCCACTAAATTGCCACTGACAAAAGTCGATAAAATGAAGAACTTAGTATCTTTCCATAAGTCCAGCTCTTCAAGGTTCTGCTTATCGTCCTGATACACGCGGTTGCTGACAGTTCTTGAATTTGAGCCAGCCATGAACAACATCAGATCACGCACTGATTTTTCTAAATTATCCTTTTTGCCTGTCTCTGATAATTTAGGTTTACGTTGCACGGATTCATCGCGCAATACAAAGCTTTCTGCTGGAATATCGATGGGTTTCATGACTAAGGTGTAGGTGCGGCCATCCTCGGCAATGACGACCAGGCTCGATGTTTTTTTATCGTCTCGGAAGCGTGCAAGGAATTGGCCTGTTTTATCATCCTTTTCCATGATGAAATCAGCCGTTTTGCCCATGACTTTGCGCAACCTGCCATTCTCAATCGTGATGCGATTGGTGTCTTTGGCTGACGCGTCAACGTAGTAAGTCTGGTTATCTTGTGCTTCAATTAACTTGTAAGCATAGGCTGGTAAAGCCAAACCTGTGAGTGCACTAGATAGGAGTATCGCCGAATAAATCTTTTTCATTTGTCTCTTTCATTCCACAGAATTTAACCGTACCGTTTTTGTTTTCAAAAGTTATTGCGTAAATCTTAGGTATCTTTGATACACGCTTGTCGCCCACGTAGGTGCTCAAATCTCCGTGCATCGCAATGCGATTGTGTTTGCTGTCTGGTGTAATTTGCCTAATCTCAAACATGCTCGATGAGATGGTTTCTTTAATGCGCACGGCGTATGCGCCTGAGTCATTTTGCAGCTGCCCATAGGCACTGGGGCAAGCGTATTTGAGTAACATTTTTTGCTGGTAATCAACATTACCTGGCGTGACATCGAGTGATAATTGGCTAATGAATGTACCCATCTCTACAAGGTATTCATCAGAAACATTTTCATCATCAATCCAAAATGAGTTTTTTATACTCATAGGAGTAATGACCGTTCTTACACGGTCTTTTTTAAAGACCAACACCGTTGATAACATCAACACTGATACCAATAAACCGATAAAAAGTATGCTAAAGCTCTTTTTTATGCCTGTGCGTGACTCTATTTCCGCTAATCTATCGCCTAGTTCCACGTAAAATCCTAACCAATGAAATTTCTAAGATGTGAGGGTGGCACTTTTTTCATGCCGAATGTAATACCTAAATACCAATACAGCATGTGAAAACCGACTGCTTTATGACGACCGCTTTTAGACTTCTGATAGACTGCGGCCAATATCAACCCTAGTGCTAATGAAAGCATTGGGAAACCAATCACCATACCAATAACAAAAGACCCCATGGCCAACATGGCCACATCTAAGTCCCACCACAAGAAACGACCTGCGTCATCTAACTGAGAGGGGATTAAGTGTTTAAAATTGTCCATGGGTGCTTTCTTCTTACTAAATTACTGCTGTCATCATGCCTGTAATTACACCTGGGCCAATTGAGAACACAATCGCAAACACGATACCGATCAGTGCAGGTGTTGCAGTAGATTTAGCAACACCAACAATCGCACCAAACAAGAACGCTGCAATCGCTAACGCTTTACCCAAATAACCTTGTGCCCAACCTAAAATCAAGTCATACAATGCTTGGAACTCAGGACCAGTGACACCTGCTGATGCAACACTTGTGAACGCCAATAAACCAAGACCGCCTGTTGTAACTACACCTGCACGACCTAATAATTTTCCCAATAATTTGCTCATCTTCTTCAACCCTATAAATAAATTAAATGTAGTCTCGTCGTCTCTATTGCTTCTAAACTTCGTAACGTGTCTCTAAATCTGCTAACACGACATTGGGTACGTTTCTTAAAACTTCTTTCAACACAGCTTCGTTGGATAAACAATATTCAAGCGCCGCTGTCACTAACCTGCGCTCTTGATTTAAGTCACGATCATCCAGCGTCTTTCTAAAAGCTTTGAGTTTCTCTTTGGTTTCTTTGCGCACTAAAACAGGCGCATAACCGTCTTCATAATTACTTTTTATGTTCGCTACTGCTGTCATTCTTTCTACTCCACTAGAACCGTAACATCAGCGCTACGCGCTTCTACATAGTCACCTTGCGCTATGCAACAATCGGTGCTCACCTCTATTTTCAAGTCTTTGGCTGATAGCGATTTCTTGACCTGCGCCGCGCGCAACATCGCCAGTCGCTTGTTGTAACTCTTGGTGCCGATAGGATCGGTTTTACCAACTATCCTTAATTGATGGTGTTTAGTTTGTGCTAGGTATTTTTTGATGTTTGCTATTTCTGCTTTATTAGTTTTGTTCAATGTTGATTTAGCAAAATCGAAGTGCACTTTAAATATTTGCTGATTGATGGTTTTTTCATTTGGCAATAAAGTTGAATTGACGGTGGGCACTGGCACATATTGTTCTAATGTTTTAGGTGTATGGTTGTCGCAATCGTCTGTGTTACAAAACACATAACGTGGGTCGCCTAATTCCTGAGTCACATGGTAGCTGGCTAAAGGCTTAGCCTCTGCTACAAGTGGTTTAATGTTCTTACTAGCGGTTTGATGGCTAGCACAACCTGATATACACACCATCGTTACTAACGTTATTGTTTTTAAATTCATACTGCTTCCTTTTGAGCCTTTTGAATGGCGCGGTAAACTTTCCATGCATACACCCGTCTGGCACGTAAACAGTCATTACCTTTTAATTGGGTGCATGCTGCGTTGTAAGCTCCAACGGCATCCCATGTATTGCCATGCACTCTTATCTTTTCCGCTAAAATATAGGCACCTACTTCGATGTTGACGCATGGATTGCTTAAAGCAGCTTCATTAATACCAAACTGCGCTAAGCCCTTTAAATTGCGACTGTTGATTTGCATTAGCCCAATGTCATAACTACCAGTGCGTTTCTGGTGGGTTAAATTCATCGCATTAGTGTTCAGTGATGATTCAACTTTAGCGATACCGTAGAGCAACCATGGATCAACACCATGTTTTACGCCTGCGCTTTGCCAACAAGTGGTTTCGGCCGCAAGGCTCACCGCAGGCAAAACCACCAGAGCACACAGTGCTGAACTCCAAAATTTACTCAATCTCATCGTCTCTAATTTTCAACAATTCCAATTTGCTAAAAACGAATGTACAGATTTATTGAACATAAATCGCGCGTAAATATAAAATAACTATTTTTGATTGTTTGTAGAATTAAAAATTTATTCGTGGCATAATAATCGGTTTCCCTAAATAAACATCACGAAAAGCTATTAGAAATGGCTTGACCAGCAAGGGGTTAAGGGGCTTACCAAAAGGGCTGTCCGCTAATAAGTTGCGCGGACGGGAAAAGGCTCTAAGGGGGCTTAATGGGCAAATGGCTTTAATGGGTAAGGGCTTTCAAAACCCTAAAGGCTAAAACACCATAAATGGCTGGCCTGTCGCTACATGGCTAGCATAGTTTCAAATAAAAATCCACAAACAATCAAAAATAGTTATTTTTAATTGTTTACTGAAATTTACAGGTGAACTCGCTACTATCAAACAGATTCTTTAATGAGAGATCGTGCGATGCGTTGCGAATATCATCAGTTATTAAAAAAACGACTTGCTCAGCAAGCAGCAATCACCTGTCAACTACAACGTCTAAACTGGCTACACTGGAACAGTGCGATTAGCTTATGGCTTACCCGCTTTGATGGACTGGAGCAATTCTACGAAGATCCTTCTGAAAAATCGCCCTCAGAGCAAGTGTTAGATGCCTTAATCGAAGTTCCTGATAATTACGGACTCACCGATGCCTTTCTAGTCGATCTGCTGACACGTTTAGATTTTCTGAAGTTGCGTATCAAGCATCCTGAAACGCAAGAGCGTTGGAACCCACTGACACAGCCCTTAGATGATTTTTTAGAGCACCTTACTGTACCGATTGCCTACATGTGGGATAGCACCTGGCCTGAATCGGACGAGATTAAAACTTGGCTTACCAAGCAAATCAATTAGTTGAATGCAGACTGAATTAATTACTGGTGGTGCTTTATTGCTTGGTGGTGTAGCAATAGCCATCTACGCATTGAAAAAACCGACTGACGCAAAAGCCCCTTCGCAGGCAGCCGTAGTGGAGCAGGCCAAGTCTTCATTTATCAATACCTATGATGGAGAAACGCTCATCTTGATGAATAAGCTAGACCCACTCATTGCCCAGTGCCGTGACCGCATGGGCTTTGATTACGCTATTTTCAAAAATGACTGCCTGCCTGTCATCTACAAATCAGCCGAGTGGGTTCAAATGCTGCCTGCCTCAGAGTCTCATCACCATGCACAACCTGGTGGACTGGTGTTACACATGCTGGAATCTGCATCTGTGGCATTGCGGTTAAGACAAGGCTATTTATTGCCCGTAGGTGCAGCGCCTGAAGAAATTCCTGAGCGTAAACACCGTTGGACTTATGCAGTTTTTCTAGCTGCTTTACTGCACGATATTGGCCGTCCAATCGCTGATATACAGGTAAAACTCAAAAACAATACTTTCTGGCAACCTTTAGCAGGCTCGATGGTGGAGCAGGGGATAGCGCAATATAAACTCAATTTTGAAATAAAAAAACGGGATTACGAACTGCATAAGCGGTTACCAATCATTTTGTTTCAACGACTGGTGCCAGCGCATGTACTGACTTGGCTAGCACAAGACCCAATGCTGATGCAGGAATTGACCAGTTACCTCTCTGGGGATAGTCAACATGATGGTGCTATCAAAGAAATTGTCACGAAAGCTGATAGTGAATCAGTAAGGCAGAACTTGTTATTAGGACCGAGAACACGCTTCGCTGCAGCTAAAACTATTCCACTGATTGAACGCTTGATGCAGGCTTTGCGGATTATGTTGGAAGAAGGCAGGTTTTCGTTAAACAGGGCAGGTGCACACGGCTGGGTTTGGGATAACAAGCTTTGGTTTGTTTCAAAACGTGTGGCCGATGATGTACGCGCATTTCTTATTGAACGCGAGAGTGGTGAAGGTATTCCTGGTAAAGATAAAAACGACCGCATATTTGATACATGGCAAGAATACGGCGCGTTGATTACCACCCCTGAAAACAAGGCAATCTGGTCCATTAATGTGAGCTTGGATGATGGCTGGAGCAAGGATTTTACGGTTATCTGTTTTTCACTGGACAAACTGTTCGCAGACCCTAGCCAATATCCTAAACCAGTCGCAGGACGTATTACGGTCAACACTGGAGCGGTCATTGAAAGCGATGTAGTGGATCAGGAGGCGCCTTCAGAAAGTCACCTATCTGGAGCAGAAGCCGTTGACGAAACTATTAGCAATACTGAGTCAGCAAGTAGTCCTATCGATGAATTGACGACCAGAATTACCGAACCTGAAGCAGCGTTAGATGTTGGTTTACCGATACCAATTAAAAAAGTAAATGCGCCTGAATCAGATAATGGTTTTACTCAAGTAAAACCGCCCAGCATGACCGTATTAAACACCAAGGCTATTGACGATGTGTTCTTGGATGATGAGGATGTTGCAAAGCCTGCACCCAAAGCAAGTAAGGCACTTAATGCAGCGCCTATCAAACCAATTACGCCACACGATGCTAAAGGTTTGCCTGCCATAGGCAAAGCTAAAAAGACTAAAGGACCAAGTGCAGCTGCACTTAGGTTCATGCGCTGGATTCAAGATGGGCTTGCAGATGGCTCAATGTCATACAACCGAGCAGATAGTAATATTCATTTCACGCAGGAAGGCATGGCGTTAGTTTCCCCTAGAATTTTCAAGGAATTTGCACAGAAATATGGTGAGGATGGTACTGGAACCGCTAGCGACAAATCGCCTGCCGATTTGGGTCAAGGTATTCAACGCCACATTACCAATACTGGCTGGCACCTGCAAGTTGGTGAGAAGAAATTCAACATCATCAAGTACACAGTCGTTGGCCAAGACGGCAATGGTACAAAAATAATCTCTACGGTCGTTATTAAAAACCCTTTGGATTTTATCAACCCAGTCCCTGAAAATAACCCTTGTGTCGTCAAAATAGACAATCCGATGGAGGGAAAGTAACCATGAAGGCTGAGCAAAATATGCAACAGGAAGCGAAATATGTTAGCTACAAAACGCTCAAGTTGTTATGGAAAATGCGGCGGCTAGAGCAAGACAAAGTCCGTGATACAGCAAAAGGAAAGTTAGTAAAATGAGCTATCCCATCGAAAATAAGTTTAGACCTGCCGTTGAGTTCTACCCTGCAGCGGTTTCGACTGCTGCAGCTGGATTACTGATGTTCAACAATTCACTGTTTTTTATGCCCAAGCAATTAGGTTACATGGCTGCAGGCTGTTTAATCGTTCATGCATTTTGGCGATTTGAGCAGGCTATTAGCGTTAAGCGCTTTCATAAGAACCTGGTACGTTTGCCCAAGTATGTCCTTAAAACCACTGAGATTCCAAGCTCACCAAGTCGATTGTTTTTGGGAATTGGCTTTAAATGGGATCAGCGCCATACCCAGCGCTTATGGCTAGCGCGTGAGCCTAACAATAAAAAATTTACGACACAATCATCACTCTATAAATGGGCTAGACAGAATGAGTTCAGACAAGAGCAAAAAGACTCGTTGTTAGGCTGGGTGGCCAAACAAACATTGAAAGATGTTTGGTGGAATCCTGTCACTCCATTGCCGCCAGTTGGCGGCGATCCTGTTATTCATGGAGTTGAAGTGGATGAAGAGGCTGTGACCATGGATTTAGGTGAGCGTGTAGGCCACATGTTGGTGTTGGGTACCACACGCGTGGGCAAAACACGCCTTGCCGAGGTATTGATTACACAAGATATACGGCGTGGCGATGTGGTGGTGGTTTTTGATCCTAAAGGCGACTCAGCATTGATGATCCGTTGTTATATTGAAGCAGCCTTAGCTGGACGTGAGTTTTTTATTTTTCATCTGGGTTTTCCAACGCATTCTGCACGATACAACCCGATTGGCAGCTTTAGTCGCATCACCGAGGTCAGTACACGTATTGCTGGCCAATTACCTGGTGAAGGACAATCAGCTGCGTTTAAAGAATTCGTTTGGTTGTTTGTGAACGTCATCGCACGTGCGCGTATTGAGCTGGGTTACCGACCTGATTATCAGAAAATCTATCAAGATGCCGTGAATATCGATGAGTTAGCGCTTGAATATTTTGTATATTGGCTTAATCGTGACCATCCAAAATGGAAAGATGAAATTGCGGACGTTGAAGTTGATAAAAAACAAATCCAAAAGTCTGGCCGAAGTGAAGAGGTGATGCGTATCGTTGAGTATCTGCGCAAAAATGATATGCACGAACCGATTGCCGACAGTTTGGTGTCTATTTTAACCAATGAGCGGTCGTATTTTGAGAAGTTAGTATCATCACTCAAACCATTATTGGAAAAATTGACTACTGGTAAGACAGCTGAATTGTTATCTCCAGATTACACCAATACAGAAGACCCCAGACCGATTTTTGATTGGATGAGCGCTATTGAGCGTGGCGCAGTGGTGTATGTGGGTTTAGATTCATTATCAGATTACGAAGTGGCTGGAACAGTAGGTAATGCCATGTTTGCGGACTTAACTTCAATTGCTGGCCAGATTTATAAATACGGCCAAGGCTATGGTCTTTCTAGCGGTATTGCAAAGCGCAAAATATCCATTCATGCCGATGAGTTCAACGAGCTGATCGGCGATGAATTCATTCCGTTATTGAACAAGGCTGGCGGTGCAGGTTATCAAGTGACGGTTTATACACAAACCTGGTCTGATGTCGAGGCAAGGATAGGCAGCAAACCTAAAGCCGAGCAGATTGGCGGCAATCTAAACAATCTCATTATGATGCGCGTTAAAAGCAAAGTGACCGCAGAAATTCTGACCAACCAACTAGAAGAGGTCAAGCTGATGACCAGTGTGCAGGCCAGTGCGGTGACTGATAACTCCGATGATAGAGATGTCATGTCATTTTCGACCAGAAATGAGGATAGGGTGAGTTCTACCGATGCACCTATGCTCACACCTTCAGACTTAGTAAAACTGCCAAAAGGTCAAGCATTTGCCTTGATTGAAGGTGGTCAGATCTACAAAATACGCCTGCCATTATTTGATCCAACTGAAAAATTTGATATTCCCACCGATTTAGAAAATATCGCCAATAGCATGAAAAATCAATACAACGCCGCATTAGACCTCGATGAGGACTTGGTACAGGAAGGAAAAGGCAGTGGCTTCTGAACGTTCTAGTGCGTATGACGGTAACTTAGCCCATGCATTTCTGTGGCCTTTCAAGTGGCTGCTCAAAGGATCACTTTTTTACATCGGTTTAGGCGTGCTTTCAATGACAATAGCGTTACTGCTAACGCATTATTATTGGGAAAATCCGACTGAAACCAGTGCACTATTGCTAAAAATTGAGATGGAAAGAATTAGCTTGTTAGGGGTGAATGTAGAGAACACCTACTTGTCATTTCTAGCTGAAAAAGTGATGACCTTTACCTATTGGCTATTTTTCAAGTTCACGACCATCCATGATGGAGTTATCGCTTATTCAACGGGCGCGCAAGTGAATGAGTTGGATAAGTTGTATTTAGGTCAATTTATTGCACGCAATGGCAACGACATTTACATTTGCATGAACGTGATCCAAGTATATGGCATTCGTTTAGCTATTTTATTATCAACCTTGCCATTGTTCGTGCTATTAAATTTGGTGGCTTTTACAGATGGCATCACTGAGCGCTATATACGCCGCGCTTGTTCTGGCCGCGAATCATCCGATATTAATAAAATTGGCAAAATGTCTAAATTATTGTTTTTTGCCATGGGCGTAACTGTGTACCTATGCGCACCAATACCATTAAATCCATTTTTTATCATTATACCGATGGCCATTATTTATACAGTGGCCACCAGGTGGCAATGGAAGTTCTACAAAAAATATCTTTAATCAGTATTCAAGCTTTTTGTAGATTAGCCCTTAAGAGTTATTGTAAATTTTTGTTAGCCAATTAATATAGACCCATGAAACAAACAGCCGATACCCAAGTGCGCACGCGCATCAATACCCAAACCAAAAACAACGCCGTAGAGGCTTTAGATAGCTTAGGAATTACATTATCTGAGGCAGTCCGATTGTTGTTAGAACATGTTGCTAAAGAACGTAGTTTACCGTTTGAGAACTTTAATTCCAAATAACTCATAACCCATTAGGGCTATTGTGGTGACAATTTTAATCCCTAAAATGTCACCAAAATAAATAACAAAAATTAATTCGTGGTTAATGTTCGTTCTTTATTAATTTAAAGAAATGCTCCTACATTTCATTAAAACTATAGTTAAAACCAATTAATTAACAACAATCTACAAAGATTTTTGTTGACAAACATTTTTAATATGGGGTTAAATGCTTGTACGCATTAACTTATTGGGATATTTTTTTCTATTTGTTATTTAACATAATATACATTATGCGAAGTTATATTATTTAACCATCACGCCTTTAAATCTAATAAATACCATAAGCTCAGCATGTATAAGCCTTGTTATGCTAATTCAATAACACTGGCCATAGATTTAGTGGGCTAACATACAATATTCAAAGATTAAGCGTTGTAAGAATTAAGGCCTGTTAATCCATTTCCAGTCGACAATTTCAGGCATATCTTGGCCATATTGATTAATATACAATTTATGTTCGATTAGTTTATTTT
>CAZAHP010000010.1:0-21304 GCA_964484985.1 uncultured Methylophilaceae bacterium
TATTTACTATTAGGAAAGGTAACAAACACGTTTTAGCGCCATGCGAAAGTAACACGTCATTTTAACAGGGCTAGCGCATAAAGGTTGAGATGAAATTAAGGGGTGAATTTAATTGTGGTCTTATAACTTCAAAACCCGCTATGATAAGCATAGACGCATGGAAGAAAGTGCATCATATTATTTTGTGTGGAATAACACTTCAAATTTGAGCGCGCCCACCATTTTATTTATTACCCACCAACTGCCTAAAGGCTTGATGGTCGATGAAGCCATATTGCTGGGTAAAGAAAATGCTGAGATGTGTAAAAGAACAGCTAAAAGCCAAGCGAATGGTGGAAATCAAGAAAAGGTGGAGACATGAAAGAGATAAGAAGTTGGTTGAGTTTACGGGGGGGTGGCCTTAACTTATTTGTTCCATTGACTTTATTGGAAAAAAACAGAAATCCCTTTAGCTATTTAATAACGGGGGTTTTTGGGATTGCGCTAACTTTAATATGGCTACAGCTCGCAATACCCTTTTTGGTTTGCAAATTTTTACCGTTTCCAAAGTTGGAGGATGCGGAAATTATAAGCGGAAAGTTGCATATAGTAGGTAAAGAACATCTGGTTGCAAAATTCAATAAATTTGTTCCCTCAAAATATTACATCGTTGATTCCGCTAATATTAAGCATGAGATTTTTTATGGTCTTCGTGGAGATGAGGAGCAACGTTATGGGCAGGATTATGAGGGTATAAAGACCAAAGTCTGGTTTCATCCTTTATTTGGAGTTATCAATGAAGAGTCTTATCCTACGGACTACCTCTTACAGCAAGATTCCAAAGAAAAACATCATGGCCCTAAGGGTCCTTTGCATAAAGAAAAAACATTTGGAGTTGAGTACGCTGAATACAGAGAGTTTTTTGAAAGATACCAGTCAAAAAAGAGTAGATATTTGACAGCATCCTTACCTTTCTGGGCGACACTTCTAATTACAATCTATCAATTTGTCCTATATCGTAATAGCAAGCGTAGGGCGGATAAGTTTACGCAATCCGCCGAATGAAAAAATGTCAGAAATTCTAAATCTTTTGAAATTCCCTCCGACGGATAACGCTTCGCTCATCCGTCCTACAACATATACCTGATGAATAATTGGAGTCAGAGTAAAATTAAACTTGCATTAGCAAGCGTAGGATGGGTTGAGCAAACCGATACCCATCAAAAATGATGGATGCTTTGTGGCTTACGCTAGGCTAACCCACACTACTAATGATAATCGAATGTTGTGTTTTTGTCGTTTGCCCAGTCTCAGGATAGCGCTATTGCGGTGAATCGGTTTTTTGAACCCCAACAACTTGAATATACCAAACATCTCTAACATCGTTGGGGTTCGTTACGCCGACCTCCGACTGATGAATTCACCTGATAGAACTTTATTCACACCTTCTAGGTCACTATCATTACAATGCAAGTATAAATAAAACATTTCTGGGGATTAAAGATGCGCTTATTTTTGCTTTTGCTAGCTACCATTAGCCTAGCACCACCCGCCTACGCCTACGACCGCGTAAAACTGCTCAATTCACTTTTTTCAGTGGTGATGATACGCGGCTACAACCCTGATGGCAGCCTTGCCTATGGCTCTGGTGTGGTAGTTGCCCCTAACAGTGTTGTGACCAATTGTCACATTTTTCGCAAAACCGAAAAGCCATGGATTTCACGTGGTGAAGACACTTATACGATTGTCTCTGTACAGGCAGACCGTTATCACGACATGTGCTTGCTTAAGTCTGAAAACCTCCCATTTTCTCCTGCAAAAATTGGTAGCGCCAGCACCATGAAAAAAGGCCAAGAGGTCGCGGCCATCGGTCACTCTAGCGGCGTACCATCACCACTCACAGCGGTAGGTACATTAAAATCGATTTATCCCTACGCTAATAGCAACATCATACGTGCCTCTGCACGCTTTGCGATGGGCGCAAGCGGCAGCGGATTATTTGACGGTGATGGCAATTTAATCGGCATTAACACATTCAAATCTCCTGGTAAGGTTGCTTACTTCTACGCCTTACCTATTGAGTGGTTAGCTGAAGTTGAAAAACTGCCTGTAGAAACCAAGTTTCCAATTGATGCCAAAGCATTTTGGGAAGAGGAAGACCTTAACAAACCCTATTTTATGCAAATGACTTTGCCAGAAATTAACCAAGACTGGGCCAAGCTCAATGAAGTGGCGCAACGCTGGATAAAAGCAGAGCCTAATAGCACCGAAGCTTGGTATGAATTAGGTTGGTCGCATGAGAACTTAGCAAATAAAGTTGAGGCAGAAAAGGCTTACCAACAGTCACTCAAGCTCAGCGCTAGCAATACTGATGCACTATTTAGATTAGGCGTACTTGCTTCACAAAAAGGCGACAATGCTGAGGCGCAACGCATCAATATTGTACTTACTGAGCTAGACCCAGAAATTGCAAAAGAATTTAATAAGGCAATCTCTGAATCCAAGTAAAGTTATTTTGCGGCAAAAAAATCACTAAAATGAGGCTAACCCATTCCTTATATTGAGATTTATGCGTAAAATTACGCCTTTTTACGCATAACCCGCACAAGGACATCAGTTTTGTCATCTCCAGCTTCAGTATTATCGCTACGCGTTCAAGCGATTAAAGAGTCTCCTACCCTTGCTATTACTGCAAAAGCAGCTAAATACAAGGCTGAGGGAAAAGATATTATTGGCTTAGCCGCAGGCGAGCCAGATTTTGATACGCCTCAACACATTAAAGATGCAGCTAAAACTGCCATTGATAATGGCTTTACCAAATACACGCCAGTGAGCGGTATTCCTGGGTTGAAAAAAGCCATTGTCAATAAATTTAAAAATGAAAACGGCTTTGACTACGCACTCAATGAGGTGATTGTAGGCGTAGGCGGCAAACAAACCATTTTTAATCTTTGTTTAGCCGTGCTCAACAAAGGTGATGAAGTGATTGTGCCAGCACCATACTGGGTTTCATATGCAGACATCGCCTTGGTAGCTGAAGCAACCCCAGTGATTATTCAATGTGGTATTGAGCAAGGCTTTAAGCTACTACCTGCTCAGTTAGAAGCAGCGATTACGCCTAAAACTAAAATTTTTATGATTAATTCGCCTTCAAACCCAACAGGCTCGGTCTACACCTTAGATGAGCTTAAAGCATTGGGTGAAGTGCTTAAAAAGCACCCACACGTATTAGTGGCAACCGATGATATGTATGAGCACGTTAACCTCACAGGTAACAAGTTCTACAATATTCTAAATGCCACGCCAGAGCTTAAAGACCGCTGCATCGTGCTAAATGGTGTATCAAAGGCCTACTCTATGACAGGCTGGCGTATTGGTTATGCCGCAGGCCCAGCTTATATCATTAAAGCCATGGAAATTCTGCAAAGCCAATCTACCAGCAACCCGACCTCTATCTCTCAAGTGGCAGCGCAAGCCGCGCTTGAAGGCGACCAAGCATGCATCACGCCTATGGTGACTGCGTTTAAAGAGCGCCATGAGTATGTAGTGAATCGCTTTAACAGCATGCCGGGCCTTAAATGCATTCAAGCAGGCGGCGCGTTTTACGCCTTCCCCGCTGCCCACGATGCGATTAATACATTATTTAAAGCAGGAAAAATCAAATCTGCTGACGATATGGCGCTCGCTGAATATCTATTAGAAGAATTTGGTGTAGCCGTTGTGCCGGGCTCAGCATTTGGTGCAGAAGGCTACTTCCGCATTTCATTTGCCACCTCAATGGACAATCTACGTAATGCTCTAGATAGAATTGAAAAAGCTCTCAGCTAGTTTTGACTAACAACGTTTGGTGGCAAGATTATTTGCCACCAAACAACCCTTTCTTAATACTTTCCAACTTCTCCCCCACCTTAATCCCCACTGAAGTACCCACACCCGGCCCTAGAATTGCCGTACCCACTACCGCACCCGCCATGGCGGCTTTTGTAGGCAGTACTGAAGGGTCACTTAACGTACCTGAAACCTCCAATGGCACTGCCACTAGCGTAGCACTATTCTTAACTTCTACTTTAACTAAACCTTCTATAGTACTATTTTTATTAACTTTAATATTTCCTGTGGCTTTAATCAATCCTGAGCTTATCACCAAATGACTGAGTTGATATTGCTTACCTATCACAATCAATTTCCCCATAAAACTATCAAACTGCGTGTTACCATCACTATTACTTTTAGTGAGTAAAAGCGAAGCTATTTTGAGCAAATCCACCCCCTTAATCACGCCATTCTTCACTTCAAACTTAAAGTTAGCAGATAGCTTATCTAAAAGCAGCTCAAGCGACTCAGCTTTGGCCTTAAAAGGGCCATTTAACATCAACTGACCACTTAGCTTGTTGTTCGCAGTTACCACGTTCAATGCAGGTGCTAAATTCAAGCCTTGCACTCTCAACTGCCCCTTTAGCTCAAAATCTTTCGCAAAGTTTAATACAGCGCTAGCATTTATCGCCCCCTGATAAGCTTTAGCCTCTAAGTGATTTATTTGCAGCTCTTTACCGCGTAACACAGCCTGCATATGCATAGTATCTAACTTGAAAGGGTAAGCCATAGGCATAACCCAGTCACGCGCATCAGCATTCACTGTATAAGCTTCATTTTCACTCGAGCTTGAGCTCGGTTCTAAAACCAAGCTTAAAAGGCCGTCTAAACTCTTTATATTGGCTTTTATAGGCTTGTTGTTTGATAGTGCGAGCAATATATTAAACTTAGGAAGCTTGAGTTTAGGTGTTACATATTCAAACTCACTAATTTCAACTAAATTCACTACAACATGACTAGGTTCTACACCAGAGTCTTTAGCTTTAGCTAAATGACTCAGCATGACTAAAGCATCACTTTTAACACCAAGACTATCAACCTGAATTGCACTGATGACTTTATCTTGACCAAAAAGACTAAAAACATCTGGCACAACAGTTAAAACTTGAGCGTTTAGTAAAGAATCTCCAATTAATAGCCCTTTTATATGCAATCTGGGGCTTGGCAATAAGGCCAGTCGCATAGAGTTTATCTTTACCTTTTGATTTAATTGGCTTTCTGCAATGGCCTCAAGCTTAGGAACATAGCTACTAGTTGGTATCAGCCAAGGCAAGCATAGCAAAACCAATAGCAGCAAAACTGCCCCAATAAAAAAGTTTCGAAAAAAATGCATTAATTTTCTCTATTCTAGTTGACCAAATGCTTAGGAGTCATTATTATCACGCCTTCACCGATTCCTCGATAGCTCAGTCGGTAGAGCAACGGACTGTTAATCCGTGTGTCCCTGGTTCGAGCCCAGGTCGAGGAGCCAAATACAGAGCCGCTTTCCGAAAGGTTAGCGGCTTTTTTATTTCAGCAAAACTATATTATCTTTCGCTTATGTAGATGAAACAAAGCTCCCGAGTTTTGCATTTCTTTATAACTTTAATTCTTGTTATAAATGGCTCGCAAGTTGCAGTGGACTACCCTACTGCCATTCACTAGCCGCACTTCAATTATTTTTATTATGTTCTGCATGAATCAAACATAGGAATGCAGGTATGATTAAATTAAAGTGAACTTGGGTGAATGAGTGGTAGTTTAAACCTTAAATCACGTCTGGGCTGCAAGTATTCCACAATACATGGCTAGCTATTTTTGACCATCTCAAAAGCTAAGCTAATAAAGCTTTAACAGGGGCGTAACTACGTCTATGTACAGGTGAAACCCCGTGCGCTTGCAGTAAAGCCATATGCGCGGCCGTTGGATAGCCTTTATGCTGCGCAAAACCATACATGGGATATTGTTGATCTAATAGATATAAATCTGCATCTCTCGCGGTTTTAGCTAAGATAGAAGCTGCCGAGATAGCCTGCACTTTACTATCGCCTTTAACGATAGCTTCACATGGCAAACTAATTTTGGGACATTTATTACCGTCAACCTGCACTAAATCTGGCGTGACTCCAAAGCTCACCTGCATAGCCTCTATAGCACGCTTCATAGCCAGCAAACTTGCTTGCAGTATATTGATAGCATCAATCTCTTCAACACTGCTACTAGCAATTGCCCAAGCGAGCGCGTGTTGTTTGATTTCAATCGCCAATGCATCACGTTTTTTTTCACTGAGCTTTTTAGAATCTGCGAGGCCGTGAATGGGGCGTTCAGGATTTAAAATGACGGCTGCGGCAAAGACAGCGCCAGCTAAAGGCCCGCGACCTGCTTCATCTACACCACAAATGACTAATGGTTGAGACATTTATAAATAACTTAATACTACTTGCGCTGCTTTGTCTTCAGCATTTTGCTTTAGGCTATGATGTATACGCGTAAACTCAGCTTGTATTTCCTTCATGAGCTCTTTGTCGCTAATAAGTTTTAAAGTAGTCTCTGCTAATTTTGTGGGAGTCGCTTCTTTTTGCAGTAGCTCTGGCACTACAAAACGCCCAGCTAATATATTTGGCAAGCCCACGTAAGGTAAGTAATTCATACGTTTAAGTATTTGCCAACTGAGCCAAGGCATACGGTATGTAATCACCATAGGCCGCTTAAGCAAGGCTGCTTCAAGTGTCGCTGTGCCCGAAGCTACAATCACAGCATCAGCCGCCTCCATCGCCAAATGCGCATGCCCAAATAAAATTTGTATGGGTAGAGCAGACTCTGGATGCTTCACTTGGTATTCGTGAATGGCAGTTTCAAAAATCGTACGCGTTTCTCGTGTAATCAGCGGTACTAAAAACTGCGCATCGGGCTGCTCTTTTACAATCAGCTCGGCAGCATTTACAAATAACTCAGCAAGCTGCTTCACTTCACTTTGGCGGCTACCTGGCAGCATCGCAATCACAGTTGCGCTATGCCTAAGCCTAAGGCTATCTCGCGCCGCTTGCAAGTCAGGCACTATAGGCAAGGTATCAGCAAGCGGATGACCAATAAAAGTTGCCGGAATGTTCGCTTTTTCATAAAGCGCTGGCTCAAATGGAAAAAGAGCTAACATATGAGAAACAGCACGCTTAATTTTACCCATACGCCCTTTGCGCCAAGCCCAGATTGAGGGGCTTACATAATGTATGGTTTTTACGCCTCGGTTTTTAAGATAGCGCTCTAGATTAAAATTAAAGTCGGGCGCATCTATCCCAATAAACAAATCTGGTGGGTTTTGAGTAAAGTGTTCTTTTAGTTGCTTACGTATCTTCAATAGGCCGGGTAGATGCTTTAGCACTTCTACATAACCTCTAACCGACAAACGCTCCATAGGGAATAGGGTTTTCGCCCCTTCCGCCTGCATTTTAGGCCCTGCAATACCAACAAACTCCAAATCTGGCCTATGTTTTTTGAGTGAGCGTATTAAATGACTGCCTAGCAAGTCGCCAGAAGCCTCTCCTGCAACGATACCAATAGTGCGCATAACTAACTTCTAACGGACAATGCCGCGTGTACTAAGGCTAAGAAAATCAAGCAACAAAGAAATTTCAGAACATTCTTTTTGTTGCTCAGTAAGGCTTTGCTTAGCCTCTTCTAGTGACAAGCCTTTACGATATAGCGTTTTATAGGCGCGTTTAATTTGTGTAATACTCTCAGCAGAGAACCCTCTTCGCTTCAAGCCTTCAGCATTAATACCATGCGGCTTAGCATCATAGCCAGCAGCCGTCACATAAGGAGGAATATCTTTAAACACCACAGTATTCACCGCAGTAATCACATGCGAGCCAACCTTGCAAAACTGATGAACCAACGTAAATCCACCTAGAATGGCATAATCAAAAATATCCACATGCCCAGCTAAAGATGAGTTATTGGCCAAAATCGTATGGTTCCCCACTTGGCAATCATGCGCAATATGCACATAGGCCATCACCCAATTGTTATTACCTAATCTTGTTGCGCCTTTATCTTGCACGGTGCCGCGATTAAAAGTACAAAACTCACGTATGGTATTGTTATCGCCAATTTCCAGAGTGGTCGGCTCGCCCGCATACTTTTTATCTTGAGGCGCAGCACCCAAAGAAGCAAACTGAAAAATCTGATTATTCTTACCAATTGTGGTTGGTCCTTGAATAATCGTATGTGCACCTATGCGTGTTCCACTATCAATACGGACATTTGCTTCGATAATCGCGTAAGCACCAACCTCAACGCTAGAATCTAACTCAGCTTTGGGGTCAACAATAGCGGTGGGATGAATTAAAACTGAAGACATAGTACAACCTAAATAAATTTATTTTTCTATTGCTTTAAGGATGCACATGAACTCAGCCTCAGCAACAACAACATCATCAACCAAAGCTTGGCCTGTATATTTCCAAATGCCACGTAATATGCGGTCGATTCTTACTTTTAAAACAATTTGATCGCCAGGCGATACTGGCTTTTTAAACCGTGCTTTATCAATCCCTGCAAAGTAATAGACTGAGTCATCACTTGGCATGCTACCCATCGTTTTAAAAGATAAAATAGCGGCCGCTTGCGCCATCGCCTCAACAATTAAAACACCTGGCATCACTGGATGATATGGAAAATGGCCAGGGAAAAATGGCTCATTGATAGTCACATTCTTAACGGCAGTAATTTCTTTATTGACTTCATAAGAAATCACTTTATCTACCAACACAAATGGGTAACGATGTGGAAGGTGATTTAAAATCTCATGAATATCCATGCTTGTATCAGCTTGCTCAGCCATATTTTTTCCTAATAATACTAACTAACTTTTTTATTCAATTACTCTGCACTCAACTGAGAAAGCTTTTTCTCAAGCAGCTTCACACGCTCCGACAAAGTATCTAAATGTCTTATCTGGGCGGCTGTTTTCAGCCAATCATCATGTGCTTGAAATGGCATTAATGCAGTATAAGTATCTGCTTTGTTTAAAGACCTAGTAATCATACTACCTGGAGTAATAGTAACACCGTCTGCAATTTCAAGATGGCCTAATATCATAGCTGCACCTCCAATTTTACAGTGTTTACCTATCTTCGCACTACCTGCAATACCTACACAGCCTGCAATTACAGTATGCGCGCCTATGCGACAATTATGGCCGATTTGGATAAGGTTATCGAGTTTCACACCTACTTCAATTACAGTATCGTCTAGAGCGCCACGATCTATGGTCGTGTTTGCTCCTATATCAACATTATCTTCAATAATAACACGGCCAACTTGAGGGATTTTCACCCAAGCGCCTTTATCTTCAGCATAGCCAAATCCATCTGCACCAATCACAACGCCCGCAGCAATATTACAAAACTTTCCAATCACACATTGCTGGTAAACCACTACATTCGGTGCCAGTTTACTACCTTCGCCTATGCTGACGCCATCTCCGATAACAACTCCTGCAGCAAGCACAACGTGCTCACCTAATACAACATTTTTACCTAGCGTACAGTGTTCGCCTATGCTGCATGTACTAGGAATGACTACACTAGCATGTATTGCAGCAGTCTTGGCTACACCAATCACTAGCTCTGGTGGAGGATTCATCAATGCTGAGAGTTTTGCAAAATAAGTATAGGGACTATCTGTCACTATTTTGCTTAAAGGGGTACTGTTTTTATGCGCAACATCTACAATAACTGCACTCGCATTTGTATACTGCAGCTGCGCGGCATATTTTGGGTTGCTTAAGAAGCTAATTTCTCCTGACTTCGCATGTTGCAAAGATGCAAGTCTACTAACTTTTTGGTTGCCGTCACCTACCAGCTCGCCTCCAAGCTGCGCAACTATCTCCGCTAAGGAATACTGCATCATTTGATCCAATATAGCTTACTTATCAACGCGAGTTATTTCTTACCTAATGACTTCAGAACCTTATCAGTAATATCAACTTTTTTGCTTGCAAATGCAACACCACCATAAATGACCAAATCGTAACCTTCGGCTTCTGCTACAGCTGTCACCGCTTTATTAATACGATCTTGTAAAACACCTAACTCCTCATTTTTGCGTAAATTGATATCTTCACGCAACTCTCTTTGTTTGCGCTGAAACTCTATTTTCAGATTGGACGAATCACGCTCTTTATTACGTCTGTCGGTTTCTGAAATGGTGAGAGCGTCTTTGTTAAGCGCTGCCTCTAGGTCTTTAATTTGCTTTTGTAGCCGCTCTAACTCTTGTGAACGTGGGCTAAATTCTTTTTCAAGTTTTTTGCCAGTTTCAGCAGTTTGTGGAGCTTCCTGCAAGATTTTATCTACTTGCACATAACCTACCTTTAATGCTGCATCAGCAGCATAGCTATGAGTGCTTAATAAAAAGCTAGCAATAAGACTCGTCGTGGCTGTAATCTTTAACAACTTATTCAATTTACTTCTCCTAACTTACTTTTAATCTACTAGAATTGTGAACCCAATTGAAACTGTAGTACTCTTGTTTCATCATCGTCATCTGCATTAATAGGTTTAGCAAACACTAACTTGAGTGGGCCAAACGGTGAGAACCATGAAACACCTAGGCCCGTAGAAAAGCGTAAGCCATCTGCACTCACATCCTCATTACTACCATAAATTGCGCCGGTATCAAAAAAGGCACTTAATCTAAATTGTTTAGAGTCATTTAAACCTGGTACAGGAAAGAAAAACTCAGCATTACCTAACACTCGCTTAGTGCCACCGACTGCAAATACATTACCATTATCAGGATCTACGTCTTTAGGTCCAATAGTACCATTATCAAAGCCACGTACAGAGTTTACACCGCCCAAATAAAAGTTTTTGAAGAATGGAAAATCTCTTTCCCCATAACTGTCTGCATAACCCAGCTCACCATTAAGCATTAGCACATAGTTTTTATTAAAATCATAGAACCATGAGTGCTTGTACTCAAATTTGTAATACTCTAAATCTAAACCTGGCAAGCCTAAATCGGCAGACAATCTTTGCAGCACGCCCCGGCTCGGAAACTGCACGTTATCACGAGTATCATGTGCCCATGTCGTGTTTAAAACTAAGCTTGTATTGCTACATCCACTAGTATTGCCACAGTATTGTCTGAAGCGTATAGGGCTTGAGCTATCTAAGTCGATGGTAGTGCTATCAAAGGTAAGGCCAGCAGATAATGAGTCACGCTCATTCAGTGGTAAACCGAATCTTACACCTAGGCCATAAGACGAACTACTATAACTAGCAGTAGAAAGTGAACTAGTATCAACGTCACGTCTATAAATATCAAAGCCGCGACTCACGCCATCTGGAGTAAAATATGGGTCAGTGTAAGAAAGTGAGTAGGTGGTATTCACACTACCTGTGTTCACTTGCGCACTAACGCGATTACCTGTACCCAAAAAGTTGTTTTGGTTAACAGTCACACCAAATACAATACCGTCATTACTCGACAAACCAGCACCAAACTGAACACTGCCAGTAGATTTTTCAGTCACATTGATATTCATATCCACTTGGTCTGTAGTGCCTGGGACAGCTGGAGTCTCAACGTTCACATCGTCAAAATAATTTAGGCGCTCCAAACGTTGTTTAGAACGTGCAATTTTATCTGCGCCATACCATGAAGACTCTAATTGGCGCATTTCACGTCGCAACACTTCATCTCGAGTGCGTGTATTTCCCGTAAGATTAATACGGCGCACATATACACGACGGCCTGGGTCAACAAAAAATGTAAAAGCTACCGTATGCTTATCTTTATCTAATTCAGGCACTGCGTTGACGTTTGAAAAAGCATAACCATCATTGCCTAAACGATCGTTTAGTGCCTTAGTCGACTCAGTTATTTTTTGACGACTGAATATTTCACCAGACTGAACCACTAATAGGGATTTGGCCTCAGCCTCTGAAATAAGATACTCGCCAGCCAACTTAATATCACTGACTGTATATTTCGGCCCTTCTGTTATATTTACCGTGATATAAATATCTCGCTTATCAGGAGTAATTGAAACCTGTGTTGAGTCAATATTAAACTCTAAATAGCCTTGATTCATATAAAACGAACGTAAAGCCTCTAAGTCAGCAGTGAGCTTTTGTTTAGAGTATTGGTCATCTTTATTAAACCAAGATAGCCAATTTGGTGTGGTAAGTTGCATATTTTCACGCAAAGTGTCTTCATCGAAGTCTTTGTTACCTACCAAATTGATGCTTTTAATTTTAGAAACTGCACCCTCTTCAATATTAAAGCGCACTGCAACGCGATTACGTTCTAGAGGATTGACTACAGCTTTAACAGTAGCCGCATACTTACCTTGCGAAAGGTATTGACGCTTAATCTCCAACTCTGCACGGTCTAGTAATGATTTGTCGAATATTAGCCCCTCCGACAAACCAATTTGCTTTAAACCTTCTTTCATTTTGTCAGAAGGGAATGACTTATTACCTTCAAAGTCAATTTGTGAGATGGCAGCACGTTCTTGTACCATAACCACCAACACGCCATTATCCGCCTCAATACGCACATCTTTAAAAAAGCCTGTACCATATAATGACTTAATCGCCTGAGTCGCTTTTTCATCATTCATCGTCTCGCCTACTTTTACTGGCAAGTAGTTAAATATAGTGCCAGCCTCTGTACGCTGTATACCTTCAACACGAATATCTTGCACTACAAATGGCTCAACAGCTGCAGCAGGGAAAGTGTAAGCACTTAATATTGCCCATGGGAGCAGATGTTTAATTTTTACTTTTGTCATTAAGTTAACCTGTTATAAATCGGTTTATATCATTATAAAAAGCTACTAACATCAACATACCTAGTAGTGACAAACCGATACGCTGCCCTGCTTCCATAAAACTATCAGATACAGGACTGCCTTTAAAAAATTCAACGATATAATACAACAAATGACCACCATCTAATACTGGAATAGGTAAGAGATTGAGTACACCTAGGCTAATGCTGATTAAGGCAACAAATCCAACATAAGACTTCCATCCCACATTTGCACTTTTTCCAGCAAAATCTGCAATCGTTAGAGGACCGCTTACGCTCTTCAATGACATTTTACCAGTCACTACTTTCGCAAGCATTTCTAAGCTAAAAATTGAAGTGTCCCATGTTTTATCTATTGCTTTATTAAGCGCCTCTAACGCTGGATACTGCACATTTACTAATAGCTTATCCAACTCCGACTGTTCTAGATGATAACTTGCTCCTATGCGCCCAAAAGCTTTTCCATTCTCTTTATAAACATCAGGTGTGACACTTAGCTCCATCGCAGCGCCTGCTCGTGAAATATTTAACTGCATTTTTTTGCCTGGGTTTTGTCTTACCACATCAACAAGCTGCTCCCAGCGTTGTATGTTTTGCTGGTTGACTTGCAAAACCTTGTCATCTTGTTTTAGACCCGCTTTTTCAGCTGCACTTCCGCTTAACACTTCACCTATGACAGGCATAGCAACAGGTTGATATGGCTTTAAACCTAGCTTGCTCAAAAAATCCGTTTCTAAATCACGCTCACTGATAGTCGTCAGATTAATGTGGTGCAAGTGTAGCTCATTAAGCCCATTGCTCGCCTCAATTTCAACCACTGAGCTTTTCATTACTTGCTTGAGCATAAGCCAGTGTACATCCTGCCAACTGCTCACAGCAACACCCGCTACCTTCTGTATAACTTCACCTTGCTTCATAGAAGCAATAGCGGCTGGTGACTTTGGCTCAACTTCACCTAATATTGGCTTTAATCCCATCACACCATGCATAAACAATAGCCAATAGATAAATATTGCCAACAATAGGTTTGCGACAGGGCCTGCGGCAACAATCGCCATTCGCTTCCAAATCGCTTGACGATTAAAAGCCCGACTTAACTCCTGCTCTGAATATGCAACGGAAGGTAATTGAGACGCTTCTGGGTTTTGCTTATTTTGTTGTGCTTCAGCTTCTAGTTCACGCTCATCTAACATTTTGACATAGCCGCCCAAAGGAATTGCAGCGATGACAAATTCGGTTTGATCTTTACCAAAGCGCTTTGTATATAACGCCTTACCAAAACCTATGGAAAAGCGTAACACTCGCACATTGCACCAACGCGCCACTTGAAAATGACCGTATTCGTGTATGGTGATAAGCACACCAATTGCGAGCAAAAATGCAGGGATAGTTAAAGCTGTCATCCAGCTACGTGCCTCATGTCTCTACTTTTACTCATCGCGTGTATCCATGCTAGCGATGAATCGCGAGCCACTGCATCAGCCTCAATCACATCATTGAGCTCAGACACAGTTTTGATGCTAGCATTTTCGAGTACACTTTCTATCATTCTAGGTATATCCATAAACCCTATTTGACCAGTCAAGAAGGCCTGCACAGCAATCTCATTGCTCGCATTTAATATTGCAGGCGCAGTACCACCAAGCTTTAGTGCATCAAATGCTAAGCGTAAACATGGGAAGCGAGCAGTATCAGGCGCTTCAAAATCTAAACGCGCAATTTTAAACAAATCTAAACTACTTACGCCACTAGCTAATCTATCAGGATATCCTAAAGCATAGGCAATTGGCGTACGCATATCTGGGTTGCCTAGCTGAGCAAGCACAGAGCCGTCTATATATTCCACCATTGAATGAATTACGCTTTGAGGATGCACTACTACATCAATTTGACTAGGCGCAGCATTAAAGAGCCAATGCGCCTCTATCACCTCTAAACCCTTATTCATTAAGGTCGCTGAGTCTATCGTAATTTTTGGCCCCATTACCCAATTAGGATGATTAAGCGCTTGTTTGGGCGTAACAGCAGTTAACTCTTGAACACTTGCTTTTCTAAATGGCCCACCTGAAGCTGTAAGTAATATTCTGCTTATTCCAGCATCTTTTAAATGCGCAAATTTTTGCTGCGGCATCACCTGAAAAATAGCATTGTGCTCACTATCAATAGGTAATAAAGTAGCTCCGCCCTTTACTACAGCCTGCATGAATAGACTGCCAGACATGACTAAGGTTTCTTTATTCGCCAATAAAATACGTTTACCAGCAATTGCAGCTGCAATTGCTGGCTGCAGACCCGCTGCGCCAACTATAGCAGCCATTACAGTGTGCATGTCTTGGTGCGTAGAAACCTCTATCAAGCCCTCTACACCACTGAGCACTTGAGTTTGAATACCTGATTGTTTCAACCTTTTGCTTAGCTTTTCTGAGGCATCTGCCTCTAGCATCACTGCATAACGCGGCTGATAACGTTCACATAAGGCAAACAACTCATCCACTTTACTATTAGCGGTAAGCGCAAAAACTTGATAACGTGACTTGTGCCTATCAATGACATCTAAGGTATGCATACCAATAGTGCCCGTAGCACCTAGTATGGTCACATTTTGAACTGCATTATCTGTGTTGCTCATCAGCTTAACTCAGCCAGTATTTGCGGAAAGTAAATATAAGCAGCGACTAATGGTAGTGTAGAGGTTAGCCCATCTATCCTATCAAGTACGCCACCGTGGCCAGGCAGTAAGCTACCGCTATCTTTAACCCCAGCTTGTCGTTTAATCAACGACTCTAGCAAGTCACCCATAATACTGAGTACTGTCATTAGCCATAAACCTATTACATACCATAAACTTTTGTCTAATGTCATGCAGAGTACCAATCCATATACGGTAATTGCCAACAAAGCCCCCGCAACGCCCTCCCATGTCTTTCCTGGGCTAATTTGAGGTGCTAACTTATGTTTACCAAATCGCTTACCAGCAAAGTAAGCTGCGCTATCAGCAATCCAGACTGCCAACATCAAAGCCAATAACAACCAAGCGCCAATTTCACGCAACTTAACAAATGCAAGCCATGTTGGCATCACAATGACAATACCAACAACAATTAAAAGTGTTTTGTTTTTAAGAGTATATCTAGTAGTTAGCCAAATAGGGGCGATCACTATCCAGAACATAACTGCTGCGACCAAACCGTAAAGTAAGCTTTTTTCTGGTAATTGCGCAAACTTGAATTGCTCAGCAAAGCCAATTACAAGGCCCAAGGCCATCAATACCATCACAAATATCACAGAGGAAGCACGACTAAGCTTAATCATGCACGCCCACTCCCAAGCACCGATTGCTGAGATGGCTAACATCAAGAGCATCCACATGCTACTTGGTGAGTAAAATAATGCAACGATAAAAATAGGTATCAGCGCAAAAGCAGTTAACAAACGATCTTTAAGCATGCTTACCGTCTTCTAATTGCTCGCTAGTGCGCCCAAAACGGCGCTCACGTTGTTGGTATGAATCAATAGCAGAATCTAGCGCAGCTTCATTAAAGTCTGGCCATAAGGTGTCAGTAAAATAAAGTTCGGTATAAGCAAGCTGCCAAAGTAAAAAGTTGCTGATGCGCTTTTCACCACCAGTTCGAATAAATAAATCTGGCTCAGGCGCGTAATGCATAGAAAGGTAAGGTGTAATATCTTGCTCGTCAAACTGCTTATATTCAGCTGGCTGAGATAAATCAGTACGAAAGTCAGGCTTACTTTCGAGCATACGATTCATAGCTTGCAACATATCCCATCTGCCGCCGTAATTTGCAGCGATAGTTAATGTCAAGCCAGTATTATTGGCTGTAGTTTTTTCGCCCTCTTCAATCTGAATAAGCAAAGACTGGTCAAAGCGCGAACGGTCACCAATAATGATGAGTTTAATATTATTTTTGTGTAGCTTTTCCACTTCACGCTTCAGAGCCTCTACAAACAAGCCCATCAGAAAATTAACCTCTTCTTGGGGTCTGCGCCAATTCTCGCTACTAAATGCAAAAAGGGTAAGGTACTCAACACCAATGTTTGCGCAATGTTTAACAATATCACGCACAGTGTCTACACCACGTTTATGCCCTGCAATACGGGGCATAAAACGCTTTCTTGCCCAGCGACCGTTACCATCCATAATGACAGCAATATGGCGTGGAACGGTAGCCACAACAGGGATGTTTTTGGTGGAGCTAGAAAAAAGTGCCAAACTAAGCTCCAAGAATATGGTTAAAAACCTGCATAAGTACGGTTATCTACTAAACCGCCATGAGTTCTGTTTCTTTTACTTGAAGCATTTTATCTACTTCAAGCACATACTTATCAGTGAGTTTTTGCACGTCATCTTGTGTGCGACGCTCATCATCCTCACTAATTTCTTTGTCTTTAATCATTTTCTTTAAAGCGTCATTTGCATCACGACGAATATTTCGTAGTGCTACTTTTGCACCCTCGCCTTCAGTCTTGACCACTTTAATCAAATCTTTGCGACGCTCTTCAGTCAGCATAGGCATAGGCACACGGATAATGTCACCATTAGTGGCTGGGTTTAAGCCCAAATCAGCATCACGAATCGCTTTTTCCACTTTACTACTCATATTTTTTTCGTAAGCTTGTACATTCAAGGTGCGCGCATCACCTAAACTCACATTCGCAACTTGATTAATTGCCACCATCGAGCCGTAGTACTCAACCATGACATGATCCAACAAACCAGTATGGGCGCGACCTGTACGAATCTTACCTAAATCTAAACGCAAAGACTCTATAGATTTTTGCATTTTTTGTTCGCTGCTTTTTTTTAATTCATTTAGCATGATGTATTCCTTACTTTACTTTCTATCACAACTTGACAGTCGTTTAAACATGACACATAACTGACACATCAATATTAGATAATAACATTAGTTCCCTCATCTTCACCCATCACAACTCGTTTCAAGGCACCCTGCTTAAAGATACTAAACACGTTAATCGGAAGCTTTTGGTCACGACAGAGCGTTAGCGCTGTTGCATCCATCACTTTGAGGTTTTTGTTAATTGCCTCATCAAAACTAACAGTTTTGTAACGCATTGCTTCTGGGTTTGTTTTAGGGTCATCCGTATAGATACCATCGACCTTGGTCGCTTTAAGTACTATTTCCGCGTTAATTTCCATGCCACGAAGCGCAGCTGCTGTATCGGTAGTAAAGAAAGGGTTACCTGTGCCAGCACCAAAAATCACTACCTTACCCTCTTCTAGGTAGCGAATAGCCTTACCTCGAATATAGGGCTCAGCAACTTGTTGGATATTGAGAGCAGACTGTACACGTGCACTCAAGCCTATATTTTTCATGGCATCTTGCAAGGCCATCGCGTTCATCACCGTGGCCAACATGCCCATATAATCGGCAGTTGCTCTATCCATGCCAGCAGCAGCAGGCGCTACGCCGCGAAAAATATTACCACCACCAATCACCACACCTACTTGCACACCTAAGTCTACAACCTCTTTAACTTCATTCACGATTCGTGTGATAGTAGCACGGTTAATACCATAGCTATCGTCACCCATCAGTGCCTCACCTGAAAGCTTAAGTAAGATGCGTTGGTATGCTGGTTTAGACATGTGACCCCTTATAGATGAGATTTATATGTGACAACAGTGCGATTTAGCTTAAAACCGCACTGTTAATTTTTTTAATCATAGCCTGAAAACTACAGCTGTAAAACTAAAATTTATGAACCGCAATCATCGCGGCTCATAAACCTTAAAGTTTAGCAGCAGCAGCCACTTCAGCGGCAAAGTCTGTCACGACTTTTTCAATGCCTTCACCCACTACATACATAGTAAATGAAGCCACGCTAGCGCCTTTAGATTTGAGTAATTGCTCAATCGACATTTTGTCATCTTTAACAAAAGCTTGGCTGAGCAAAGTCACTTCTTTCAAGAACTTTTGAACAGTACCTTCTGCAATTTTTTCTAACATTGCATCTGGCTTGCCTGCTTCTTTTGCTTTTTCAATTGCAACACGACGCTCAGCTTCAATCAACTCAGGTGCCACACCGCTTGCATCTAATGATTTTGGCTTAGCTGCTGCAATATGCATCGCAATATCTTTTGCCAATACATCGTCGCCACCCACCAAGTCTACTAACACACCAATTTTGCTACCGTGCACATAACTTGCTAATTTACCTTGTGCTTTTACAGAAACAAAACGACGTGGGGTAATATTTTCACCAATTTTACCAATTAATTGAGTACGCATATCTTCAGCAGTACTTGCACCCATAGGCAAAGCAGCAACAGCTTCAATATTTGCAGGATTGTTAGTTGCAACTACGTCTGCTAACTCACGTACGTATTTTAAGAAGTCATCATTCTTAGCACAGAAGTCAGTTTCTGAGTTTACTTCAATCATTGCACCAGATTTACCATCGGCGCTGATGCTGATACCTACAGTACCTTCAGCAGCTACACGGCCAGCCGCTTTGCTTGCTTTGTTACCAAAACGAACACGTAAGATTTCTTCTGCACGTGTCATGTCGCCTTCAGCTTCTGACAATGCTTTTTTGCAATCCATCATTGGTGCATCGGTGCGCTCGCGCAACTCTTTGACCATACCTGCGGTGATTTCCGCCATATTAAACTCCTTAAATTTAATCAATGCGCCCAGCAACTTTAGCTAAGCACCAAATTACATTTTAAATACTACCAAACACTCAACAATACTAAATCTTTGTGACAGATATAAAAAAAGGGGCTATTCGCCCCTTTTTTTATAGGGAATTACTCTGCTGCAGCTTCTTCTACGAATTCTTCAACTGTTTCTTCAGCTGATTTTAGAATTTCATTGATTGATTGGCTACGGCCTTCTAACACTGCATCGGCAATGCCACGAGCGTACAAGCGAATTGCACGGCTTGAGTCATCGTTACCTGGAATCACATAAGCTACGCCGTCTGGTGAGTTATTGGTATCTACAACACCAATGACTGGGATACCGAGCTTAGCAGCTTCAGTAATAGCACCACTTTCATGACCTACATCGATAATGAAAATAGCATCAGGCAAACCGCCCATTTCTTTAATGCCGCCAATAGAGCGCTCTAATTTTTCAACTTCGCGCTTATAGCCCAACACTTCTTTTTTACCGAATTTATCTAAGCTGCCGTCTTCCAACATTGTTTGGTAGTCGTTCAAGCGCTTGATAGATTGTTTAACTGTTTTAAAGTTAGTGAGCATACCACCTAACCAACGGTGATTTACGAATGCACAATTAGCGCGCAATGCTTCTTCTTTAATGATTTCACGTGCTTGACGCTTTGTGCCAACAAATAAAATACGACCTTTGTTTGCTGCAAGTTGACGAATGAATTTCAACGCATCTTCAAACAACGGCAAAGTTTTTTCTAAGTTAACAATATGAATTTTGTTACGATCGCCAAAAATGTACGGTGCCATTTTTGGGTTCCAGTAACGGGTTTGATGGCCGAAGTGAACTCCAGCTTCTAGCATTTCACGCATGGTGACTGACATAGTAATCTCTTTCTAAAAGGGTTATTCATTCACACAACACCAAAAACACTTAAATATAATTAAGCACCCTTAAATGGGTTGTGCGCAAATTAACTGCAAAATCGCAGAGGCGGCATCATACCACTATCAAGCCAAATATGCTAGTAGGACGTACTCTTTAGCATCAAACACGAACAGCAAGTATTTAAAATACGAATCATGATAACACGCCTTATTTTATAGGCTTGAAGCAGTGTTTGTAATATTGCTGCCATATTTTTTAGTGTACAATACAGTACTATAGTTTAGTAGAACACCCTAAGAGGTTGCCATGATTACAAATCGAGCCAGTATCAAATCGCTTGTTACCACAAGCTTGTTATTGTTAATTTTTACCTTATCATTCGCACAAAAATCGTACGCTGGCTTTGCCACATTACATGAAACATCTATAGATGCGATTTTTTCACAAAGCGCGTTTGGCAACACGCCGATAGATATTCGTTTTAACGCCGTACAAACAATCGTAAATTCTACCCTTTTGAATATTAATTCCGATGCAAAATTAGATGCCGTGTTTAGTCTAGCCATTCAGAGCGCACCGAGCAATTACAGAGGCCTTTCATTATTTTTTGTGGATACCATCAGTTACTGCGGTAGCTTTGGGAACAATATTATTGGCTGCGCCACTTTAGGTGACGGCCCAGGCTCATTCGCTATCGTCAACTCTAGCTTTGCTGCTGGACAATTCGGAGGTGCCTTAATTGCACATGAGCTAGCTCACAATCTAGGCTTGGAGCACGTGGCGGGCAACAACACCAACCTGATGAACCCTATTATCTATACAGGCGGTGGCACTCCTGCACTAACAGCTATGCAAGTGGCTCAAATTTTTGCAAGCAACTCTATTCAACTTAATTTAATAGATGCAACAAGATTTATCGAAGTCACGCCTTATGTGATTGTGGCAAGCATCCCGCTTCCACCCAGCTTCATTTTGATGATAACAGCCTTAATACTGCTAGCCATCACGCGCGCTAAATTAAATCGCAGAGCTTGAGTTAAAACGCTGAAGCTTCATTACGGCAATCGATATACAAGCAGGCTATCACCCTGCTTGTAACCAAAAATAGAATT
>CAZAHP010000010.1:21404-26144 GCA_964484985.1 uncultured Methylophilaceae bacterium
AGCAGTTGGTTTGGTAAAAAGATTTTTTTGCGGCACAAAAGCTTCAGACTTTAACAAAAGTTTGCCTGTTGCGCGCTCATGTATATACAGCCAGCCTGTTTTGCTGGCTTGAGCGACTGCGGGAATTGTTTTGCCTTGATGTTTTAAGTTAAATAGTACAGGCGGACTAGCTAAATCATAGCCCCATAAATCGTGTGGGACTTGCTGGTAGTGCCACTTTAGCTTGCCCGTTTGCGTATCAAGTGCAATTAATGATACCGTGTATAGATTGTCTCCGGGGCGGGTAATATCATTCATTTGCGGTGAGGGATTGCCCGTACCAAAATATAGAACATCTGTTTTAGTATCAATCGCTGGTGTACTCCATGCAGAACCACCCCCAAAACGTGCAGCGTCTGGATAATCAGAAAGCCTTGCTTTTTCTGCAGCGACATCTCTATTAAGGGAAACACCATCTGATGTGGTTTCTGCAAACACACCCTCCCAGCCCTGCGCGGGAATCGTGTCAAACTGCCACAAGCGCTTACCAGTGTTAACATCAAATGCCGCCAAAAACCCAGGCCTGCCATAGCGGCCTGTCACACCTATCACTGCACCCAGCGGCGCATCGGCTCTAGGGTTATCAATATGCAAACCATAGCCAACACCAGTTATACCGACAATCACCTTACCTTTATACACAACTGGCGCCATAGAAATCCCAACGCCCGTGCCGCCTGTGACCTTGCGTAGGCTGTTAGGGTCTTGGCTATTGAGAGAGTTTTGTCCCTCAGTCACTACTGCGTTCTCTACGGCATCAATATCCCATAATTTTAAGCCTGTCTTGGCATCAAGGGCGATTAAACGAGCATCTACAGTACCAATAAACACTTTACCATTTGCTACAGCCACACCACGATTTGCAGGTCCACAACACATATTCCACCCTTGCCTGCGCTGATGCTCATAACGCCAAAGCTGCTCGCCTGTTTTCGCGTTAAGGGCTACAACGTGATTAAATGGTAGTGACAAATACATCACACCATCTTTGACTATAGGTGTAGATTGGAAGCTAGCTTTCACACCGCTATGATATTGCCACGCGGCTTGGAGTTGATTAACGTTATCCGCATTAATCTGATTAGATTGAAAAAAACGCTGATTTGTTAAGCTGTTTCCAAAACTTGGCCAATCTTGAGATTGCTTTTGCTCATGTATGGCTTTATGCGAACATGACGTAATAAAAACAAGCACAACAAGGCATAACAACTTGCATATTTTATGGCAAACCATCATTCATCCCCAATATTTGGACTATACCAATCAGTATACACCACACAAAGTTAACTACTCAACGAATTAAAGAAGCTTTGATTTAAAGAGTCAATTTAACTCAAAAATTTAGGTCATCGCAAAATTTGCATGCTTAGCATCCAAACAGGCATCTGTTACGTATCAATAGATAAGTAGAGGGGCTGATTATTAAAACTGCATCAATACAATGATAATTAAAAAAAAACAGTGTATTCAAAGTAAAAATTTCTTGTGGATGCACCATCTTGGAGGCATAACAAAAATGGTGAGTGGTAGCTTGACAAGCATCAACATAAGACCAAATAATGCCATTAACTATGCTACATAGTGTACCCTGCTGTCGATACAAACAACATCTAACTTGTAAACATCTACACACCTTTTAAGTTAGATAGAATTAATACTTTTCAATTAGGAAAATAGCACCAATGAGTTTAGCCATTCAATTAGCAGAATCAGGCAAGTTACCAGATGTTTTAGTACGTAAAGGTATTAGGCAATTATGTGAAAAACGATTACAAGAAATAGTTGCCAACGACTGTGAAAGCGGCATGGCAAAACTCACACACTTTTTAGCATCCATGAATACCGCAGATATTGCACCTTTGCCTGAGCTAGCTAACGCCCAGCATTATGAAGTGCCTGCAGAGTTCTTTCATTTATGCTTAGGACAAAATCGCAAATACAGCAGCTGCTTTTGGATGCCGAACACACAAACGCTAGATGATGCTGAGGCACTCGCTTTAGCACAAACCTGCCAACATGCAGATTTAAGAGATGGGCAGCAGATTTTAGAGCTAGGTTGCGGCTGGGGTTCACTATCTTTATGGATGGCAAAAAACTATCCAAACGCTAGCATTACGGGTGTTTCTAATTCAAATTCTCAGCGCGAATACATTATGGCAACCGCAAAAGAGCGCGGCTTAAGCAACCTCAATATCATCACTGCTGATATGAATGTATTTTCAGCCCCGAGCACCTATGACCGTATTGTTTCAGTTGAAATGTTTGAACATATGCGCAATTGGCCCACGCTTTATAGCAAAGTAGCAAGCTGGCTAAAACCCAATGGCAAATTTTTTAAACACATATTTGTACACCGCAGCACGCCTTATGCATTTGAAGTGCAAGGTGATGATGATTGGATGAGCCAATTCTTTTTCAGTGGCGGCATGATGCCAAGCGACGATTTACCACTGCACTTTCAAAAGCATTTAAAACTTGCAGAGCGCTGGCGTTGGAATGGGACGCACTACGAAAAAACGGCGAATGCTTGGTTAGAAAATATGGATAAAAATGCTGATTTAATCACGCCCATCTTAATCAAAACTTATGGGGCACAAGATGCTGAAATGTGGCGCAATCGCTGGCGTATTTTCTATATGGCCTGTGCAGAACTATTCGGCTATCGTAATGGTCAAGAATGGTGGGTCACTCACTATTTATTTGAGCGCAGTAATTAAGGTAGACTATGCAACGATTAGTGATTAATTTTGTTGGTTTTCAGTTAGGTTGGTTCGCTTGCGTTTACGGTGGCGCGCACGCCATGCCTTGGCTGGGCATTCTGTTTGCTATTCCTGTCGTTGCATGGCACTTATCCCAAGCGAACAACTGGCGCAATGAAGCAATATTATTAACACTTGCTGTTTTTATTGGTCCAATCCTTGACCAAAGCCTATTGAGCTTTGGGCTATCCGCCTTCCCTCAACACGATATTTCTACACTCTTACTTCCATCATGGATGTACGCTCTTTGGCTGCTATTTGCGGTCACGCTCAACATCAGCTTACGATGGATGCGTGGTAAAACATTAATAGCGGTATTATTTGGTGCTATAGGTGGTCCACTGGCTTACTTAGGTGCAAGTAAGCTTGGTGCGATTAGTTTTACTCATTTAGAAATAAGCATGCTAATGTTATCAATAGGCTGGGCTATCATGACACCTTTAATGTTAAAACTTAGCATTAAGTTTGATGGATATAGCAATGATTATAAAGAAAGTGTAACTGGAGAAACCCATGTTTGAGTGGCATCTTTATCTTAAAGCACTATACAGCATGCTGGCCTTTGGCTTGTTAGGGTGGCTGTACAGTGTGGCTCGCAAAAATGTGACCATAGTAGATAGTATGTGGAGCTTGTTTTTCTTACTAAGTGCTTGCACTTACTTTTACCTCAACCCCACCCCCAACACTAGGGCTTATCTTATCATCACCATGGTGGCAATTTGGGCTACTCGTTTATGCATACACTTATCATGGCGCAACAGAGGCAATCATGAAGATCATCGTTATCAAGCCATACGCAGTAACAATGAACCACACTTTTGGCTTAAAAGCTTGTATATCGTATTTGTGCTTCAAGTGATTTTAGCTTGGATTGTAGGTTTGCCTCTCTTGGGTGCAATGAACTCAGACTCAGCACTGAATCTATTAGATTATCTAGGCGTTGCAATCTGGCTGTTAGGTCTAATTTGGGAAACTACTGGCGACTTACAACTCGCTAAATTTAAAGCAAACCCCGCCAACAAAGGTTTGGTGCTCAATACTGGCTTGTGGAAACTGAGCCGCCACCCTAATTACTTTGGCGAGTGCTGTATTTGGTGGGGCTATTTCTTAATTGCGCTAGCCGCAGGTGCTTGGTGGTCTATTTTAGGGCCAGCCTTGATGACCTTATTACTTGTCAAAGTAAGTGGCGTATCTTTATTAGAAAAAGATATTTGCCAACGTCGCCCCGACTATGCCAATTACATCGAAAATACCAATGCGCTACTGCCTTGGCTGCCAAAACAATAGGAGCCCCTAATGAAAATAACACACTCCATTATATTCACTGCTCTGCTATTGGCTAGTGCATCACAGTCAGCTTATGCAAAAGAGTGGGTATTTAATGCCAAGCTAGATGGCCGCTCTATAGGCCAACACAGCTTCACACTTACAGAAAATGGCAACAGTAAAAAAATATTAAGCCAAGCCAAATTTAATGTAAAAGTATTATTTATTAATGCTTACAAATACAACCATGTGGCAAATGAAGAGTGGCAAGGTGATTGCTTAACTAATATCAAAACCCACACCGAAGAGAATAAAGAGATTACAGATGTCACAGGTAGCTTAGAAGCGGCTAAATTCGTGGTCAAAAACCCTAAGGGGGAAGAAACATTAGGTGAATGTGTCATGACATTCGCCTATTGGAACCCAAAGATGTTAGAGCAATCAAAGCTACTTAACCCGCAAACAGGTGATTGGTTAGACGCCAAAATAACGGCTTTGGGGAATGAAGAAATTCAGGTGCGCGGCAAACCCACTCAAGCGCAGCATTATTCACTCACAGCGCCAAAAATGAAGATAGATTTATGGTACACAATAGGTGCCAATCAGCAAAAAGAATGGGTAGCATTAAAATCTACCACCCCTGAGGGCTATGTCATCAGCTACGAGTTAAAATAGC
>CAZAHP010000010.1:26244-30021 GCA_964484985.1 uncultured Methylophilaceae bacterium
ATGACAAAACATTTAAAAGCTTGTTTTTTAGCACTGTGTACACTACTTGGCGGATGTGCCACATCAAACCAGCCCTCAATTGCCACGGTTGCTGAAGTTGATTTACCCAGATTTATGGGTGATTGGTATGTCATCGCGCACATCCCCACTAAAATTGAAACTGAGGCCTATAACGCCATTGAGTCATATAAGCTTCTCAAAGATGGCAGCATCGATACAGTGTTTACATTTAACAAGGCTGCATTTAATGGCGAAACTAAGCGCTATAACCCACGAGGTTTTGTGCGTGAAAATACGGGTAACGCCATTTGGGGGATGCAATTTATCTGGCCGATTAAAGCTGAATATCGCATTACTTACTTATCTTCTGATTATGATCAAACCATTATTGCTAGAAATGCGCGAGACTATGTATGGATTATGGCAAGAACGCCAACGATTAGCGATGAAGACTATAAAAAGCTCACATCCATGGTTAAAGATATGGGCTATAGTTTAGATCAATTACGTAAAGTACCTCAGCAAGCAACACAAAAGGTAAAAGCACCTTAAGGTTTCAGCAATTTTAGTAATAGCAAGCAGGCTATAGAAGCATCATAGAATGGAGTCATATCAATCGTGTTAAACAAACTCATACGCTGGCTTGATAGCAGTGCTGCCCCAAGCAACAGCGCTGATGCTGAGCTTGGTAACCATGTCGATTGGCTACGAGTATTACCATTCTTGGCGATGCATTTAAGTTTTATTGCGCTTATTTGGGTTGGCTCTAGTTGGTTTGCTATATTATTTTGCCTTGGCTTATATGCCATTAGAATGTTCGCGATTACAGGTTTTTATCACCGCTATTTCTCACACAAAGCCTTTAAAACCTCACGCTTTATGCAGTTTATTTTTGCGATTTTAGGCGCTACTGCTGTACAACGTGGCCCATTATGGTGGGCTTCACATCACAGGCATCACCACGCCCACTCTGAAAAACCAGAAGATGCGCACTCCCCCGTTCAGCATGGTTTTTTCTGGAGCCATATCGGTTGGTTTTTATCTGAAATGCACTTTGCCACCAAGACTGAACGTGTAAAAGAGTTGGCAAAATATCCCGAGTTACGCTTTCTCGATAGGTTTGACGTAATTGTTCCCATTATATTTGGTGCTGGCATATTTGCATTGGGCGAATTATTAGCGAATATCGCACCAGCGTTACAAACAAACGGCTGGCAGCTATTTGTATGGGGGTTTGTCATCTCTACTGTAGTGCTCTATCACGCAACATTTACCGTCAACTCACTCGCACATACTTGGGGTACAAGACGTTACGCCACGCGTGACCAAAGCCGTAACAACCCATTGATTGCGCTCATTACCTTAGGTGAAGGTTGGCATAACAATCACCACTACTACCCTGGTGCTGCTAGGCAAGGTTTTTATTGGTGGGAAATCGATTTAACCTACTACGGACTCAAAATCCTTGCAGCACTAGGCTTGATATGGGATTTACGCACTGTCCCTCAAGAAATTAGAGATACAAAGAATCATTTAGCAGCAGAATAAACCCTATGAAAATCGCAATTATTGGCTCAGGTATTGCAGGCAATGCCCTCGCCTATCATTTACAAAAAGACCACGACATTACCGTATTTGAAGCTGGCGACCACGTTGGCGGCCACACGCATACGCACGCTATTGAGTATGAAGGCAAAGACTATAATGTAGATACAGGTTTTATTGTATTTAATGACAAAACTTACCCAAACTTTATCGCTTTGCTAGATGAGCTTGGTGTGGCATGGCAGCCCAGCGAAATGAGCTTTAGCGTGCGCTGTGAAAAAACAGGCTTAGAATACAACGGCACCAACTTAAATGCGCTTTTTGCACAAAGACGTAACTTATTTAACCGTAAGTTTTACGCCATGATTCAAGACATTCTGCGCTTTAATAAAGAGTCACTCACCCTGTTAGAAGAAGGCGATGAAATTGAGCTGGGCGTGTACCTCAGAATGCATGGCTATAGCCAAATGTTTATCGACTACTACATCATTCCTATGGGTGCTGCCATTTGGTCTACCGAAGCGCGGCAGATGATGAAGTTCCCTGCGCGCTTTTTTGTAAGGTTCTTTCATAACCACGGCATGCTTTCAATTAACGACAGGCCAGAATGGCGCGTGATAAAAGGTGGCTCAGCGCAATATTTAGAAAAGCTCACTGAAAGCTTTAAAGACAAAATCCGCATTAATACGCCTGTGCAGTCGGTGCGACGCCTAAAAACTTCAGTGCGTATCAAAACACTCTACGGCCCAGAAGAAAGGTTTGATTGGGTGTTCTTCGCTTGTCACAGTGACGAAGCGCTTTCTATACTCAGCGATGCTAGCAAAGATGAAGTTGAGATTTTAAGCGCCATACCTTATCAAGAAAATGAAATCGTTTTGCATACCGACCGCACCATGATGCCCAAACGTAAATTAGCGTGGGCCGCTTGGAACTATCACGTGACAAAAAAACCATTAGATAAAGTGGCGGTTACCTACAATATGAATATATTGCAAGGTTTAGCGCTGCCGCACAAATACGCCGACCCTATACTCGTCACACTCAATCACACTGACAATATTAACCCCGCAAAAGTGATTAAACGCATTACCTATCACCACCCTGTATACACAAAAGCAGGCGCAGCTGCACAAGCGCGTCACGCTGAGATTAGCGGGCACAACCGCACTGGCTATTGCGGGGCATATTGGCGCAATGGCTTTCATGAAGATGGCGTTGTGAGCGCTCTTGCCGCTTTAGAGCACTTTAAAAATGCAACGCATGCAAAATAAACATAGTGATAGCCTAGCCTCAAATAGCGCCATTTACACAGGCTGGGTTACACACAACCGCTTTGCACCTAAGCAGCACCGTTTTAAATACTTAGCCTTTATGATGTATTTAGATTTAGATGAGCTGCCTAGCTTATTTACCACTTACAAACGCTGGTCTTACCTTAGTAAAAACTGGGCGTGGTTTAAGCGAGAAGATTACTACGGCAACCCTCAAAAACCGCTTAAAGACGAAATCAGTACCCTAGTGCAAAACGCCACTGGCGAAGCACCACGTGGCGCCATTAGGCTGCTCACCAATATGCGCTACTTTGGGCACTGCTTTAACCCTGTCAGCTTTTATTATTGCTTTGAGGCAGACGGCAAAACCATACAAGCCATTGTGAGCCACATTACCAATACGCCTTGGGGTGAAGACTTTGCCTATGTACATGATTTTAAAAAAGTCGCCACGGTTAGAAGCACCTCAAACGGTGAGCTTTATGTATTTAATATGGATAAAATATTCCATGTTTCACCCTTTATGCCCATGAATATCAATTACGACTGGGCTTTTAAACTTGAAGGGCAGCAGCTCTTTGTCCACATGAAAAACCTGCAAAATGACACAGAAGTGTTTAATGCAACCCTCGCTTTAGAGCGCCAAGAAATCAGCGAAAAAGCGCTTAATACACTACTGATTCAATATCCATTGATGACCATTAAAGTCGTGGCAGGCATCTATTGGAATGCACTGCTGCTGTGGTTAAAACGTGTGCCGTTTTACTCACACCCCAAAACATCAACGCCCGCGCCATAAGCGGCCAGCATTAACCTGATTGAAAGTGAATACATTGAGCACCAATACACTCCCACAAGAAACCCTCACCGCCAGCTTAAAGGCCAAAAGCCGCGCACAATGGGTTGCCGATTACGCCAAAGCGCAAATTTTAAAGCGTCTGCAAGGCCTACAAAAAGGCCA
>CAZAHP010000011.1:0-17156 GCA_964484985.1 uncultured Methylophilaceae bacterium
TATTAGAAGACCTGCTCATGCTAGATCAATTGTTAGAAACTCGTGATGAAATCACTGAGAGCGAAGCGCTAGCTTAAACCCGGATTTTCCATTAGGCGATTTACCATCTACTTGAACGCCAACTTGCCCATTTTGCGTCTTTTTTGCGCAAATTTTCGGTGAATAGAACGACTATTCCCCTCAAATTTGCACAAAAAATCCATCAAACTGTCCAGCGTTGTCATTTCAAGTCCTAATGGAAAATCTAGGTTAAAAATATCTGCAACAACTCATTTAAAAATCTTTGCCCTTTTAATGTGGGCGCAATCTCAGTCATGGTTTGGCTCAGCAAACCTTTCTTCTCGGCTTCAGCGAGCTGATTTTTAATGGTGATTAGCGGCAAGCCCGTACGCGACTCAAAAGCATCTTTGTTAAAGCCCTTGTTCAATCGCAGAGCATTCATCATAAACTCAAATCCAAGCTCTTCTTGCGGGATTTGCCACTCATTATCTACAGCTAAACCCTGCGGCGCATTTTCCATATAGCGCTTAGGGTGTTTGTGTCGGCTTTGACGTATGATTTTATCGTGAAAACTAAGCTTAGAGTGCGCGCCAGCACCTATGCCTAAATAGTCGCCAAAGGTCCAATAATTCAAGTTGTGACGGCACTGTTTACCCGCCTGCGCAAATGCTGAAGTTTCATAGTTTTCATAGCCATTTACCGCTAGAACTTTTTCAATCTCCTCCTGCATGGACGCGCTGGCATCATCATCAGGCAAGCTTGGCGGCGTGCGGTGAAAAGGCGTATTCGGCTCTAAGGTAAGATGATAAAACGACAAATGCGCAGGCTTAAGCGCGCAAGCGGTTTGCGCATCACGCAGCGCATCCGCCAAGGTTTGCTCTGGCAATGCATACATCACATCAAGATTCACGCTATCAAACGTTTGTAGCGCAAGCTCTGCCGCCCGCATGGCTTGTTCAGTATCATGAATACGCCCCAAAGCCTTTAAAAAACGATTATCAAAACTTTGAATACCGATGGAAAGTCGGTTCACTCCAGCTTGTTTATAGCCAATAAAGTTAGCAATATCCACCGTGCCCGGGTTAGCTTCTAAAGTGATTTCAGCGCCATATTCTAAAGGCGTGAGCATGCGCACATGGCTTAAAATTTTATCAATTGCCTCTGCTGAAAATAAGCTAGGCGTGCCCCCACCAAAAAATACACTACGAATCTTACGCCCCCAAACCAAAGGCGTGGCTTGCTCTAAATCAGCAATCAAAGCATCCACATAAGCCGATTCAGGAATCTCAGCCTTAGACTCGTGCGAATTAAAATCACAATAAGGGCATTTACGCACACACCAAGGGATATGAATATAAAGCGAAAGCGGCGGTGGATTACGCAAGCCACTTAGGGTCTGACCTCCTTGTATTGGCGCTGGACTCAGGCTGCCAGTTGGGTAAATTGGTATCATGGCTTGTTATAAGGATTCACCAAACTATCCACCAATCGATGCAAAGCCTCGCGCATTTGCTCTTCAGATACTTCCATCAGCAAGCCGTCTTCCAAGGCATCTTGGGCGATTTGTTTGATTTCATCAAAGTTTTCGGTCATGACTTTGACTTTTTCGGTGCAAGAAACCACAGAGCCGTCGTCGCGCACCCATTTAGGCCATGCGGATTTTTCTGGTGCGCTCATGTGCTGAGTCTTTCTAGTTTTTGCAGGAGTTTGGTCATGGCATGGCCGCGGTGGCTGATGCGGCTTTTAATTTCTAGGGGTAGTTCGGCAACAGTTTTTCCTGTTTTTGCATCTAAAAATAAAGGGTCGTAGCCAAAGCCATCATTGCCGCGATATTCAGATAATATCTCGCCTACCCATTGCCCCTCGGCAATTAAAGGCTCGGGGTCGTGTTCATGGCGCACGAGAACCATGACGCAATAAAAATGCGCTTGACGGTTTTCTTCATCGCCTAGCACTTCAAGTAATTTTTGATTGTTACGATCATCACTTTTGGGTTCGCCCGCATAGCGTGCTGAAATCACGCCTGGTGCGCCTTGTAGGGCGTCTACGCAGAGTCCTGAGTCATCGGCCAGCGCAGGTAAGCCTGTGAGCTTGCTCGCGTGTCTGGCTTTAGCAAGGGCGTTTTCAATAAAGGTGCAAAATGGCTCTTCGCACTCGGGTACGTCCAGAGCCGATTGCGGCACAATTTCAATATTGAGTGGTGATAGTAGGTGTGCGATTTCACGCAGCTTGCCTTTGTTGCCACTTGCGATGACGAGTTTTTTAAACGGTAAAGCCATGTTAATTACTCAGTGCTTGTTTTTGCAATGCGCTTAATTGTTCAATGCCATGCACGGCTAAATCCAGCATGCTGTCCATAGTAGAGCGGTCAAAGGGCTCACCTTCGGCAGTGCCTTGTATTTCAACAAAGCCGCCGCTGCCCGTCATGACTACGTTCATGTCGGTGTCGCAGTCTGAGTCTTCAATGTAGTCTAAATCTAGCACTGGTGTGCCTTTGTAAACACCAACTGAAATGGCAGCGACAGAGTTGGTGAGTGGTGATTCGCTAATCAAGCCTTTGTTTAAAAGGTAAGTCACGGCATCTTGTAAAGCCACAAAAGCGCCTGTAATGCTGGCGGTGCGGGTGCCACCATCGGCTTGAATGACGTCACAGTCAAAATGGATGGTGCGTTCGCCTAGTTTTTGCAAATCAATGACTGCGCGTAAGCTGCGGCCTATTAGGCGTTGTATCTCTTGTGTGCGGCCAGATTGTTTGCCTTTTGCAGCTTCTCTATCCATGCGGCTGCCTGTTGAACGTGGCAGCATGCCGTACTCAGCCGTAACCCAGCCTTGACCTTTGCCTTTTAAAAAACCTGGAATTTTTTCTTCTACACTGGCAGTGCATAACACATGGGTATCACCAAATTTGACCAGCACTGAGCCTTCGGCATGTTTGGTGTAGTGGCGAATAATTTCAATAGAACGTAGCTGATTATTTGCGCGTTGGCTTGGGCGAGTTGAGCTGGTCATGGGGAGCCTCAAAGTAATAAAGCTGCCATTATAAGCCAATGTTTAACTAATAGAAGTTAAACGAATACAAGCTGAACCAATCTTTAAGTCAGCTTAGCTATCGGATTTACTAATGGCTCTTTGAATCTCTAAAATGGCGCGTTCAATTTCATCGTCGCTCAAGTCAGAGTCATCATCTTTTTGCCCTAATGGCTGCTGATGTGTGACAGGGTTGATGATGGTGGTGGTAGCACCTAGCGACATGGTGGCGGTAGAAACTGCTTCTTGGCTGTTGCTTCGGTCGCCCCATTGCAAACCAATCGCACTCATATTGTCGCCTTCTGGGCCACACAAGGCGTTCACAATCTCTAAAAGTTTAGGCACGCTTTCAGTAATAGAGCCGGCGTGTAAAATTTTAGCAATATCTTTATCATTTAATACCGACCAAACGCCGTCAGAACATAGCAGTAAGGTGTCACCTTCGCGTAAATCGCGTGGTTGGGGCATTTCTAACTGAGGCATTCTTTCGCCACCTAGGCAGTTATATACTTTATGTTTTTCAGGGTGTGTGCTGGCTTGATCTGGTGTAATCATGCCGCGTTTGATAAGCATTTGCACGACTGAATGGTCTTCTGTGCAGAACAGAAGTTTACCTTGTCTAAAGTGGTAAACCCGAGAGTCACCAGCATGCAAGTAATAGAGCATATTGTCTTGCAAAATAGCAGCGACTAAGGTGGTGCGTGGTGAGTCTTCAAGATTGTGTTCAAAAGCAAGGCTATGGATAGCGTCATGTACTTTTAAAAACTGCTCATTTAAAAATTTTGCAGGGTCGAGCAAGGTAGGCAAAGCCTGATTTTGAAAGGCATCGGTGAGTGCTGCCACTGCAAGTTGTGCCGCAATCTCGCCGTGTCTGTGACCACCCATGCCGTCAGCTAAAATAAGCAATAGCGCGTCTTTGCTGTAGGAATAAGCCAGCCTATCTTGATTATAGGGTCTAGGGCCAGGCAGGCTGTGCTGATAAATCGTAAATTTCATAGTATTATCGCTTCAGCTTAAAGCGGTGTTTGTAAAATGTCGATTATTTTTTTCATTAAATGCGGCTTTTTATCTTCATTTATTTTTGGGGCGTCACTTACTAAAGCCTTTTGTAAAGCATATATGCTTTGCGGTCTGTTCATATGGTCTAAAGCTAAGCAGCTATCGATAATTTTGAGCAGGTTTTCAGAGTATACATGTTTGCCAAACTTTACAGCAGGCATCAAGTAATCTTTTTTCATCCTCTCATCTGAAGATAGTGGTGCGGCACGCGCTAGGCATGAGTACATGGTGGCGCCTAAGCTGTAAATGTCACTCCATGGCCCAAGCAAGTCGCGTGCAATATATTGTTCAGGAGAGGCAAATCCAGGGGTGTAGCTAGGAGGCAAATTGGGTTGCATTAAAGTAAGCGTTTGTCGAGCAGAGCCAAAATCAAGCAACACTGGAGAGCCGTCAGTGCGGATGTAGATATTTGCAGGTTTGATATCTAAATGCAGTAATTTTTGTGTATGTACTTCACGTAAGCCATTACAAAGCTCAGTAAACACTTTGCGAATAAATTCTTCAGGCAGCGGCTTTTCTTGATCTAGGATGTGTTCTTGTAGAGATTTTCCACGCTCATATTGCATGACCATGTACACCGTTTCATTGGCTCTAAAAAAGTTAATCACGCGCACAATATTCCTGTGATTAATGTTAGCCAGTGCACGCCCTTCTTCAAAAAAGCATTTGAGCCCGTATTTAAAGCTATTGCCCGCTTCAGGCGTGGGCATCACTGTTTGCTCGCCGTCTTTGCGTAAAGCTAACTCTGTAGGTAAGTACTCTTTTATGGCAACTGTTTTTTTGTTGTGGTCTCGAGCGATATAAACAAAGCTAAAGCCGCCGGCGCTCAAGACCTTACGAATTTCGTAATCTTGAAGCTGGTATCCGACTGGAAGTGCTTGATTATGTTGGGTGCTCATACTGCGGTGTCTATATTTTTCCGTTTTTTTATAGTTTGTAATTTACATAAGTTAAGCTATTTTGGCATGAAATGTATAGGATTTGGTAAGATGCCTTAAATTAATTACGGAAATATTCACTGATGATTTATAGCATGACTGGTTTTTCTGCGCTAGAACAAGAATTTGTTGCTGGTGTAATCGTCTTGGAACTGCGTTCTGTCAACCATCGCTACCTTGAGTTACACCTCAAGTTAGATGATGCATTACGAAGTTTTGAGCCTATGGTGCGTGAGTGGATAAGCGCAAAATTAGGGCGTGGCAAAGTGGAGTGCAGGCTTAGCTTGATGCAGCGAAGCAATCAAGTTAAACAAACGCAGCTAGATGAGCTCGCTTTGCAACAACTGGCAGAGATTAGCAGTAAAGTGCAGCAACACTTTCCGCAAAGCCAGTCGTTAACCGTGGCAGATGTGCTACGTTGGCCAGGGGTGGTGGTGAATGCAAGTGAGGCTGCAGAGGTTGATAATGAAGCACTAGCTGAAACTTTACGCCAGATGTTTAAAGATGCGTTGCAAGCGATGTCAGAGTCTCGAGAGAGAGAAGGCGCTAAGCTTAAAGCTGTGATTCTTGAGCGACTCGCTGAAATTGAGCAGCATGTGGCACAAGTGAAAGTTATTTTTCCCAAGCAAGTTAAAATTTACCAAGAAAAACTGACGGCAAAGCTACACGAAACTATTAAAACAATAGACGAAGAGCGCCTTGCGCAAGAGCTGATTATTTATGCACAAAAAGTAGATGTAGATGAGGAGTTGAGCCGACTTACTGCGCATGTGAGTGAGGTAAAGCGTATACTGGAAGTTGGCGGTGCAGCAGGTAAACAGTTGGACTTTTTAATGCAAGAGCTGAATCGTGAAGCCAATACTTTAGGTTCAAAATCGGTTTCTACAGAGGTTTCGCAAACTTCTATGGCGCTAAAGATTTTGATTGAGCAAATGCGCGAACAGATTCAGAATATTGAATAGTAATTTGATTAAACTTTTAAAAGTAATGAATAATGACAGGTAACCTTTTTATAGTCTCTGCGGCATCAGGCGCAGGCAAAACGAGCTTGGTTTCAGCTTTGCTACAGGCAAATAGCGAAATTGAGCTTTCGGTTTCATACACCACGCGTGCGCCACGCCCAGGCGAAGTGGATGGTGTGAATTATCACTTTGTGAGTGAAGCAAGCTTTTTACAAATGTTAGAGCAGGCTGAATTTTTAGAGAGTGCGCATGTGCACGGCGCACGTTATGGCACATCACAAAAACGTGTAGACAGCACTTTGCAGGCTGGCCGTGATTTAATTTTAGAGATTGATTGGCAAGGTGCAGCGCAAGTGCGAAGTTTGTATCCACAGGCGATTAGTATTTTTATATTGCCGCCTTCAATAGAAGCTTTGGCGCAGCGACTGAATAGTCGTGGGCAAGATAGCAGTGAGGTCATTGCGCGCAGGCTTGCGGCGGCGCGAGATGAGATGAGCCATGCGGGTGAGTTTGATTATGCTATAATGAACAATGATTTTCAGATGGCGTTAGAAGATTTGCGCGCCATCATTCGTTCACAGCGTCTTGTTTGCAGCAAACAATTAGCGCTGCATCAGCATTTGTTCAATCAATAGATATTTAATTTGGAGATTCACCATGGCACGTATTACCGTTGATGATTGTTTAGAAAAAATCCCTAATCGTTTTCACTTAACATTGGTTGCCGCATATCGCTCACGCCAATTGGCAAATGGTTCAGAACCTTTAGTGAATACGCATGGTCTTAAAGATAAGCCAACTGTGATGGCGCTGCGTGAAATTGCAGCTGGTAAAGTAGGTTTGGAAATTTTAAACCGCGGTCACGCATAAGTTTATTTTGCTTAAAGGACTTATCATCCTATGCCCAAAGGTGCTGCCCATAGAGTTACAGAGCCTGTAAACCCAGCACCGCCCTTGCTGCCCGCTGACAGTGAGGGTTCAGAGCTTACGCTTCGCATCAAAGAGTACCTCAAACCCCAAGACATCGAGCAAATTTGGGAAGCCTATCGTTTTAGTGCCAAAGCCCACGAAGGCCAAATGCGCCGCAGTGGCGAGCCTTACATATCACACCCCGTAGCCGTAGCTGGTATTCTAGCTGCTTTGCATCTTGATACGCCCACACTCATTGCCGCCTTGTTGCATGATGTAGTGGAAGATACAGGCATTACTAAGCAAGAAATTAGCGACCAATTTGGCAAACAAGTGGCTGAGTTGGTAGATGGTCTTTCTAAACTCGATAAAATCGAGTTTCAGAGCGCTACCCAAGCACAGGCAGAAAACTTTCGTAAAATGCTGCTGGCGATGGCGCAAGATGTACGTGTGATTTTGGTGAAGCTCGCCGACCGTTTACATAATATGCAAACGCTGGATGTGATGAAACCCGAAAAGCAGCGTCGCATTGCCCACGAAACACTAGATATTTACGCGCCTATCGCTAATCGCTTGGGCTTGAACTCTATTTACCAAGAGTTGGAAGACTTAAGCTTTAAGTACTTACACCCTATGCGTTATAGCGTGCTTTCTAAATCTATAAAAGCCGCGCGAGGCAACCGCAAAGAGGTTGTAGGTAAGATTTTGGATGCCATTAAGCTGCGCATGGGAGACTCGCAAATTGAGGCGGATATTACAGGCCGTGAAAAGCATTTATATAGTGTATATAAAAAAATGTCGGACAAAACGCTTAATTTTGAGCAAATCTACGACATTTACGGCTTTAGAATTATTGTTAAAGACCTAGCCAGCTGCTATCTCACATTAGGTGTGTTACATGGCTTATATAAACCCATTCCTGGTAAGTTTAAAGACTATATAGCCATTCCAAAGGCGAATGGCTATCAATCTTTGCACAGTACTTTGTTTGGTCCCTTTGGTACGCCAATAGAAGTGCAAATCCGCAGCAGAGAAATGCACAACATTGCAGAGGCTGGTGTGGCTGCGCATTGGCTTTATAAGACGACTGACGCGCATGTGACTGCATTGCAGCAGCAAACCCACCAATGGTTACAACGCATGCTGGAGATGCAAACCGATAGCGTAGACTCTATTGAGTTCTTGGAACATTTTAAGGTTGATTTATTCCCCGACGAGGTATACGTATTTACCCCCAAGGGAAAGATTTTGTCTTTGCCCAAAGGCGCGACTGGGGTTGATTTCGCTTATGCGGTACATACCGACATTGGCAATCGCTGCGTGGCGGTTAAAATCAATCAAGATTTAGCGCCGCTCAGAACAGAGCTACGCAATGGTGACCATGTGGAAATTATCACTGCATCACACGCCAAACCTAACCCTATGTGGCTGAATTATGTAGTTTCTGGCAAAGCGCGTGCGCATATTAGGCATTACCTCAAAACCATGCAGTCTTCAGAAGCAGAGCATTTGGGTGAGCGCATGCTGAATCAAGCGCTCAAAGCGATGCATGCTAACCCTGAAGATGTGCAAGATGCTCATTGGCAAAAGTTGCTGCGTGATTACGGAGCAAAAACCAAACAAGAGATTTTGGTGGATATTGGTTTAGGTAAGCGCCTAAATGTGATGGTAGCCCATCAGTTGGTGGCATCAGGCGCTACAGTCACAATGCCTGAAGAGCAGGAAAGCAGTACGATAGGCAATCTCTTTGGTAAAATTTTTGGCAAAACTCCATTTAAGCCCGATAACAAACCGCTAGACACGATTACTATTCGCGGCACAGAAGGTATGGCGGTGCAGTATGCGAGTTGTTGCCACCCTATACCAGGTGACCCGATTTTAGGCTTTATCAATAAAGATAAAGGCTTGGTCATCCACACCCATGATTGCCCAGCGATTAGAAAGTTTAAGTTAGACCCTGATAAATGGCTGGATGTAGATTGGGAGCCTGATGGCAAGCGTCTGTTTAAGGTCAACCTCAAGCTCTCTGTGGCGGATGAGCGAGGAATGCTGGCGAAAATCGCCGCTGTGATTGCAGAGGCTGGCTCAAATATTGACCATGTAAGCACTGAAGAACCCGATGGTAGCCAATACAGCAATGTCTATTTTACAGTGCAAGTAGAAAATCGCGTGCATTTAGCGGAGCTAATGCGCCAAATCCGTAAAATACAAAATGTAGTACGTATTAATCGAGTCAAAGGTACGATAGCCGAACAGAGAGTGTAGTGCGCTAACAATAAAAAAACCATCAGGGAGAGAGTATGAGTGAGTATTTCAGTGCAGGTCATAGACAGCTGCAAGATGAATTTGACACTAGGCGCCTGGCAGATAGATTGCAAGCTGGAATTATTCAGCCCATTATTGCCCCGCCTGATGCAGAGTTTATTGAAGCGCAAAATATGTTCTTTTTGGCAACGGTAGATGACAAAGGTCAGGCCAATTGCTCTTACAAAGGCGGTAACAAAGGTTTGGTGAAAGTGGTGGACGAAACCACGCTAGCCTTCCCGATTTATGATGGCAACGGCATGTTTATGTCAGCAGGTAATGTGCTGGTGAATGGGCAAGTTGGCCTGCTTTTTATTGATTTTGAGCGCCAAGCGCGTGTCCGTGTTAACGGCCTTGCGAGCATTACACCTAATGACGAGTTGCTCTCCAATTGGCCTGAAGCTAAAGTCATCGTACGTGTTAAAGTGCGTGAAACCTTCCCCAATTGTCCACGCTACATTCATAAAATGGCGCTGGTGGAAGAATCGGCTTTTGTGCCGCAAGCGCATTGCGAAACTCCAGCGGCCGCTTGGAAAAAATTAGAAATTGTTGCAGATGTATTGCCTGCTCAAGATGCCCATTTGGCAAGTAATGAACAGGATGTATTAGCCGCGATTAACCGTAATTAGTTTGTAAAATTTATAGGAAAAACATGAGTAAAGAAATTATTAGCACCCCCCACGCCCCACAAGCTATCGGCACATATTCACAAGCCGTTAAAGTGGGTAGTACCGTCTACCTTTCAGGCCAAATTGGTTTAGACCCAGCAAGCATGCAAATGGTAGAGGGCATAGAAGCGCAAATTCACCGCGTGTTTAGCAACCTTAAAGCGGTCGCTGAAGCTTCTGGCGGTTCATTGGCTGACGTGGTTAAACTCAACATCTTTTTAACCGATTTAGCTAACTTTGCTTTAGTGAACACCATTATGGCTGAATATTTCACCCAGCCGTATCCAGCACGTGCCGCTGTGGGCGTGGCATCACTACCACGTAATGCGCTGGTTGAAGCAGACGGCGTTATAGAGTTGGGATAGTTTCTGAGTCAACTCTCAGAAATTAAAGGCATCACCAAGCCCGTGCTCACGGGCTTGCAAAAATTGGGTATTGGCGATGTGCAAGGTCTGCTTTTGCACATGCCGCTGCGCTACGTCGATGAAACGCATATCACTCCAGTGCGTGATTTGCGTTTAGGTGAGCAAGCGCAAGTCGAAGGCGTGGTGATACACGCAGAAGTGACCTATAAGCCGCGCAAAGCTTTAATCGTCAGGCTGCAAGATGCCAGTGGCGATATATTCCTACGATTTTTAAATTTTTACCCCAGCCAAATTGCCGCGCTTAAAGAAGGCTCGCATATTCGTGCGCTTGGTGAGGTGCGACATGGGTTTTTTGGCTATGAGATGGTGCACCCGCAAACACGCGCGGTTCGTGAAACTACACCCGTTAAAGAAACGCTCACCCCAGTTTACCCAACAACTGCTGGCTTAACTCAAGCCATGCTGCGTAAATGGGTGGCTTGGGCGCTGGCTAATGGCGACACTAGCGAAACTCTACCAGAGAGCATTTACCAGCAGCATCACATGCCTAGTTTTGCACATGCGTTGCAGTTTTTGCACAACCCCACTCCAGAAATTGCTTTGCAAACACTAGAAGATAAAAGCCATCCTTGTTGGCAACGCTTAGCGTTTGATGAACTCTTAGCGCAGCAGCTTTCTATGCGTCAACATTACGCCAGAAGACGCGGCATTGGCGCACCCACTCTCAAGCAATCGCAAGAGCTTGTAAAAAGCTTGCTGGCGCAATTGCCTTTTCAGCTCACCAAAGCACAACAAAAGGTGAGTGAAGAAATCAGCCATGACTTAACGCAGCCTTATCCCATGCAACGTTTATTACAGGGCGATGTGGGGAGTGGCAAAACAATAGTGGCGGCGTTGGCGGCGTTGCAGGCGATAGAAAACGGTTATCAAGTCGCCATGATGGCGCCCACTGAGATTTTAGCTGAGCAGCATTATAAAAAAATGCAAACATGGCTTGCGCCGCTCAATATCAATATTGCGTGGCTTACGGGTAGCCAAACTAAAAAAGAGCGTACAGCGTCGACAGAAGCTATTTTTACAGGCCATGCCCAACTAGCCGTGGGTACACATGCGCTATTTCAAGACAGTGTGCAGTTTAAAAACTTAGGTTTGGTCATTGTCGATGAGCAGCATCGCTTTGGGGTGCAACAACGTTTATCATTGCGCAACAAAGGGCAAAATAGTGAAATTAGCGCGCCGCATCAGCTCATGATGTCCGCCACGCCTATTCCGCGCACGCTTTCTATGAGCTACTTTGCAGATTTGGATGTCTCGGTCATTGATGAACTGCCGCCAGGACGCACGCCAATCGCTACTAGAGTGGTTTCAGACGAGCGGCGAGGCGAGGTGCTAGAGCGGGTGCGATATGCATGCAGCCAAGGCGCGCAGGCGTATTGGGTGTGCCCCTTGATTGAAGAATCTGAAGCCTTGCAACTGCAAACTGCACTTGAGACTTATGAGCACATGCAAAGCACCTTCCCTGATTTGCGTGTGGGTTTGGTACATGGACGCATGAAATCAGCTGAAAAGCAAAGTGTGATGGCGCAGTTTAGTGCGGGTGATATTCAGCTTTTGGTGGCGACTACGGTGATAGAAGTAGGTGTGGATGTGCCTAATGCTAGTTTAATGGTCATAGAGCACGCTGAACGCATGGGTTTGAGCCAGCTGCATCAACTCCGCGGTCGCGTAGGCCGTGGCGCTGCTAAAAGCGCTTGTATACTACTTTACCAAACACCACTCTCCGAAATGGCTAGAGCGCGACTTAAAGCGATTTATGAAAGTAATGATGGCTTTGTCATCGCGCAAGCTGATTTACAGCTGCGAGGCCCAGGAGAGTTTCTTGGTGTGAGGCAGAGTGGTGCGCCCATGCTCAAAATTGCTGATTTGGAGCGTGATGCTGAGTTATTGGAACAAGCGAGGGTCATTGCCGAACGATTGCTTAAAGAGCAGCCGCAAATGGTTGAGGCGCATTTAAACCGATGGATGAGTGGGCGTAGTGAGTTGGTTAAAGTCTAAAACCAATGTTTGGGTTCATCGGTAGTAAGCAGTCAGGTGATGCGGATAATTTAAGTTTGTTTGATTGTTAATGCTATGAAGTTGGTGGAGGCGCGAGCCGGAGTCGAACCGGCCTAAACGGCTTTGCAGGCCGCGGCATAACCGCTTTGCTATCGCGCCACTAAAACACTCAGTAGCAAACTTTGCTTTTTGCTACTGCCGAATTTTAACTACACTTAATTGAAACTAAAACGGCGAAGGCATTTGCCTTCGCCGTTTTTTATGCCTGGAGCGGGAAACGAGACTCGAACTCGCGACCTATACCTTGGCAAGGTATCGCTCTACCAGCTGAGCTATTCCCGCGTTAAGAAGGCAGCATTTTAGCGATTTTCTGGAAGGTGTCAAGGCTAATTTGCATGTCTTTTCATAAATTATCCATTTTTTAATTTAGGCCAGGCCGCCTTTAGATAGTAAGCCATTGACACTAATGTTAAAAATGCCGCGACCCAAATTAATATGGTTCCAATAAATTTTATGTCGATAAATAAAATGTCGTCGTAATAAAGCAGAAATGGAATCGCAATCATTTGTAAGGCTGTTTTGAGTTTGCCAATAAATGCTACCGCAACACTGCCACTGTGCCCCATGCCCGCCATCCATTCACGCAGCGCGCTGATGGTAATCTCTCTGCCTATGATAATAAGTGCAATCGCTGCGCCTACGCGATCTAACTCAACTAGCACAATTAAAGCGGCGGCGACCATGAGTTTGTCAGCGACAGGGTCGAGGAATGCGCCAAAAGCGGAGCTTTGGTTAAGCATTCTGGCTAAATAACCATCGAGCCAATCTGTCACAGCTGCCAGCACGAAGAAAACGGTGGCAAGCATGTTGACCATGTGCGCGGGGATGGTAGAGTTAGGTAAATAGAAAATGACGACAAATACTGGGATAAGCAGTATTCTCAGCATGGTGAGCGAGTTTGGAATGTTCCACATTTAATGCAGCTCCTGATAAATTTTTTCTGCTAGCATTTTGCTCACGCCTTCTACTTGTGCAAGCTCATCTATGCTTGCGTTTTTAACGCCATCTAGCCCACCAAAACGGGTGAGTAGCGCTTTGCGCCTTTTTGCGCCTACACCAGCAATTTCTTCTAAGCTTGATTGTAACCTAGCTTTGCCACGTTTTGCACGGTGGCCTGTAATGGCGAAGCGGTGTGATTCGTCACGTATTTGCTGTAGTAAGTGTAGCCCTGCATTGTCTTTTTCTAGATTTAACATTTCACCTGTATCTGAAAATATCATGGTTTCTAGGCCAGGTCTGCGCTCTTCACCTTTGGCGATGCCTACTAGTAAAATATCTTCGAGGCCAACTTCTTGCATCACTTCTATGGCCACGCCAAGTTGACCTTTGCCGCCATCAATAAAGATTAAATCAGGGCGTTTGCCTTCGCCTGCAGCCACTTTTTTGTAGCGACGGGTGAGCACGTCACGCATGGCGGCATAATCGTCGCCTGGGGTGATGCCAGTGATGTTGTAGCGGCGGTATTCACTATTTTGCATATCGCCTTTGTCAAATACCACGCAACTTGCAACGGTTGCCTCGCCCATGGTGTGGCTGATGTCAAAGCATTCTATGCGTTCAGTGCCTTCTGGCAAGTTTAGCGCTTCGCGTAGTGCTTGCAATCTGGCAAGCTGGTTACTTGATTGTGATTGTTTTTGGCTTAGTGCGAGCTCGGCATTGGTTTGTGCCATTTTGAGCCAAACGCGTTTGTCGCCTATAGCATTAGTGATAATGCGAACTTTACGACCTGCTTGTTCGCTGAAAGCCTCTTCAAAATCTTTGGTTTCGATTTCTGCGCCACACACAATTAAAGGTGGTGTGTTTTGTGCAACATAGTGCTGCGTTAAAAAGGCTTCTAAGGTTTCAGTGAGGGTGGCATCTTGTGTGTTTTTGGGGAAGAAGCTTTTATCCCCTAAGTGCCTTCCGCCGCGTATCATCACTAAGTTAATACAATGCTGGCTTTGTATCTCGGCACAGGCAATGATATCAGCGTCGCTCACGCTAAAATCACTTACAAATTGCTTAGCTTGTACTTGTCGCAAGGCTTGCATGCGGTCACGAAATACCGCGGCCATTTCGTATTCATAAGCTTCTGCAGCTGCGTTCATTTTATCGCCAAGCGCGTTCATCACTTCATTGGTTTTGCCTTCTAAAAACATGGCGGCATGATGCACATCGTTGCGGTAGTCTTCATGGCTGATATAACCAACGCACGGCGCAGTGCAGCGCTCTATTTGAAATTGCAAACAAGGGCGCGAGCGGTTAGCAAATACGGTGTTTTCGCAAGTGCGCAGTTTAAATACTTTTTGTAAGAGCTGTATGCTTTCACGCACCGCTACTGAGTTAGGGAAAGGGCCAAAATATTGATGGCCTTTGCGCTGTGAGCCTCGGTGAAACGCTAAGCGCGAAAACTCATCGCCTGTGAGTGTGATGTAGGGGTAGGATTTGTCGTCGCGAAATAAGACGTTATAACGCGGCATAATGCTTTTGATGAGGTTGTTCTCAAGCAATAAAGCTTCAGCTTCATTATGCGTAACTGTGGTTTCAATCTTGGCAATTTGCGACACCATCATGCGGGTGCGCGAGCTAGGGAGGTTTTTATTAAAGTAAGACGAAACGCGTTTTTTTAAATCTTTGGCTTTGCCTACATAAATCACTTCATCAGCCTCGTTTATCATGCGATAAACACCGGGTAGATTGGGTAGGTTTTTTAAAATAGGCTTAGCATCAAACATGCAGGTATTTTAACAGCAGCTAGCCATTTAAAGGGCACTTCTATCAATAGATAGAGGCGCCCTAAAGTTCTAATGCATCATTTGGGTTCAATGCAGCCAAACGGCGAGTGAAATTGCAATGGCTGCGATAGAGGTGATAGTAGAAATTACGCATAGCCGCTTAATTGAGCGAGTTTCCATTTCAGCTTTAGCCGCGCCAGCTTCAATCTCACTCAGTAGTTTTTGCATCTGCGTTGCAAGTACCTTAAGCGACTCTGCATTGTGCGTCACGGCCTCTTGCAGCTCTGCTATTTGGTGAGAAATCACTTCGTGCGAAGCTTCTTGCGCAGGTTTTTGGGTAAAAATAGGCACAGCAAGTGTGATAACTTGCGTCACGTATGGAAAAATTGCCTTGATTGCAGGAAGCCAAGCTGCCATGTATGCCTTTAATTTTTAGGTGATGTTTTGTTAATGTTGATGTGGCCGCGCAGCATGTTGCTGCAAATAACCTGCCTGCGAGTGAGGCACATCATTACGAATGAATTGAGGTAATAATGAGCCTAACAACATGCCTAAGGCACTTGCAATTAAGCCAGCAAATTGCGCAGGGAGTAGAGGGTCTTCAGGGCCAACAAGTAGCATGGCCAACCATGTGCTTAAGCCCATAAAGATTGCAAAAAGCGCACCTTGATTGGTGGCGCGCTTCCAATACACACCACAAGCCAAGGGAATAAAGGCCATGACTAAGGTAATTTGATAAGCATTTTCAACCATTTTGAAAATGCTCAAATTAGAGTTTATCGCATACAAAGTGACTAGTACTGTGAAAATCAAGGTCACGATACGCATCCATCTTAACATTTGATGGTCTGTTAAATGAGGGAACATGGGTTTTAGAATGTTTTCTGTAAATGTTACAGAAGGCGCAAGTAAGGTGGCTGATGCACAGCTTTTAATGGCTGAAAGTAGTGCACCAAAAAACATGACTTGAGCGAATAAAGGTGCGTGTTTAAGCACTAATGTTGGCAAGATGAGTTGTGGGTCTACATCAATTAAATCGGCCACCAATTTAGGGTCTATTAATGTGGCTGAGTAAGCTAAAAACATGGGCACAAATGCAAAAACAAAATATAAGCTACCGCCCAAGACTGAGCCCCAAACTGCAATTTTTACGGTTTTTGAAGATTGTACCCGTTGAAATACATCTTGCTGCGGCATAGAGCCAAACATCATGGTCATCCAAGCGGCGGCAAAGGCAATAATCTCTTTTAAATCAGGCGCTGGCCAAAAAGAAAACTTGCCTGCGTCGCTCGCATGTTGCACGACTTTGCTCACGCCGCCGACCATGCCACTGACTTCTCCGCCAATATATAGCATGCCTATACAGATAATGATCATCTGCAGTAAATCGGTTACTGCCACTGCCCACATGCCGCCATATACCGTATAAATGAGTATGGTACCAGAGCCAATAATCATACCCATGAGTTTGCTGATTTCACCCCCAGAGACTACGTTAAATACTAGGCCTAAAGCGGTAATTTGTGCGCCTACCCAGCCCAAGTAAGAGATGACAATAGCGATGGTTGTCAGTACCTCTACTTTTCTGCCATAGCGCTGCTTGTAATAGTCGCCTATGGTCAGAAGATTCATTTTGTACAGTGGTGCGGCAAAGAATAAGCCAACTAGAATCAAACACATAGATGAGCCGAAAGGGTCTGCAACTACGCCATGTAAGCCTTCTTGTAGAAATGTGGCTGGGATGCCCAGCACAGTTTCAGAGCCAAACCATGTGGCAAATACGGTGGCTGTCACCATATAAAAAGGTAAGTGTCGCCCTGCTATGGCAAAGTCTTTAGTGTTTTTAACCCGACTGGCGGCCCAAAGACCGATGCCCACTGAAATGACCCAATAAATAATGACAAACCATAACAGCACAGTTATCCCCTTTAACTAGTGTGCGTGAAACCAAAGAATGTAGTAACTCAATAACTGAAATATTACAAACAATGCTAATGCAAAACCAATCATTTTTAACCAGTAAGATTGTTTTCTCTGAGTTTCAATCAGCTGTTTCATGGCCTCTGCTTGCGCGTTTTGGTGCGCTAAATTTTGT
>CAZAHP010000011.1:17256-23822 GCA_964484985.1 uncultured Methylophilaceae bacterium
TTCAATCAGCTGTTTCATGGCCTCTGCTTGCGCGTTTTGGTGCGCTAAATTTTGTGTGTAATATTGGTGCGCCAACTTAGGTAGCTGCGGCAGTGTTTTAGCTGCATTGGGTAGCTCGTCTTTTAAATTCTTAAGCATGCTGCGCCAGCCAATTTGTTCGCTCATCCATCTGCTTAAAAAGGGTTTAGAGCTTTTCCATAGGTCTAAATCAGGGTCTAGCTCACGCCCTAAGCCCTCAATATTGAGCAAGGTTTTTTGTAACATAATCAATTGCGGCTGAATAATCACCCCAAAACGGCGTGCCATTTGAAATAAGCTAAGCAAGGTTCGTGCAAATGAAATCTCTTTAATGGGCTTGTCAAAAATTGGCTCGCAAATAGCGCGAACCGCTGTTTCAAACTCATCAAGGCGCGTGTCGGCAGGCACCCAGCCTGAGTCGATATGCGCTTGTGCAACGTCGCGGTAATCGCGATTAAAGAAAGCCAAGAAGTTACGTGCAAGGTAATATTTATCAGTATCGTTGAGTGTGCCCATAATGCCAAAATCTAAGGCAATATAGCGCCCAGCGTCACGGCCTTCGGTAGCAATTTGAATGTTGCCAGGGTGCATGTCGGCATGAAAAAAACCGTCTCTAAATACCTGCGTGAAGAATATCTCCACACCATCTTTGGCAAGTTTGGGTACATCAATCCCCACCGCAATCAGCTTTTCGCGCTGGCTAATAGGTGTGCCATACATGCGTTGCATGACCATGACTTCTTTGCGACACCAATCCCAATAGACCTCGGGCACGAGTAACATTGATTTGTCAGAAAAGTTGCGCCCAAGCTGGCTGCAATTGGCGGCTTCTAGCGTTAAATCTAGCTCGCTTTCGGTGTGCCTTGCAAACTCTGAAACAATCTCGCGCGGTTTCAGTCTTTTGAGCTCGCTAGAAACTGCCTGTAAGCACCAAGCGATAGTGTCCATGAGTGCTAAGTCGTTTTTGATTGTGACCTGAATATTGGGACGCAAAATTTTAACGGCGACGGCTTGTCCGTTTGCGAGGTGAGCAAAATGTACTTGCGCAACTGATGCGCTAGCGATGGGTGCTTGGTCAAATTGTGAGAATATGCCAGATAGTGGCTGCTCATAACTTTCTGCAATGATTTTTTCTACCTGCTCATAAGCAAATGGCGCAACTTGGTCTTGTAGTTTGCTTAAGGCATTGGCAATGTCGTGCGGAATTAAATCGCGCCGTGTTGAGAGCATTTGCCCAAATTTGACAAATATCGGGCCGAGAGACTCTAATGCTAAGCGCAGTCTTTCACCTCTGGCTTGATGGGTGTTTCGCCAAAAAAGAACAATGCTTAGTAATGTCGTAATCGGTTTAAATTTTGTGTGCGTTAATACTAGCTCATCTAAGCCAAAACGCAGTACTACGCTGATAATTTTCAGTAATCTAAAAAAACGCATTATGGTTGAGGGTTTTCTTTCAAGGGCTCATTAGATGATGGATTTAGGCTGTTAGATAACTTCTCTGCGAGTTTTTCAAGGCGCTTTTCAAAGCGTTCAATATCCTCACGTAGCAGGTCTACTTCAGTAAGAAAATTGTCTACATGGCGTTTTTTTGCAATCAGCGGTTGCTCTTCTTGCCAGTACTCTGCGGCCATCTGTGCGAGATTGATGCTCTGTTTTTTTGCGCCTTCTAAGGTGTTGCGGCCAAATTGTACGGTTTGATGTGCCGCGACGTCACCCATGACTTTGCTTAAATCTTCCTCAACTTGCCAAGACATATTTCTAAGTACTTTGGCTATCGTCGCAGCAAGCTCGGTATTGCCTTCAATATGAATGCCGTTGGTTGCGGTTTCGTCATTCGCTAGTAATCGTAGCACCGTGGAGAATGATATTTGAACGACTGCCTCAGCCTGAGCGGTTTCGCCTGCCATTGCTAAGCCGCCATCTTCTAATACGATTAAATTCGCACTGACTGGAGGCATGTTAAAACGTACCGCTTTTGTGGCGAAGGGCAGCAGCATAGGCTTGGCCCATGTGTTTTGGCTCACAACATGGGCGAGCAAATGGGTGAGCATGGGCTTAATCATTATATTTTCCAACCTTTGTGTAAAGCCACTACGCCTGCTGATAAGTTGTAGTAATCCACTTTAGAAAAACCAGCCTCTGTCATCATTTGTTTGAGTGTTTCTTGGTCAGGATGCATGCGGATAGATTCGGCAAGGTATTGATAACTTTCAGCATCTTTGGCTAAAAGTTTGCCCATTAATGGTAATAGCTTAAATGAATAAGCGTCGTATAGCGGCGCTAGTGGCTTCCATATTTGTGAAAATTCTAGCACTAACAAACGACCGCCAATTTTAAGCACGCGTTGCATTTCGGCGAGGGCTTTGTCTTTATGTGTCATATTGCGCAGACCAAATGCCACAATGACACAATCAAAATATTGGTCAGGAAAAGGCAGTTTTTCAGCGTCGCACTGCAAAGCGGGGACGATAATGCCTTCATCCATCAATCTGTCGCGGCCAACCGCAAGCATTGAAGCGTTAATATCGGTTAAAACTACTTCGCCAGTAGTGCCCACCTTTTTCGCAAAAAGACGAGATAAGTCGCCACTGCCGCCTGCTACATCCAGCACCTTTCCGCCCGCTGTTACACCGCTGACCTCAACTGCAAATCGCTTCCAACCACGGTGCATGCCAGCTGACATGACGTCATTCATTAAGTCATATTTGCGAGCAACTGAGTGAAACACCTCACCAACTTTGCGCGCTTTTTCTGTTTCATCAACCGTTTTAAATCCAAAATGGGTGGTTTTGTCGCTCATGCTTTGTCCTAATCTAAATATTTGCTCTGAACCGATTTTAGTTTGATTGTCGCTTGATGCCAGCCTGCTCTAAGCGCCCAATATAGTCAAACCAAAGTGCTTCGTAGTTGCCTGCTAGTTCATATAGATAATCCCATGAGTAAAGCCCCGTGTCATGGCCATCGGTAAAAATAAGTTTAATCGCATAGTTGCCAATAGGCTCAATGCCAATAATATTGACCTCTTCTTTACCTACTTGTAGCACTTCTTGACCAGGTCCGTGGCCTCGCACCTCGGCTGAAGGTGAGTACACGCGTAAGAACTCACATGAAAGCATGCATTCAGTATTGTTATCAAATTTAATCTCTAAAGTACGTGAAATTTGATGCAGTTTAATATCGGTAGGACGTGGTGATTTAGGGCTTAGTTCGCTCATATCAGTAGGTGGGTAACTAAAATTAGATGATAGCAGATGTTAAAGAAAAGCTTAAAAAAACCGTTTATACACCTATTCAATCCGTTTGTCTGAATTTTGCATTAAAAGAAGGCTTCAGCCTACTGATTTATTTGATTTTTTTAACTAATTCGTGGTAGAGTATATACTACACGGTATAACTTGGGGTGTAATAACATGGCTGAAAATAAGCTAGCACATCAATTCGCAGCCTACACAGAATGGCGCAAATCGCTTACAGCCACTATAAGCGATTATCGCAGCTGGTTGAATGATCAAGAGCTTAACGATGCACAAATTGACCAACGTATTGGTCAGCTGCTGGAGCGCTTGCGCGAAGATAAGTTGAATGTCGCATTCGTGGCAGAGTTTTCACGCGGTAAATCTGAGTTAATCAATGCTATTTTCTTTGCAGGCTATGGTCAACGCCTGTTGCCTTCTAGTGCGGGCCGCACAACGATGTGCCCTACAGAGCTATTGTATGACCCTTCAAAACCGACCTCCATACAGTTATTGCCAATAGAAACTCGCACAACGGATGCAACAACCAGTGAGTACAAGCGTTACCCTGAAGAGTGGAGTACGTTTGAGTTTTCTATTGATGATGGCGACAGCATGATTAATGCGTTTAAAGAAGTCAGTAAAACTAAACGCGTGACGCAAGAAGAAGCTGAGCGTTTTGATTTGTTTGACCCAAACAGCTCTGATGATGCAATGAGTCTCAATGCTGATGGTTCAATTGATATTCCTGCTTGGCGTTATGCAGTGATTAACTTCCCTCACCCCTTGCTAGAGCAAGGTTTGGTGATTTTAGATACCCCAGGTTTAAATGCGATTGGTACAGAGCCAGAGTTAACACTCAATATGTTGCCCAATGCGCATGCTGTGCTCTTTATTTTGGCCGCTGATACAGGCGTGACTAAATCTGAAATTGACGTATGGCGTCAATATATTAGCGGTACACGTTGGAAACAAAAAGGCCGTTTAGCTGTACTGAATAAGATAGACGGTCTTTGGGATGAGCTTAAAGACGACGCTGAGATTGAGAAAGAGCTTAACAAACAACTGACCACCAGTGCTGAGTTGTTGGGCTTGGAATCCAATCAAATCTTCCCGATTTCTGCTCAAAAAGGCTTGTTGGCTAAGGTCAATGGTGATGAGGCTTTATTGCTGAAAAGCCGCATCCCCGAACTAGAAAAAGCGCTTTCAGATGAGCTCATACCATCTAAAAAAGAAATCGTGCGTGACAATACGCAAAGTGAGCTGGATGATTTAATTAACAACTCAAATGTGATTTTAGATGCAAGATTGCAAAGCATTACTGAGCAGTTAGACGAGCTTAAAGGCTTGCGCGGTAAAAATGAAGATGTCGTTGAGCATATGATGGAAAAAGTCAAAGTTGATAAAGAAAACTTTGAAAAAGGCTTACAACGCTTTCAAGCATTGCGTAGTATTTTTTCACAGCAAACCAATGAGTTGTTCACATTGCTAGGTATGCAGGCTGTTAAAGCTAAGGTGACAAGCACGCGTGAAACGATGATTAAGGCAAGCTTTACAAAAAACATCCGCAATGCGATGGATGCATTCTTTGTAGATTTAAAAGAACGTTTGGTAAAATCAGATGCGCAGATTGATGAAATCAAGCAAATGATGGACGCGATGTATGACAAGTTCACTAAAGAGCATGGATTACGTAAAGGCAGTGCGCCAGCTTTTTCAACTTTGCGCTATCAAAAAGAGTTGGCTAAGCTAGAACGTGCTTATCGCGAGCAGTTTAATACTGCGCTTAATATGCTCACCAATGAGAAAATGACGCTCACTACTAAATTCTTTGAGACTTTAGCGAGCCGCGTAATACATGTATATGAAGTGGCTAATAAAGATGTTGAGAATTGGTTAAAAGCCGTGATTTCTCCTATGGAGTCACAAGTACGTGAGCATCAACTACAGTTACGTAGACGTCTCGAGAGTATTAAGCGTATTTACAAAGCGACAGACACCTTAGAAGACCGCATCAGCGAGCTTGAAGGTATGGAAAAAGGCATCCGCGCACAAATTGCAGAGCTTAAAGTGTTAAGGCAGCATCTTAAAAACGCACTTAACGCAGAAGTGCAAGTTCCAGAAGTCCAAGCTGCTTGAATATGCGCTAAGGATTTAGCGTAAGTCTTATTTGTTACTAATCATGGCCTAATAAGTATGCTGTAAAGCATATTTATTAGGCCATTTTCTTTTCTGCCATCGCAACTCATCGCAATCATTTGAAGTATGAAGTTTTTTTAATTCGTTTTTTACTTCGTTCAGATTTACAGGTATTTGTCCGATAAACAACTTCAGAGAAGGCGTTATGCGACGCTTCACGCCCTTCAGTAATCTAATCATCAGAGCATAGGCTCACGCTGAAAGTTGGGAATATAATGAGACATATATGGATAGTATCTTTGAGTTTGTTCAGTGCTGTTTTTATGCAAGTTGCACTTGCAGGAGATGAGCATGCAAGTGAGTATGAACAGCTACAGGGTGTCGTCAAAAATATTATGCGGGACAACGCCGATTTTGTGAAAGCGCACAACGCGGCTTATTTCAAGCAGGCTATAGAAAAGCAGCATCCGCGCGCCACAGTTGTGACATGCTCAGACGCAAGCTTACATACGCATGCATTAGATAAAACGCCTGAAGGTGATTTATTTGTGGTGCGCAATATGGGTAACCAAATTGTAACTGGTGAAGGTTCGGTGGAGTATGGTGTGTATCATTTGCAAACACCTTTACTCATTATCGTTGGTCATTCAGCTTGTGGCGCTATTAAAGCTGCTTTTGGTGATTACTCTAAAGAGCCTCCTGCTATTAAGCGTGAGCTTGATACTATTAAGCTCTCTAAAAAAAGCCAAAAAAATGATGATGCAGAATTGCTGCGCGCTGTGGATGCTAACGTGAATAACCAAGTGACATTTGCATTAAAGAAATTTGATTCAGAAGTGCAAGCAGGTAAACTCGCAGTGATAGGTGCAATTTATGATATTCAAAATATTATGCATCAAGGTCAAGGAAGATTAGTCATCGTCAATATCAATGGCAACACAGATTCTGGTAATATTCTAAATGGCTTGATGAAGCTATCTGGCGTGAATGGTAAATCAGGTAGCAGGGCGACTATTAGTAAGCAAGATTTAAAACTTGAGGCGAGTAAGGCAAAGGTTGAAGAGGCTAAGCCTGAAAAAGTGACTGAGGCAAAACCAGCGCCAGAAAAACCAGCAGAAGCAAAAAAAGAAGCAGAGCATAAAACGGGACATTAATGCATATACACATACTCGGCAT
>CAZAHP010000011.1:23922-25677 GCA_964484985.1 uncultured Methylophilaceae bacterium
AAAAAAGAAGCAGAGCATAAAACGGGACATTAATGCATATACACATACTCGGCATTTGCGGCACTTTCATGGGAGGAATTGCCGTACTTGCTAAATCAGCAGGCCATACTGTCACAGGTTGTGACGCCAACGTTTACCCCCCCATGAGTACGCAACTTGAAGCCCAAGGCATCAAACTCATCGAGGGATTTTCTTCTGAGCAAACCAAGCTAAACCCAGATATTTACGTCATAGGCAATGTGGTTTCACGCGGCAACCCTTTGATGGAAGAGATTTTAAATCAAGGCTTGCCTTATATTTCAGGCCCGCAATGGCTAGCTGAGAATGTGCTTCAAGGTAAATGGGTGCTGGCTGTAGCTGGTACTCATGGCAAAACAACAACCAGCTCTATGCTGGCTTGGATTTTAGAGTATGCAGGTTTGGCACCTGGCTTCTTAATTGGTGGTGTACCAGAGAATTTTGGCGTCTCAGCACGTTTGCCACAAACGCCAGAGCAAGATGCAAAAAGCACATCACCTTTTTTTGTCATTGAAGCTGACGAGTATGACACTGCTTTTTTTGATAAGCGCTCTAAGTTTGTGCATTACCATCCGCGTACCGCCATTCTTAATAACTTAGAGTTTGACCACGCCGATATTTTTGCAGACCTTAACGCCATTGAAACCCAGTTTCACCACTTAGTACGCACCGTGCCGCAACAGGGCTTGGTTGTGGCAAATGGTCGTGAAGAGTCTATGCAGCGCGTCTTAAAGCGCGGTGTGTGGACGCCTGTTGAGTTTTTTGCAAACGATGAGGGTTGGCAAATAGCAAACCTAAGCGATGATGGTAGTTTTGATGTTTTACTCAAAGGGCAAACGATAGGTCGTGTCAATTGGGAAATGCTAGGCGACCATAATCGCATGAATGCACTAGCGGTAATCGCCGCAGCAAGACATGCTGGTGTTAGTGCTGAGGTAGCAATTGAGGCGTTGGCAAGCTTTAAAAATGTAAAACGCCGCATGGAAGTGCGCGGCAAAGTTGGCGGCGTCACCGTTTATGATGACTTTGCACATCACCCTACCGCTATTGCAACTACAGTGGCTGGCTTACGCCATAAAGTAGGTAAAGCTAGAATTATCGCCGTGTTGGAGCCGCGCTCTAACACCATGAAGTTAGGCGTGATGAAAGATGCGCTACCCGCTAGCTTGAAAGACGCTGATATGGTATTTTGTTACGGTGCCAACTTGGGCTGGGATGCAGCGGCGGCACTTGCGTCCATCCAAGAGAAAGCAGCCGTATTTGATGATTTAGATGCTATGGTCGAAGCGATTGTCACGAAAGCGCAATCAGGTGACCATATACTTGTCATGAGTAACGGTGGTTTTGGCGGCGTACATCAAAAACTTTTACAGAGATTAAGCGGTTGAATTCACCTGTTCCAAAATTAGCAAAAGCAAACGTTACTGCTAAGCCAAGGCTACAGCCCGCAACTCCTAAAAAAACTAAGCACAATTCGATTAGCGCATTTTTTGGCTCTTTAAAGCCGCTAGATGTGACTTTGATTGTTTCTGCACTGTTGCATCTAGTTCTCATTTTCGCGCTACGTTTTGAAGCACCTGAGTTAAAGGTTATCAAAGACAAGATGCTGCATTTAGATGTAGTGTTGGTGAACTCAAAAACTAAAAGCAAACCCAATAAAGCCGATGCTTTTGCGCAAGCTAATTTAGATCGCGGCGGTAACACCGATGCTAAACGGCAAATGAAATCAGCATTGCC
>CAZAHP010000011.1:25777-27699 GCA_964484985.1 uncultured Methylophilaceae bacterium
GCTGCCTTTGACCATATGAAATCACGCATTAAAGCGCTGAAATTAAGTGGTAAAGATCAAGTGCGCATTAATCGCTCAGGCTGTTTAGACCGTTGCGGAGAAGGCCCTTTGATGGTGGTTTACCCCGCAGCTGTTTGGTATACCTTCATAGACAATAGCGATATCGACGAAATCATTGAAAGTCATATTCAGCAAGGCAAAGTCGTTGAGCGACTATTGGTCTAAACGGTTTTTGCTCTAAAAGTCACCACCAACACATCTCTAAAAGCCGCTTGGCTAGCGTCAATAGGCTCAATAGGCGTGACCCCATGCATGCAGCGGTTGTCGTTAACTAATGCACAGTCTAAAGGCGCAGTGAGGGTGAAGCTGTCTAACGTTTTTTGTGTCAAATCGTGCATTGTCGTTGTGCCGCTAGAAATATTTTGTCTACGCACCATCATTACCAGAACAAAATCTACGCCATCTCGATGTATGCCTTCAGGCGTTGGTTTGCCTAGTATTTTATCGCCAGCTTCTATTCTGAACTGATGCACCTCAATATGCCAATTTACATTAGCTTTCAGTTGATTAAATGTACGTAGGCAAAATTGCAAAATATGCTGCATGGTGTTGCCAGTCATGACTTGTGGCTGAATAGGCTCGAATTCGCGTGCGATGCCACCGTTTAGCGTGTTGTAATCTAAGCTTTGATAATGTGGCTGATGCGGCTCTTGCTTCATTTCGTTTGCACTAGCGCTCAATACCGCATAACGGCGGCGGCGATAACGTCCACCATCGGCCATATATTCATCTACGGGCATATCATCCCAACTTGACGCAAACGCAGGCCAATCAAGCAAAGCATCTGCGGCGCGTGACAATAACCATGCCTGCATACTTTCGCTAGGAATAAAAGCAAAACCAGACTGCTCAACTTTGGCAATCAGATCTGATGGTTTTTTTAGTACATGCTTGTGGGGTGCGGTAGACAACTTCATTTAACCTTTTAATTTTACGCGTTGATGTAATTTAACATCATTTAGGACCGCACATTATAAAAACAATTGATGCGAAATGAAAAAATAGTTGACAAACATAACTAAATAACTAAATATATAGTTATGAAAAACATTACACAGATGCCAGCGGAGTGGAAAGATACTTCGGAGTTATTTCTTGCCTTAGGCGATGAGCATAGGCAGCGCATATTACTTGCCTTTGAAAAGGGGGAGCGGCTTAATATCAGCCAGTTAGTAGCTGCTTCAACTTTAAGTCGCACAGCGGTTTCTCATCACATTAAAACTTTGCATCGGGCAGGTGCGCTTAAAAGTGAAAAGTCAGGTAAAGAAGTGTATTTTTGGATAGACCGTGAAAATATTCAACAAGCATTAAAACGTGTTTTAGATTATGTAGAAACGCAAACTTAGACTATAGTTTTGTATAATGCGAAAAGTGATAATTTAGGAAGTGACCATGATAGCAAACATACTACGCGCCTTAAGCCGCATTTTATTTAGAGTCAAAATAGTGGGTGTTGATAACGCGCCACTGCACCAGAAGGTGTTAGTGATTGCGAATCATGAGTCATTTTTAGATGGTTTACTGGTTGGTCTTTTCTTGCCATTTAGAGCCACTTTTGTAGTGCACACCACGGTTTTAAATAACTGGTTGTTTAGATTGGTGCTCAGTTTGGTGGATTATCTTGCGGTTGACCCCACTAGCCCGCTCGCCATGAAAAAAGTGATTAAGTTGTTAGATAGTGGTAAGCCCGTAGTGATTTTTCCTGAGGGTAGACTCACGCTCACAGGCAGTTTGATGAAGGTATATGACGGCCCAGGTTTTGTTGCCGCAAAAACAGGTGCGACTATTTTGCCAGTGCGTATTGATGGTGCTGCGCAGTCATATTTTAGCCGCTTAAAAGATGGTCATCCTCGAAAGTTATT
>CAZAHP010000011.1:27799-29246 GCA_964484985.1 uncultured Methylophilaceae bacterium
GAGCCAGATGAGAATGTTGGGCTGATTATGCCTAACGTGACTAATACAGTATGTTTGATCTACGGCATGAGTGCCATGCGCAGAGTGCCTGCTATGTTGAATTATACTGCTGGCGCAGATGGCATGAGCAGCGCTTGCGTAGTGGCAGGAGTGAAAACTGTAATTACATCACGCAAGTTTTTAGAAACAGCCAAGCTTAGTGAAGTGGTAGCGAGTATCCCGAATGTGGATATTGTGTTTTTAGAAGACTTACGTAGTCATTTTAGCCTGTGGGATAAGATTTGGCTCATGGGTTTTGCCATTCACTTTCCACGTATGGCGCAAAAAGCTAAAAATCCAGAGTTGCCAGCAGTGGTGCTATTTACTTCTGGCTCAGAGGGTAAGCCTAAAGGAGTGGTGCACTCACATCGCGGCATTATGTCTAATATTGCGCAAATACGTGCAGTGATTGATTTTTCACCGCTCGATAAATTTATGATGGTATTACCTTTATTCCACGCGTTCGGGTTTACCGCTGGCGCAATTTTGCCTTTGGTGTGCGGCACAAAAGTGTTTATCTATCCATCACCGTTGCATTACAAAGTGATACCTGAAGTGGTTTATGACCGTGGTTGCACCGTTTTATTTGGCACCAGTACTTTTTTAGGCAATTACGCTAAATACGCTAACCCCTACGACTTTTACAAAATGCGCTATGTAGTTGCGGGCGCAGAAAAACTCAATGAAGAAGTGCGCAAAACGTGGGTAGATAAATTCGGCATCCGTATTTTAGAAGGTTATGGTGCAACAGAATGTGCACCTGTGTTGGCTGTGAACACGCCCATGGCAAGCCTAGCTGGCTCAGTAGGTTGTTTGTTGCCAGGTTTGCAACACAAACTATTGAGTGTGGCAGGCATACCGAATGGCGGCCAATTGTTTGTCAGAGGGCCAAATGTGATGATGGGCTATTATTTGTTTGATAACCCCAACACATTAAAGCCGCCTAGCGCTGACATAGGCAACGGCGTAGAAGAGCATGGGTGGTATAACACGGGAGACATTGTCAATATAGACGAAAACGGCTTTGTGCATATTTTAGGCCGAGTCAAACGCTTTGCCAAAGTTGCGGGTGAGATGGTTTCGTTAGAAACCGTAGAAAAAATTGCCACACTAGCATCGCCAGCACACCAGCATGCAGCCAGCACTCAGTCTGACGCGCAGCGCGGTGAAAACATCATATTATTCACTACAGACTTTAATCTTAGTCGAGACCAGTTACAAAGCGCCGCCCGTGAGCTTGGCAGCCCTGAGCTGGCGGTCGCGAGAAAAATTGTCATCGTCGCTGATTTACCACTTTTGGGTACAGGTAAAATTGACTATGTGAGTTTAAAGAAAATAGCGGAAGCTGCATCTTGAACCGTCGCCAGTTTTTAACAGGGCTAGGCGCATTAGGTGCTAGCAGTATTGC
>CAZAHP010000012.1:0-6034 GCA_964484985.1 uncultured Methylophilaceae bacterium
TTGTGGATATTTAAACCATGTCCAGCATTCACAATTAAACCAAGCTGATGTGCATGTGCCACGGCTTTTTTAATACGCTCTAATTCATGTCGTTGTACTGAGCCTTCAGAGTCAGCAAATTTGCCAGTATGGATTTCGATTACGGGCGCGCCTACTTTTTGGGCAGCATCAATCTGCGCAATATCAGGGGCAATAAATAGAGAGACTCGAATACCTGCATCGGCCAATTGGTCGCATACTTCAGCGATTCTATCCATATTGCCTAGCACATCCAAACCACCTTCTGTGGTCCGTTCTTCACGCCTTTCAGGCACTAAACACACATCTTGCGGCTTTACTTTGAGCGCGATCCCTACCATCTCTTCGGTGACAGCCATTTCAAAGTTCATCTTAGTTTGCAGTAATGGGCGTAGCGCATAAACATCAGCGTCTTGAATGTGCCTTCTATCTTCACGCAAGTGGATGGTAATACTATCAGCGCCAGCTTCTTCCGCACGCAAAGCAGCTTGTACAACACTAGGATATATCGTGCCACGTGCCTGGCGCAGCGTGGCGATATGGTCTACATTTACACCAAGTTTAATCATTCTATTACCTTAAATTCTAAAAACATCAAAGCCCCTGCAAATCAATCAACAGCTGTCTTGTGTGCAGTGGTTTGTCGCCTAAATAGTGTGCAAGCAAATAGCGCATAAGCTGTTTACTCTGTTGCTGAGTGAGCGCATCACTATAATCATCATTAGCCATATCAAGCAAGGTCTTACCAGATAATTGTACGCCATTTTGAATTCGGTGTTGCTGCATCACTACAGCGCCAGTTTCGGCAATGTAATTGTAAGCTTGTTTTTCTTGCACGTCTTGGCCGTTTGCATCAGAAGCTAGCGGCACTGCATAACCTAACTCTTGAAGCATTTTGAGTTCAAAACGCCTGAGGGTAGTTGCATAATCGGTTGAAGTAGAGAGCGTTTTTAGCGCTTGTGAGTAATAGTCGAATAAAGTCTCGTGTGCATCTTCACGGGGTAGCAAGCGCAGCAATAACTCATTTAAATAAAAACCACACATGAGCGCTTCACCTTGCAATAGCAACAGGCCAGCATGCCATTCTAAGCTATGTAAGGTTTTGAGTTCCAACTTGCCAGACCATGCGCCAAGTAAAGATTGAAATGATTGCAGCATGCCGCGCATTGCAGAACGAGGTCTGCGAGCGCCTTTTGCCACAGCAGCCACGCGTCCAAAATCGCGGCTAAATAGCTCTACGACTAAGCTGGTTTCTTTAAACGGATAGGTGTGTAATACATAAACTTGGCAGTTATCGTGTCTAGATAAAGTACTAACAGCCATACTCAGTTAAAACTTTAATGAGATAAATCAATAACCAAGCGACTTAAGCGCACGCTCATCGTCTGCCCAGCCGCCTTTGACTTTCACCCAAACTTCTAGCCAAACTTTGCAGTCAAAAAGCTTTTCCATATCTTGGCGCGCTTCAGTAGAGATTTGCTTGAGTTTCTCTCCATTTTTACCTATAAGCATAGGCTTTTGACTGTCTTTGTCTACAATAAAAGCAGCATGGATACGACGTAGATTTTTTTCAGTTTCAAATTTTTCAATTTCAACGGCAATAGAATATGGCACTTCATCACCTAAGAATCGAAAGGCTTTTTCGCGCAACAACTCCGCTGCTAAAAACTTTTCACTCTTATCAGTGAGCTCGTACTCATCATAAATCGCGGGTTGCTGTGGTAAATAGCCGCGAATAGTCTCGAGCAACTCATCTAAATACAAACTCTTTTTCGCACTGACTGGAACAATAGCGGCAAATGGAAAGAGCAAATCAAAATCTTGAATGAGAGGTAACAAATTACCTTTGTCACCCATAAGGTCTGCTTTATTCACCACTAAAATGACTGGCCTATCTTTAGGTAGTAAATTTAAAACAATTTTATCTGCCTCGCCCAAATGCATAGGCTCGATGACAAATAAGACTACATCAACCTCAGTGAGCACTTGTGTGACTGTTTTATTCAGGCTTTTATTCAGTTTATTAATATGCTTTTGCTGAAAACCAGGGGTGTCAACAAACAAAAACTGTGTATCTTCAGTCGTGTGTATGCCCATTAAACGATGACGCGTTGTCTGTGCTTTACGTGAAGTAATACTAAGTTTCATGCCCAGTATATGATTCAGCAAAGTAGATTTACCTACGTTTGGGCGGCCAACAATCGCAATCGTGCCACAACGGTAATCTTGTTCATTAGTATCGGTCATGTGTTCTTTCTATTAGGCTTTTGCTCTTTAAGAATAATCTCATAAGCTAGTTGAGCAGCCTGTTGTTCTGCATTACGACGGCTAGTACCCTCGCCTTGCGTAGTAATATTGAGTTTAGCGAGATGACATTGCACTTTAAATGTTTGGCAATGTGCCTCGCCTTCTGTTGCAAGCACTTGATACTCAGGTACGTCTAGTTTACGCCCTTGTAGATACTCTTGCAGAAGTGATTTAGGATCTTTACCGATAGATTTTGGGTCAATTTTTTCAAGTAGCGGTGTAAACAACTTAATTACCACAGCCTCGGCTGCAGAAAAGCCAGAGTCTAAGAACACCGCACCTATAATCGCCTCAAAAGCATCTGCTAACACCGAAGGTCGACGCCACCCTGCACTTTTCAGCTCGCCTTCACCTAAGCGCAACACCTCGCCTAGATTAAGTGCTAGCGCTAGTGAGCTCAAAGTCACTTCTTTTACCAGTTGAGCACGCAAACGGCTTAAGTCACCCTCTGAAAGCTTAGGAAAGCGCTGATATAGCTGATGTGCAATGATAAAATTTAGTACACCGTCACCTAGAAACTCGAGTCTTTCATTGTTGTTACCGCTGTGACTTCGATGTGTAAGCGCTTGTTCTAAAAGAGCAGTCTGTTTAAATTGATACGCCAACTGCTGTGTAAGTGCACTACTTGTCATGCAAACAATTTTCCAAGTCTTATTTTTTTGTGGCTGCTTTAAAATCTAACAGCGCACTTACGTTGCCCATCAGTGGTATCACTACTTGATACTCTAACTCAATATCTTTACCGCCAGCCTCATTAGGTGTAATCACTAAATCTTTACCTCCAACCACAGTCACATAGCCAACGCTAGCACTTTTATCAAATGAGGTTTGAATTTCTTTGGTGCTCATATTGGCAAGCTCACCACTTGTCCCCATCTTGGTGATAATCTTTTTCACAGACATATATTCAATATACGCAGGTACGAGCTTCATACCAATCACAGCGATAAACACGATGCCCGCAACCATTAACACCAAGCCTATAAAAGTCATCCCTTTTTGCTTTTGCATGCTATCACTCCTATTCAATGATGTTGCCTATACGCTTAAATTTAAAATGTGTGATGAAATCAAATGCATCATCAAAATTAAACCATATGAAGAATGCTCGCCCTACTAAATTATTTTCTGGGACAAAGCCCCACACCCGACCATCACTACTGTTATCGCGATTATCCCCCATCGCAAAATAATGTCCAGCTGGCACAGTGATTTCTTCATTATTGGCGAACTTCTCACCTATGCTACTAGGCACAAATCCACCCGCGCCTTCTTGTACCAAGATGTCATGCGCAACCTCGCCCAATTGTTCACGGTATTGTTGTGCGTTGATTATATTTAAACCTTGCCCGACATATTGATAATCAGATGAGTACTTCATTTCTAGCGGTTTACCGTTCACAATCAAATGCTTGTCTTGATAAGCAATCCTATCGCCTGGCACACCAATCACACGCTTAATGTAATCGATTGAAGGGTCTGGTGGAAAATGAAAAACAATCACATCACCACGTTCAGGGTGCTTCATTTCAATAAAAGTATTATTCAAGATAGGTACACGTAAACCATAGGTGAATTTATTCACTAAAATAAAATCACCCGTAATTAATGTTGGCATCATAGAACCAGAGGGAATTTTAAAAGGCTCAACGACAAATGAGCGTATTAAAAATACCACCAATATCACAGGAAAAAAGCTTTTTGCATATTCAACCACAACAGGTTCTGGGCTACCCGCGGCACGGTTTTTACGCAAAAAAAGGTTATCTACTAGCCAAATAACACCCGTCACAGCGAGCACCACTAACATAAACAATGCAAACATCATTGCGGATTATCCTTATTTATCTTCAACGCGCAAAATCGCTAAGAACGCTTCTTGTGGAATCTCTACATTACCCACTTGTTTCATGCGCTTCTTACCTTCTTTTTGCTTCTCTAATAGTTTTTTCTTACGTGTAATATCACCACCATAGCATTTTGCCAGAACATTCTTACGCATCGCTTTCACCGTTTCACGCGCAATAATATTTGCACCGATAGAAGCTTGCACTGCCACGTCAAACATTTGGCGAGGAATTAACTCGCGCATTTTGCTACATAACTGGCGACCACGATACACACTGTTTGCGCGATGAACAATGAGTGACAGCGCATCAACACGTTCACCATTCACCATAATATCGAGCTTAACTAAATCTGCTGCGCGGAACTCTAAAAACTCATAGTCCATTGATGCATAACCGCGTGAAACAGATTTGAGCTTATCAAAAAAGTCTAACACCACTTCATTCAGTGGCATTTCATAACTCAACATGACTTGGCGACCCATATATTGCATATTACGCTGCGTACCACGCTTGCCATTACAAAGCGTCATGACTGGACCCACATAGTCTTGCGGCATAAGTAAGTTGACATTAATCACAGGCTCACGAATCTCTTCAATACGTGAAGGCTCAGGCAAACGAGATGGGTTTTCAATTTGAACGACTTCGCCATTTTTCAGCAATAGTTCATAGACCACAGTTGGCGCTGTTGTGATTAAATCCATGTCGTACTCGCGCTCTAGGCGCTCTTGTACGATTTCCATGTGCAGCAAACCCAAGAATCCGCAGCGGAAGCCAAAGCCTAACGCTGTTGAGTTTTCAGGCTCAAACTGCAATGAGGCATCGTTTAACTGAAGCTTTTCTAAGGCATCACGCAAAGCTTCAAACTGATTTGATTCAACAGGATATAAGCCAGCAAACACTTGCGGCTGCACTTCTTTGAAGCCTGGCAACGCCTCAGCTGCAGGTTTGTCGTTTAAAGTAACAGTGTCACCTACTTTGGCACTATCTAACTCTTTAATACCCGCAATCACAAAGCCTACTTCACCTGCAGAGAGCGCCGTTCTTTGCAAAGACTTTGGTGTAAACACCCCTACTTGCTCACATAAATGCACGGCCTTAGTCGCCATCATTCTAATTTTATCTTTTGGCTTGAGCACACCATCGATAACGCGCACGAGCATCACCACCCCTACGTAATTATCAAACCAAGAGTCAATAATCAACGCTTTGAGAGGTGCATCCACATTGCCTTTAGGGCATGGCACTCTCGCCACAACAGCCTCTAACACATCACGCACACCCTCGCCTGTTTTGGCTGAGCAACGTACCGCATCTGTCGCCTCAACGCCAATCACATCTTCAATTTCTTGAATCACGCGCTCTGGGTCGGCCGATGGCAAATCAATTTTATTGAGTACAGAAGTCACTTCTACACCTAAATCAATCGCGGTATAGCAGTTAGCAACACTTTGTGCTTCAACACCCTGCGAAGCATCAACCACAAGCAGCGCACCTTCGCAGGCTGATAGTGAACGGCTCACTTCGTATGAAAAGTCTACGTGGCCTGGGGTGTCGATTAAGTTAAGCTGGTAAATTTGTCCGTCTAGGGCTTTATAATTCAACGCTGCCGTTTGCGCTTTAATTGTAATACCACGCTCACGCTCAATGTCCATAGAGTCAAGCACTTGAGACTCCATTTCACGGTCAGACAAACCACCGCACATATGAATAATGCGGTCCGCTAAGGTTGATTTACCATGGTCAATGTGGGCAATAATAGAGAAGTTACGAATGTTTTTCATGAGATTGTTTTGACAGTTTTACAATAAAGACAGAGGCGCATTCGCGCCTCTGTCTAAAGTTAGCATTCTACCGCA
>CAZAHP010000012.1:6134-8442 GCA_964484985.1 uncultured Methylophilaceae bacterium
GCTGCTGGTTTCGGTTTTTTCTTAGTGGTTTCCAAATCACTGGCTTGGCGCACCCTTCTATTCGCTGGTCGCTTAGGCGAAGATTTTTTAATGCTAGATTTTGCTCCGCGAGCCGCTTCGGCTCTCTCGCGTGAGCTAACTGCCCTACCTTCTTCAGCCCTACCGCCTCTCGCTGTATCACGCCCTTTGCTAGCACGTACTTCTCGTGGTTTTCTTTCCTCTTGCGAACGTTCATCACGCTCAACATATTCACGCGGAGGCCTGTCTAGAGCACTTATACGTTGCTTACGCACTTTTGGCATAAACACTGTTGTTGCTTTATCTTTCTCACGCTGATTAAGCTGTCTTAGAGGTGCTTTAGGCACATCCAAACCAGCCCACTCCAGTAAACTCACCACTTCTTTTTGCTCGAGCTTAAGCATTTGCCCACGCTTCACCCTTGGAGGCAAATTAATAGGGCCAAAACGCACTCGCATCAGTCGGCTTACAGGCAACTGAAAAGCTTCAAACAACCTACGAACCTCACGGTTACGGCCTTCACGCAAGATAACTTGATACCAGTGGTTAGCACCCTCGCCGCCTTGTGGTCTGATTAAATCAAAATTAGCAGGGCCATCTTCCAGCTCTATGCCTTGTGTAAGCTGTGTCATTTGCTCATCAGTTAACTCACCAAAAATACGCACTGCGTATTCACGCTCTACTTCATAGCGCGGGTGCATAAAGTGGTTAGCCAAATCGCCTGATGTCGTAAAAATCAGCAAGCCTGAGGTGTTCATATCTAATCGACCAATGGCTATCCATTTACCTTTTTTAATTTTAGGTAGTTTATCGAATACTGACGCGCGTTTTTCAGGGTCGTCTTGACTGACGATTTCACCTTCTGGCTTATGGTAAATCAACACTTGCGGCAATTCAGCCTCAAATGAGAGCCGTATTGGGCGGCTATCTAATCGGACAATATCGCTAGGCAAGACTGCTGCCCCAACTTGAGCCACAATGCCATTGACTGTAACTCTTCCGCTGGCAATGAGTTCCTCCATATCGCGGCGCGAGCCTAGCCCTGCCATGGCCAATAGTTTGTGTAATCGCTGTGGCATGGCATTAGGGTCTGCCATCACAGGTCTAGATTTAGTAACGCTGGGGTCGCGTTGTTGCTTAAAGGGACGTGCCATAAAGTATGTATCTTTTAAAGGTCTAAAGGAATTTCAACTTGCGTGAAATTTTCCATATTGGGCAATTCTGCCAAGGATTTTAGATTCAAATCATCTAAAAATGTTTTAGTAGTTGCATAAAGTGATGGCCTACCCGGCACATCGCGCTGCCCTACAATATCGATCCAATTACGCTCTTGTAGTTGGCGCATAATATTTGGATTAACGGCTACGCCGCGAATGTCTTCAATATCACCACGTGTTACTGGTTGGCGGTAGGCGATAATGGCTAAAATCTCCATCGCTGCTCTTGAGTAACGTGCTTGCTTCTCAGGATTCAGACGACTTAAGAATGGTACATATTCTTCTCGTGCTTGAAAGCGCCAACCACTCGCTACTTGCACCAAATCCATCGTGCGGTTTTGCCATTCTAAGCGCAATTCATCTAACAACATGCGCAGCGTTGCACGCTCTACCCGCTCAGCAAACAGCCTTTGCATGTCATCCAAAGAAAGCGGCTCACGTGCTGTTAGCAAGGCAGCTTCAAGCACCAACTTCATCTCTGTGCTATTGCTTGGCTCAGTCATGCGAGTCAATACTATTCATATTAAACACTGTATCACTTATGCAGTATGTAATTGCGCTTTTGTACTCAGCTGCACATAAATTGGGCTATACGCCTCTTGCTGCGAGATATGTATTAAACCCTCTTTTGCCAGCTCAAGTATTGCCAAAAAATTAACAACCATTTTCGCTAAGCCGTCCATGGCCAAATCAAACAATTCAGAAAATTCTAACATATGAGCCTCTTTTAAGCGCCTTAATACTTGGCTCATATGCTCACGCACTGAAAGCTCAGCCCGACCCAATTTGTGATGTGAAAAATGGCTCGCACGCTTTAACACATTCTTCCAAGCCTCAACTAAATCATCTAATGAAACCGAGGCAGGTTGAACTTGAGTAATTTGGTCATAGTAAGCAGCAGCTACCATGATTTCACGCCCAACTTGCGGCATTGCATCTAAACGCTCAGCAGCAAGTTTTATTGCCTCGTATTCCATCAAACGGCGCACCAACTCTGCACGTGGATCTTCTTCAACCTCAACCTCAGTAGGTGCTGGCAACAGCATGCGCGACTTAATTTCAATCAACATGGC
>CAZAHP010000012.1:8542-10207 GCA_964484985.1 uncultured Methylophilaceae bacterium
ACCTCACGCATGGTCTCACGTGCCATTTTACGTGCACGCTCACAGCCCTCTGCTACCACATTTTTTACTAATGTTGGGTCTTCAGCATACTCAGCCGCGCGTTCTTGTATAGGCTTAAGCTCGGCAAGCACACCTTCTATGACAGGTTGTTTACACTCAATGCAGCCTATGCCAGCACTTCTGCAGCCATTTTGTACCCAGTTTTTAGTTGTTTCATCAGAGTACACTTCATGCAATTGCCAAACAGGGCATTTTTCTGGGTTACCAGGGTCAGTGCGACGTATACGTGCAGGGTCTGTTGGCATGGTCTTGATTTTTTTAGCAATAGCGTCAGGTGATTCACGTAGCGCAATCGTATTATTATAAGACTTAGACATTTTTTGACCGTCTAAACCGGGCATTTTTGAAGCAGGTGTTAGCTTATAATCTGGCTCAACCAAAATAATCTTGCCGCCGCCTTCAAGATAGCCCAACAAGCGCTCTCTATCGCCCAAACTCAAGCCTTGTTGCTCTTCTATTAAAGCACGCGCAGCTTCTAGCGCTTCATCATCACCATTTTCTTGATAGCGATTACGCAGCTCATCGTATAAATTACCTTTTTTGCTACCTAGCTTTTTAATCGCAGCGTGTGCTTTTTCTTCAAAGCCTGCCTCACGCCCATAAATATGGTTAAAGCGGCGTGCAATTTCACGGGTAAATTCAATGTGCGGGATTTGGTCTTCACCCACAGGCACTTGTGTCGCTTTATAGATAAGAATATCTGCACTTTGCAATAAGGGATAGCCTAAAAAGCCATAGGTTGATAAGTCTTTGCTGGCTAATTTTTCTTGCTGGTCTTTATAGGTTGGCACACGCTCTAACCATCCTAAAGGTGTAATCATTGAAAGCAAGGTGTGCAGTTCTGCATGCTCAGGGACACGAGACTGAATAAAAATCGTAGCGCTTGCAGGGTCTACTCCAGCTGCGAGCCAGTCTATCACCATCTCCCACACGCTTTCTTCGATAATCTCAGGTGTGTCGTAATGGGTTGTGAGCGCATGCCAGTCAGCCACAAAAAACAGGCACTCATGCTCGTGCTGCAATTGCACCCAGTTTTTTAAAACTCCATGATAGTGTCCTAAATGTAGACTACCTGTGGGTCGCATGCCCGATAAAACGCGTTCAACTGCCATAACTCACCATTAGCTTAAATATTAAAAAATAATCTGATAAAAACACTTGATTCATCCAATCGTATCAAGCGCCCTACAAAAAAATCATGTCTATTATACTCAATGTCAGCACAATAAATGGATTCATCACTGCGGATAATATATCTGTGAATAATAACACTAGTAATATCACAAATCCGTAAGGCTCTATTTTCGCAAACTTTATTGCTAAATGCATGGGTAACAAACTCACTGCGATTCGACCACCGTCTAATGGCGGTAAGGGAAGTAAATTAAGCACCATGAGCACGGTATTCATCATCACACCTATCGCTCCCATCAAGGCCATGGGTAAAGAATAGCTTGATGGAAATAGCACACTGACTTTAATAATCAATGCCCAAAAAACCGCCATAATCAGATTAGAGAATGGCCCAGCCGCTGCCACCCAAAACATATCTTTTTTAGGCTGACGTAATCGTGAAAAGTTAACTGGTACTGGTTTGGCCCAGCC
>CAZAHP010000012.1:10307-17114 GCA_964484985.1 uncultured Methylophilaceae bacterium
TTTTCAGCAGCTCAAAAATCATGTGTTAAATCCCAAATAATATACTTGCACTTTTAAGCTATGGTGCTGCCAAGCCGAAAGGCATTAAATCGCCAGCACCAGCACGAATTAGTACGGGCGAGTCAGCCGTTAAATCAATTACTGTAGTTGGTTCGGCAAAGCAGGCGCCAGCATCTATGACCAAATCTAAATGATGCTCCAACTCACTTCTAATTAACCAAGCATCGTTTAGTGGCTCTGTTTGATTAGGCAGCAATAAAGTCATGCTTAAAATAGGTTCACCCAATGCTTCAAGCAAGGCTTGCGTTACCCCATGATGTGGCACGCGAAGGCCTATGGTATTGCGCTTAGGATGGTGCAATCTACGTGGCAATTCACGCGTAGCTTTTAATATAAAAGTATATTGGCCAGGCGTATTTGCCTTTAGTAACCTAAACTGACTGTTATCTACTTGCGCATAATTTGCGAGCTCGGCCAGATTTCGGCATACCAATGTAAAGTGATGACTCTCATCCACATTACGTATTTGACGAATACGCGTTTGCGCCTCTTTGTTACCAATTAAACAACCCAAGGCATAACTCGAGTCAGTAGGATAAGCCACCACGCCACCTGCACGCATAATTTCTACTGATTGATGAATTAAACGCGCTTGTGGATTTTCTGGGTGAATAACAAAGTATTGCGCCATATGACTAGCTTGTCAGATCTATTGCTGCAACATCTGACCATTGTTGCCAAACAGGAACGCACCCACTCGGCAAGTAAGGGAGCTGGCCCATTTCTCTGTAACCTTGTGCTGGGCCATGATAGTCAGAGCCCATGGATGATGTAAACCCAAACTGATGTGCCATTTTAGCGAACTCTTGATACTGGTCTGGCGTATGACTGCCTGTCACAACCTCAATAGAAGTTCCGCCAAAACTACGGAACTCACCCATCAAAAGCAAGCGATTAGTTCGGCCTAAATCATATCTGCCAGGATGTGCTATCACCGCCACGCCACCGCTACCTACTATCCAAGTCACAGCTTCTGCCAAACTTGCCCATTGATGCTCAAAATATCCAGGCTTACCTTTAATGAGATATTTTTTAAACACGCTGCGCATATCTTTAGCGAGACCTTTTTCAATGATATAGCGCGCAAAGTGTGTACGACTAATAATGCCTTTTTCAGCGTATCGATAAGCACCTTCTAGGCTGCCCTCGATACCTACTTTTTCTAAACCTTTTGCCATACCTACCGCACGAGTATGGCGTCCCTCTCGAATCTTCGCCAAGCCCTCAGCTAAGGGAGGATGGTCAGGGTTTATATTTAGGCCTACTATATGTAAAGTGCGTCCGTGCCATGTCACAGAAATTTCCACACCATTGATAAAGTGAATACCTTGTTTCGCTGCTTCTTGACGCGCTTCAATCAAACCATCTGTATCATCATGGTCTGTCAATGCCATCGCACGCACACCTCGGCCAGCAGCATGCTCAACCAACTGCTTGGGGGTAAGTATGCCGTCTGAAACATTTGAGTGGCAATGTAAATCGATGTGAACTGGCATATTAACTAAAAGGTACCTGAGTTACTTGCAAAGTCTATTAACTACAGGGCAACCTTACAAATTAAATTTGTAGGGCTACTCTATAGGCGAATCATAGCAAAATACAGGCCACACTTATAGCACAACTCAGTATTTATCACATAAATACCATCGCAAATATGCTATTTGTCACAATTCAGTCATATAATTAGCACAAAATTAGTCATCTACTTGAAAGCAATTAATGAAGTTTTTATTTGATTTATTACCAGTCATTCTGTTTTTTATCACATTAAAGGTAGCAGAAAAGTCTGCGCAAGCAGCAGATGTATTGACACAAATACTAGGCAGCATAGGCTTAAATACAGCTGTCAAAGCGGATTTAGTTCCTATCATGTTAGCAACCGTTGTTGTTGTTGTCGCAACACTTGCACAAATCGTTTGGGTTAAGTTTCGCCACGGCAAGGTCAGCAATATCTTAATTTTTAGCGCAGCTTTAGTCACTGTTATGGGTGGCCTTACACTTTACTTTCAAAATGCTGAATTTATTAAATGGAAGCCCACACTTCTTTACTGGGGCACAGCCATTGCTCTTGTATGTGCAGAAGTATTTTGGAAAAAGAATCTGATTAAAAGCATGATGGGCAAAGAACTTAAACTACCAGAGCCTGTTTGGAAAAACTTAAACCTAGCGTGGGCTGCATTTTTTCTAATCATGGGTTGCATCAACTTATATGTTGCTTATTATTACTCTACGGACACTTGGGCCACTTACAAACTATTTGGTACTACTGGCTTAATTTTACTCTTTACCATCGCACAATCACTTGCGATAAGTAAGTATCTCACTGAAGAGGAAAAATCATAATGTGGTATGCGATTATTGCTAGCGATGCACCCAACAGCCTAGAGCAACGTATGGCTAACCGCCCTGCACACCTAGCACGCCTTACAGCGTTACAGGACGCTGGTAAATTGTTATTAGCAGGCCCATTCCCTGCCATTGACAATATTGACCCAGGCAGTGCAGGCTTTACAGGAAGCCTCATTGTGGCCGAGTTTGAAAGCCTTGAAGCTGCTAAAATCTGGGCAAATGCAGACCCTTTTGTGAACTCTGGTGTTTATATAGATGTCGTAGTAAAGCCTTTCAGAAAAACCTTACCTACATAATTAAAATTACGGCAAAAAAATGCAACTCGTAGACCAAATTCGCATGCGCTTAAACGTGCTTGAACCCACACTATTAGAGATAACAGACGACAGCGCATCACACAGAGGTCACGCGGGCAATAATGGCGGCGGACATTTTGACGTTAAAATCGTAAGCTCGCATTTTTGTAAAAAATCACTGATAATGCGCCATCGTCTAGTTTATAAAGCACTACAAGATTTAATGCCTCAACAAATACATGCACTTAGCATAAAAGCAATTGCTAACGATGAAACATTAATATAATAATGACTCTTGAAATTTTATTTTTTAACCCCAGATAAGCCTAAATATTACACTTTTAACAACCAATAAGGATTCATGGATGAAACTCACAAAAAACACTTTGCTAGTACTTTCAGCACTGGCAATTGCTGCTCCAGCTTATGCGGCAGACACTGTTGCTACAGTGAACGGTAAGCCTATTAAACAATCACTTTACGACTTCATTAGTAAAGATGCCGTAGCACGAGGACAAACCGTTGATAACAATGTAAAAGAAATGATTGTTGGCAAACTTATCAGCAGTGAGCTCATTTACCAAGAGGCGCAGCGCTTAGGTTTAGATAAACAAGCTGACTACATTGCACGTGAAGAATTAAGCCGCCGTGAACTTTTAGTGAATACATTCTTGCAAGACTACTTGAAGAAAAATCCTGTTTCAGAAGCTGACACCAAAGCTGAATACGACAAATTTAAAGCACAAATGGGCGATAAAGAATACAGTGCTCGCCATATTCTAGTAGCAACAGAAGCTGAAGCGAAAGAGATTATCGCCCAACTAGCCAAGGGTGGTGACTTTGCAAAAATTGCTAAAGAAAAATCTAAAGACCCTGGCTCTAAAGAAAAAGGTGGTGACTTAGGTTGGTTCTCACCTGCTGGCATGGTTAAGCCTTTCAGCGATGCTGCTACTGCTTTGAAAAAAGGTGCAATCACACAAACTCCAGTGCAAACTCAATTTGGTTGGCACGTGATTAAACTTGAAGACTCTCGTACAGCACAACCACCTGCATACGATAAAGTAAAAGAAGGCATCCAAAAACAAATTAGCCAACGTAAGCTTGAGAAATTCTTAGGTGAGCTAAAAGCTAAATCTAAAATTGTTGTGACTAACTAATCATTTTTATAGCTTCACACTCTTAAAAAGACCCGCAATAGCGGGTCTTTTTTCACATTCAAAACGCCCCCGCCGCAAAACATTTGTGACATAATAAGAACCATTATCATTCTCCCCTATCATACGTGCATGAACAATCTGAGCTTATTACAACCTGGTGACTCTGGTATCATTGGTCATATATCTGCGGAGCAGTCACTACTGCAGCGGCTAAATGCAATGGGCTTTCGTACTGGCAAAAAAATCGATTTGATACGCCGCGCCAGCTTTAATGGGCCGATGCAAGTACGTATTGGTAGCACAGATATTATTCTGCGCAGCTCTGAAGCCAGCTTAATACAACTACAAGCCGCATGAAGCGCATCGCACTGATTGGCATGCCCAACACGGGCAAATCCACCCTGTTTAATCGTTTAAGCGGCGCTTCAGCACGTGTAGGCAACTGGCCAGGCATTACTGTAGATTTAATGAGCGCAAAAATATTTGCAGGTGGCCATATCGCTGAGCTCATTGATTTACCCGGCTTATACGATTTGCATGGTTTTTCAGATGACGAGCAGGTCGTTCGCCACTTTTTAAGCCAGCACTCTGTTGATTTATTACTCATGGTGCTCAATGCAACCCAAATTGACCGCCAACTCTCATTGGCACTTCAAGTAAGGTCGTTAGGTATACCCGTGATGCTAGCACTCAACATGAGTGATGAAGCCAAACGCGCAGGCATTACCATTGACACCAACATCATATCAAAACATCTAGGCATGCCAGTTGTTATTATGAGCGCAAAATATGGTGACAATTGCCCAGAAGCCTTAAAAATAGCAGGCAATCTGCTCAATACTACAGAAAATAAATCTACTACAGAACAAATCAGCAAACAATTAGAAGCTGATAGTTATATTGAAAAAGAAATGGAGAGCATTCTCAAAGAAGCGGTAGAAATGCCAGCACAGCTCAATGACCAGCTCACCAATCAGATAGACAAAGTTTTGCTCCATCCATGGCTAGGCTTACCGATATTTTTCGCCGCCATGTATTTAATTTTTCAGCTGATATTCACATTGGGCGGCCCATTACAAGATGCCGTTGCTTGGGTACTAGATACCGTCAAAACCAGCATGCTTCAACCCTTGCTGGCAAATGCACCAAGCTGGCTTTCGGGCCTACTTATTAATGGCATATACGATGGCGTGGGCACCGTTGCCGCGTTTGTACCGATTGTAGTACTATTTTTCTTAATGATGTCTATTGTAGAAGACAGTGGTTATATGTCACGTGCAGCCTTCTTAATGGATGCACTGATGTCACGCATGGGTATGGATGGTAGAGGATTTGTGATGGTGCTCATGGGCTTTGGCTGCAATGTACCTGCACTGATGGGCACGCGCGTGATGCGCTCACGCGGTATGCGCTTACTCACGATGCTCGTCATACCGCTCTCTTTATGCTCCGCTCGACTACAAGTATTTGTATTTATGACAGCAATACTTTTTACACCCAAGCAAGCACCAATAGTGCTCTTTAGCATGTATTTAATGAGTTTTGTGACGATATTGCTTACTGCGTTAATCTTTAAAAAACACTACGCCAGCAGCGAACCTTTTATTTTAGAACTACCACCTTATCGCTTTCCGACCGCACGTCAAATTATGCTGCGCGGATGGCATGAAGTAAGGCACTTTTTAAACCGTGCTTCTAAGTTTATTGTGATTGGCGTGGTCATGGTTTGGGCGCTCACTAACTTTCCAGCGGGCTTGGCGCCAGCCAGCATAGGTACTTACGCAGGGCAAATTGGCACATTTTTTGAGCCTGTGCTCAGCCCTATCGGTATTGATGGCAAACTAGCCATTACACTCATATTTGGTTTTGTAGCAAAAGAAATTGTAGTCGGCTCGCTGGCTGTGATTTATGGCTTACAAGGTGATGCACTCAACGCTGTTATTGCTAGCCAACTAGACTGGGTACAAGGTGTCAGTTTTATGTTATTCACACTCATTTATACACCGTGCCTCTCAACCATTGCTACGATGAAGAGTGAATCAAAAAGCTGGGGCTACGCCATGCTTTCTATTGCATGGTCAGTAGCACTTGCATGGTTTGTCAGTTTTGTGTTTTATCAGTCAGCCAGAGCACTAGGCTATTAAGCCTAGATTAAACCGCTAAAGCTCATTGGCTATTATTAAGCTAAGTTGAGTTCATATCATCACAAGCTACACGCTGAGGCCAATAAGCATGTAACTCTGGCCTATGGTAAAATAATACCTCGACAATCTAACATTCAAACTCATGGCAATTACTATTAAAAATCAAGATGACATCGCAAAAATGCGCATTGCAGGCAAGCTCGCTTCTGAGGTACTTGATTTCATTACACCTCATGTGCAACACGGCATCACCACAGATGAATTAGATAAGCTCTGTCATGATTATATGGTGAATGTGCAAAAAACCATTCCAGCGCCACTCAACTATGCACCTGGTGGGCATATCCCTTATCCAAAATCTATTTGCACCTCGGTAAACCATCAAATTTGCCATGGTGTACCTAGCGAAAAAATGCTTAAAAATGGCGATATTATCAATATTGATATCACCGTAATTAAAGATGGTTATCATGGCGATACCAGCCGCATGTTTTATGTGGGCGACCCCTCAATACAAGCCAAACGTTTATGCGAGATTACTTATGATTGCATGTGGCTAGGTATAGATAAAGTTAAACCCGGTGCGAAACTTGGCGACATTGGTTTTGTGATTCAAAGCTACGCTGAAAAACATGGCTTTAGTGTAGTTCGCGAATTTTGTGGTCATGGTATTGGTAAAAAATTTCATGAAGATCCACAAGTTCTACATTATGGTAAAGCAGGCACAGGCCTCACATTACAAGCTGGCATGATGTTCACCATAGAACCGATGATTAACGCTGGTAAGCGCGACATCAAGCA
>CAZAHP010000012.1:17214-28185 GCA_964484985.1 uncultured Methylophilaceae bacterium
ATCGGCATAGACTCACGTGTTGCACTAGTTGCGGTAGGTGGTTACGGTCGTGGTGAACTCTTCCCCTACTCTGATGTAGATTTACTCATTCTTATTCCAGACGATGATAACGCAATTATTAACAGCCAAATTGAAGCACTCATTGGCCTATTCTGGGATATAGGCTTAGCTGTAGGCCACAGCGTCCGTAATTTACAAGAATGCATAGAAGAGGCAAAAAAAGACGTTACTGTGCAAACTGCGCTGATTGAGGCGCGTCTGGTAGTGGGTAACAAATCACTCTATCAGCAGTTTGAAACCACAGTGCAATATGCCATGAAAACAAGTAATTTTTTTGAAGCCAAAGTACTTGAGCAACAACAACGTCACGCTAGATTCAACGACACCGCTTATAACCTAGAACCGAATGTTAAAGAAAGCCCTGGCGGCTTACGTGATTTACAAGTAATACTATGGCTAGCACGCAGCCTGAAGGTCGGTAAAAGTTGGGGCGACCTTGTTAAACAGGGGCTGATTACTGCGCAAGAAGCTAGACAAATCAATAGACATGAACAACATCTGCAAATGCTGCGTACACGTTTGCATTTTCTAGCAAATCGCCGTGAAGACAGGCTAATTTTTGATTTTCAAAATGATTTAGCTGCCAGCTTAGGATACATTAACGACGGCCGCAAACGTGCTAGTGAACAACTGATGTCGGGCTTTTATAAGAGTGCAAAATTTGTCATCATTATCAATGAGATGCTTATTCAAACACTCAAAGAAAGACTGCACCCTGAGCAGCAACAAATTACAGTGATTAATGAATACTTTGAGGCGCGCAACGGTTTATTAGACCTAAGGTCGCAAAGCATCTTACAAAAAAAGCCCTGTAAAATATTAGAAATCTTCTTATTATTAGAGCAAAGAAGTGAGCTTAAAGGCTTCAGCGCCAATCTATTACGTACCCTTAATCGCGTTAAACCACTAGTCAATCGCGAGTTTCGGAACAACGCCGAAAACAAACGCTTATTTATGCAAATTATCAGCCAACCTAAGGGCGTCACGCACGCGCTAAGGCGCATGAATCGCTATGGCATCTTAGGTAGCTACATCCCCGTATTTGGCAAAATTGTCGGGCAAATGCAACATGATTTGTTTCATGTATATACCGTTGATGAGCACATACTCAACGTACTCGCTAATCTACGTCGATTCGCACTGCCTGAAAGGTCGCATGAGTTTCCTTTATGTAGTCAGTTATTTGCTAAATTTGATAAACCACATCTGCTTTATCTAGCAGCGCTGTTTCACGACATTGCAAAAGGCAGAGGTGGTGATCACTCTACCTTAGGTACCTTAGATGCAGAACGATTCTGCAAACACCATGGTCTTAATAAATCAGATACTGAACTGGTCGCATGGTTAGTGCAATCACATCTAAGCATGTCGACAGTAGCGCAAAAATCAGACCTTTCAGACCCAGAAGTCATAGAGAGCTTCGCCCTCATGATGAGCAATCAGCGTCGCTTGACCGCCTTATACTTATTGACTGTCGCCGATATACGAGGCACGAGCCCTAAAGTATGGAACGCTTGGAAGGCCAAGCTACTTGAAAACCTATTTACAGCCACACAACGCTTACTGCAAGGTACCGTAGGCAATACAGAAACATCAATCAAAGCACGTCAGCGCCAAGCCATACATAGCTTAAGCCACTATGGCATCGCTGAAAATGACTATAAACAATTCTGGAGCAAATTAGGTCGCTCATACTTTACGCGACATGATAGCCATGAAATTGCTTGGCACACCCGTCTACTGCTCACCCATCTCAACAGCAGCAATCCCATTGTTAGAGCGCGTCTGAGCCCTGCTGGCGATGGCATACAAGTCATGATATATATACAAGACAGAGATGACTTATTTGCACGTATTTGTGGCTTTTTTGAGCGTATGGGCTACACCATATTAGAAGCAAAAATCCATACTACATTACATGACTACGCACTTGACAGCTTTTTAGTGCTTGATCAAAGCGACAAATCTGTCGTGTACAGAGACTTACTCAATTACATCGAATACGAGCTCACACAGCTCCTCATGCGTACTGATGCTCCAGCCCCACCACTACAGGGCCGCTTAAGCAGGCAAGTCAAGCACATGCCAATTAAAGCAAATATCACATTAAATGCTGAAAAAAATACTGAAAACCATGTTCTAAACATTACCACTGGTGATAGACCGGGTTTGCTCTCAAAACTGGCGCATGTATTTTTGTCACAGCAAGTGCATTTACATACTGCAAAAATCAATACATTAGGCAATAGAGCTGAGGATACTTTTTTAATTTCAAGCAAACATGGTAAGAAACTAGGTGAAGACGACGAAAAAACCTTACTAGCTGCTCTGTATGCTTTATTCTAAGCGCTAAAACTAGTCTAATATTAAACACATCAACTCACACACCCAATAAAAATGCCAGCATTAAGCTGGCATTTTTATTAACTTAATAACTATTTAAGCTTTTAAGGCTTAAATACTCATCATTTAGTTAAGTGCATCTTTAAGTGCTTTACCAGCACGGAAACCTGGTGCCTTACGTGCAGCAATTTTAATTTCTTTACCTGTTTGAGGGTTGCGACCAGTACGAGCTTCGCGTTTAGTTACTGTAAATGTACCAAAGCCAATCAAAGTAACGGTATCACCTTTTTTCAAAGCTGCGGTAACGCTATCAGTAAAAGCATTCACTGCTTTTGCAGCAGCAGCTTTACTAATGTCAGCTTGTTTGGCGACTTGTTCAACTAATTCTGTTTTATTCATTTAGAAAATCGTCCTCTAATAGTTTATCGGGAATTGCTATCTTAACCCAGCCCCTGCTGGATTGTTACAAAAGATTAACAGATTTTTAGCATTGTTTACAATTGTTTTTAGCACTTTAGTAAAAATATCAGTATTTTTTAACAATTCACTACATTAAAACCAGCAAATACCCTATTTATACTGGCTTAGCATATCATGCGCTTAATATTTAACAATCTAGTATTAGCAGAGTACACTCAAAATCTATAGACATAAAAAAACCCACTATATGTGGGTTTTTTTATGTTTTATTTAACTAGCTACGTTTTTATTAGCTGTGTTTGTAATGCTTTTTCAATTGTTTTACTACTTCCCAGTTTGATTTCAAACCTTTAGGGAACACAACAAAGTCGCCTGCCTTAACAACCACTTTTTCACCACCTTGTGGTGTTACATGAAACTCACCTTCAAGCACGTAAGCACTTTCAGTCATTGTAAAATCTAAAGGGAATTTAGATGGTGCGCAATCCCAGATAGACCAGCTAGAAACGCCTAGCTCTTTAAGTTTTTCAGGAGTTGGGTTGTGATCAATAATAATTTGTGACATTTGGATTCCTTAAGATATAAAGCCGCCTTTTTGGGCGGCTAGCAAATGTTTGGCGGAAGAGGTGAGATTCGAACTCACGGTGGGCGTGAACCCACGACAGTTTTCAAGACTGTAGCATTAAACCGCTCTGCCACTCTTCCGTTCTGCGCTTTAAGCTATTGCTTATGCGATAAAGGACGGCATTTTACCATAGCTAACACTTTCGTCCAGAGGTTTAGCTAATTTTTTTTAAATGATTTTTCATTAACCCAGATTTTCCATTAGAACTTGAAATGACAACGCTAGACAGATTGATGGAATTTTTGTGCAAATTTGCGTCACCTAAAATTTGCGCAAAAGATGCAAAATGAATTAGCAATACTTGCCTGTTTACAGGCTTAGTAGTGCTTATGCCTGTGGTGCAAGTTGACCTTATAAGTAAATTAAAAATTGCCTAATGGAAAATCTGGCTTAATTTTTAGTCATCCTGAATATCAGCTCCTGGAAACAACACATCAGTGTAACCAAACTTGCTTAAATCTTTGATGCGCATAGGGTACAGAATGCCATCTAGATGGTCGCACTCATGTTGCACTACTCTGGCATGAAATCCACTGACCATGCGGTCTATTGGTTTTCCGTATTGGTCAAAGCCCGTATAATGCAAACGCTCGTATCTTGGCACTAAACCGCGCATACCTGGCACAGATAAGCACCCTTCCCAGCCATCTTCTACAACATCGCCAATTGGGGTTAGGATTGGATTAATTAAAACGGTATAGGGCACTTGCTCAGCATCTGGGTAGCGTGGGTTCGCACCTACACCAAATATAACCACTCGCAAGCTCACTCCAATTTGTGGTGCAGCGATACCTGCGCCATTCATATGCGCCATGGTGTCTTGCATGTCTTGAATTAGCGCATGTAGCTCTGGCGTATCAAACGTAGCCACAGGTTCAGCCACTGCAAATAACAGAGGCTCACCCATGCGTAAGACTGTTTTAACAGACATGACTTAGCACCACTTGCTCGATAATGCTTCTAACACGTTGCATACTTAGCTCCACTACTTTACCTATGTCATTGTATTGAATACCCTTGCTACTACTGCCACGCCCAGCAGCATGGTTAGCAACTGGACATAAAGCTGCGTAATTAATTTCTAACTCACGTGCTAGCGATGCTTCAGGCATACCTGTCATACCCACTAAAGTAGCGCCATCGCCTTCTAATCTGTTGATTTCGGCGGCGGTTTCTAAGCGCGGCCCTTGCACAGCCGCATATACGCCTGCATCCCAAACCGTTTGTTTAGCCAACTTCGCAGCTTCCAAACATTTAGCCCTCAGCTCTGCTGAATATGGCTCAGTAAAATCAATATGCTTCACTGCTTGGTCACCGCCTTCAAAAAAGGTATGTTTACGACCGTGGGTATAATCAATTATTTGATGAGGCACTACTATATCGCCTGGTGAGAGATTTGCACTAATTCCACCAACCGTAGCAATGGCCACAATGTTTTTTACGCCTTCAGAGTGCAGTGCCCAAATATTAGCGCGATAGTTCACCAAATGTGGTGGTATGGTATGCCCGCCGCCATGACGTGCTAAAAAAACAACAGTATGACCAGCAACCTCACCAAAAGTTAGTGGCCCTGAAGGCTCCCCATAAGGTGTACGTATAATCTGTCTACGTGTCACTTTCAGGTTATCAAGCTGCGTTAATCCTGTTCCGCCAATTATTCCAAGCATAGTTTTCCTTTATTTTTATATCCTTTAGGATACTTCAATTGTAGCGCAAGTTAGCAGCCTCCACATCGAGATTCCGCCAATTTATGGCATACTAGCGTGATGACGAGTCTTAGCCCCAACGCATTACAAGCAAGCATTCAACTGGCGCAAACGCATTATGAGAACTTCCCTGTTGCATCAGTACTGATGCCTTCTCATCTTAGGCAGCCTATTAGCTTAATATACGCCTTTGCTCGCCAAGCGGATGATTTTGCTGACGAAGGTGAACTCACACCTGAACAACGTTTGGCTTTACTAGATGGGTTTAAGCAAGAGTTAGATTTGATTCAAGCCTACATCAAACCTAATACTGAGTTCTTTTTGACCTTACAAGTCATGATACGTGAGCGTAAACTCCCCCTACAACCATTCTATGATTTGCTCGATGCATTCAGCCAAGACGTTGTTAAATCACGCTATAGTGACTACACAGAGGTGCTAGATTATTGTCGCCGCTCGGCAAATCCGGTCGGCACATTACTTTTGCATTTATATGGGCAAGCAACACCGCAAAATCTTGTATACTCTGATGCCATATGCTCCGCGCTACAAATCATCAATTTTTTGCAAGATGTAGCCATTGATTATAAAAAAGACCGCATCTACTTTCCACAAGACGAGATGCGCCAATACAACATTAGCGAAGCACAAATTGCAAATGGCAAAACCTCACAAGATTGGCAAAGGTTTATGGCATTTGAAATTAAGCGTGCACAAAACTTGCTCAACTCAGGTGCTCCATTAGGCAAAATTTTAACAGGCCGTATTGGATTAGAAATGCGCTTGATTATTGCAGGTGGCGCACGTATTTTGCACAAACTTGCAGCAACAAATGGCGATGTTTTTAATCATCGCCCAGTACTTAAAAAAACGGATTGGTTATATATGCTTTATCAGGCCTTGTGTAAAAAATGACGCCACAACAATACTGCCAAGAAAAAGCTGCGGCAAGCGGCTCAAGCTTTTATTACAGCTTTATGTTTTTACCTAAAGCAAAGCGTGAGGCGATTACTGCGCTTTATGCTTTTTGCCGTGAAGTAGATGACATTGCTGATGAATGCACCGACCTCATGGTCGCGCGCACCAAGCTTGCGTGGTGGCGTAGTGAAATCAATAACCTATACCATGCAACGCCTCAACATCCAGTCAGCAAAGCTTTAGCTGAGCCCGTTAAACAATACAATCTTAATGAAGAGTACTTTTTAGAGATTATTGATGGCATGGAGATGGACTGTGACCAAAACCGTTATGGCGACTTTAAAGAGTTACAGCTTTATTGCTACCGTGTAGCAAGTGTGGTCGGTTTGTTGTCAGCTTCAATTTTTGGCTATAGCAACCGTAATACTCTTAAGTATGCACATGACTTAGGTATGGCATTTCAGCTCACTAATATCATCCGTGACGTAGGTGAAGACGCGCGCCGTGGCCGCATTTACTTACCTCTAGATGAAATTACAAAAGCCGGATTAACAGAACACGACATTTTGCATGGTGTTGAATCAGAAAAAGTAAAAGCGCTGATGGAGTTTCAAATTGAGCGTGCAGAAACTTTTTATGACAAAGCACTACGCGAATTACCAGTCGAAGACAAAAAAACACAAGTGACAGGCCTGATGATGGCTGCAATTTACCGAACTTTACTACGTGAAATCAAAGCAGATGGCGCAGAAAAAGTACTTAACTCAAAAACCTCACTAGGCGGCATGCGTAAAATATGGTTAGCAATAACAACATGGCTCAGGTTTTGACCCCAAAAATCGCAATTATAGGCGCAGGCTGTGCAGGTTTAGCCGCAGCTGCAACTTTAGCTAATAAAGGTATCCACGTCACCGTATTTGAAGCTGCATCACATGCTGGTGGCCGTGCGCGTGAGGTCAATTACAAAGGGCTTAGTTTAGACAATGGCCAACACATACTACTTGGTGCCTACACCGAGACACTTAAGCTACTAAGGCTTGCAGGCGTCAACTCTATGGCCTATATACAGCGCCTACCCCTCACCATGCAAATGCGTCATTTACAAGATGGCCACACATTGCGCATGAAAACCTTCAAATATTTACCTGCCCCACTACACTTATTAGCTGGCATATTGTTAGCAACAGGCTTAACCAGTAACGATAAATATTTAGCATTACGCATGATGTTATGGTTATACATACGCAGATTCAAAGTTACACATGATTATGATTTAAAACATTTTTTAGAGCAGAGGGACCAATCTGACCGCTTAATCAAAAAGCTCTGGGAACCCTTATGCTTAGCAGCTTTGAATACCCCACTAGAGCTTGCTAGCTCGCGCATTTTTATCAATGTGCTACGCGATAGTTTTGCGCGTAAAAAAAGAGACAGCGATATGCTGCTATCTAAAGTCGATTTATCAAAACTAATTGCTGAACCACTCAGTCAATTCATACACACGCGCGGCAGCCAAATACGCACTCACACCACCGTTAAAAATATCGCCCCAACTGACAGTGGTTACACCATACACACTGAGAACAGCGAAGAGCAATTTAACCATGTGATTATTGCAGTTGGGCCACATCAGCTTGATAAAATCACAAGCAGCCTACCTGAAGTAACAAACTTAACCGAGCACTTTAACTACGAGCCCATCACGACTGTCTATCTACAATACGACAGCAACATTCGCTTACCCTACCCGATGCAAGGCTTACTAGGCAGCACTAGCCAATGGGTTTTTGATAGAGGCCGCATATGTGGGCAAGATGGCCTACTTGCTGTAGTGATTAGTGCTTCGGGTATACACCAGACCATGACTCAACCAGCCATTGCCAATCTTGTGATTGAAGAGCTCACTACATTCTTCCCCAAATTAAAAAATCCAATTTGGTACAAAGTGATTTCTGAAAAACGCGCCACTTTCAGTTGCCAACCACACATTAATCGCCCAAGTAACAAGACTGACTTGCACAACCTATATCTTGCTGGGGACTATACCGAAGGTGACTACCCCGCTACGATTGAAGGAGCCATGCGCAGTGGTATTTCGTGTGCAAAACATATTATCGAGCACCTTAAAACATCATGACGATAAGCAACATTACTGACTTTCTAATTCACTGGGGCATCATGAGCTTGTCTTTGTGGGTCGCGAGTTTTATTTTCAGCGGGCTCAAATTCAAAAGCCACTCTGCACTACTTGTATCTGCATTATTACTAGGCCTTGTTAACGCACTCATCAGACCTATTTTATTCTGGCTGACCTTGCCGCTCACTCTCATTTCACTAGGCTTTTTTGCATTAGCACTCAACGCACTCATGATTATGCTAGTCGCAAAAATGGTGAATGGATTTAAACTCTCAGGATTCTGGACAGCATTCTTCGTAGCGATATTCATTGCTTTATTTAGCTTTATGATAGAACAATTGCTACCAAGCCAAGGTGTGGAGCTGCCAGCTGTATCTAACAGCAAAACAATAATGATTTAAACAATCAATTCTTAGAGAGTCACTCGGCTGCCATTTTTGTTTTAGCTAGCGCTGGGTTGCTCTTAAAGTATTTTTTTATCCCCGTTAAAATAGAACTCACTAGCGTATCTTGATAGCTACTGTCATTTAGTTTGCGCTCTTCTTCTGGGTTGCTGATAAAGGCGGTTTCAACCAGTATTGAGGGGATATCTGGCGATTTAAGAACTGCAAAACCTGCTTGCTCTACATGTTTTTTGTGTAGTTGATTAATTTCGCCTATGTGCCCAAGTACAGCTTTACCTAGTTTCAAACTGTCGTTAATAGTGGCAGTTTGTGATAAATCTAACAATGTTTTAGCAAGTTCAGGGTCTTTTACATTAAGGCTTACCCCCCCAATTAAGTCCGATTCATTTTCCTTTTTAGCAAGGTATCGCGCACTTGCACTTGTCGCTCCTTTTTCTGAAAGGGCAAATACAGATGAACCACGGGCAGCTGGATTGGTAAAGGCATCCGCATGAATAGACACAAATAAATCTGCCTGCAATTTACGTGCTTTAACCACGCGACCGTGCAGCGGGATAAAGTAGTCGCCATCACGGGTTAACACTCCGCGCATATTGGGTTCTGCATCAATTTTTAGTTTAAGTTTTTTTGCTATCGCTAAAGTAATATCTTTTTCGTGCGAGCCATTTGCACCGCGTGCTCCTGGGTCTTCACCACCGTGTCCTGCATCAATGGCAATGGTGATTAAGCGCGAATCAGTTTTATTGGCTAAAGGCGGTTCATCATCAAGCTTGTTTTGCTCTTCTGTGGGGATTACAACAGTCTTTACTTCAGGCACTTTAGATTCAGTTGTTTTAATTTCTGGCGCTTTAGCTTCTGGAGTTTGCATGGGCTTAACTTGTGCGGCAACTGGTTCACTAGGCTGTGCAGTTGGCACGTCAGCCTTTATCGGCTCGGCTAGTTTAGGCGGTACAGCTTCGGTCTGTAATGGCTGAGTAGTTACAGCGGCTTCGGGTGTTATCGTAGCCTCAACTTTTACTGGCTCAGAAGTAGTCTGTACTGTGCTGTTACTGAGGTTTTTATCTAGTTTATCTGCTGAATCACGCTCTGCGAGCATATTCATCACAGGGTCTAGAGGGTAAATATCAAGCACGAGGCGGTGTTTGTATTGCGCAGCTGGCGTCAGAAGAAAAATTTCAGGTTTAATTTCTGTTTTTAAATCAATCACGATGCGCACAACATCTGCCTTAAATTTAGCAACGCGTATTTGCTTAATATAAGGGTCGCTAGAGAGCACTTTATCTGTCACTGTTTTTAAGACCGGGCTAAGTTCCGCATTCTGCAAATCAATGACCAGTCGTGAAGGGTTTTTAAGCATTTGCATTGTATGCTTGATTGGCAAGCTAGACTCTAAGGTAATACGTGTATAGTCTGCCGCTGGCCAAACTCGCGCTGCGCTAACTACGACTGCAGCATGCACAGCATTCACTTGCGCAAAGGCAAAACTGAGCAAGATGGTAAAAATAAATTTCTTAAGCATGTTTAAAATGTTCCAAACATTGTTTTCCTAATGAGCTATATGCGGCAATAACAGCTTTTCGCCCGCTATGCATAGGCTCTAATTTGATTGCAATATCAGGTTCTGGCAATACACTTTTTGCTTTTTCTGGCCACTCTATCAGGCAAATGCTCTGCGCATTGAAATAATCTCTAAAGCCTGAAGCCTCCCACTCATACTCATCAACAAATCTATACAAATCAAAATGATAAAGATTATATCCAGAAATCACATAAGGTTCAACCAAGGTATAGGTCGGGCTTTTCACTTTACCTTGATGCCCCAAGCGCCCAAGCAAACCACGCACTAATGTGGTTTTTCCTGCACCTAGGTCACCGTAAAGGTAAATATTCACGCCTGCTTGTAAACAAGCAGCGAGTTCTGCACCAAGATTTAACGTAGCAGCTTCATCTGCTAGCTCAAGTGTAATATCATTCGTCATATATGAACCACAGCATTCAACAAAGTAACGCACTGCACGTGCTCGCCGCTGACATTAAGTGTTGGGGGCGCGAGCTCGGTTTTGGAGAGGTCGGCATTACCGACACTGATTTGGCATCTGCAGAGCCAGAATTTGCAAGTTGGATAGAAAAAGGCTTTCATGGTGACATGGATTATATGGCAAAACATGGTACTAAGCGCACCCGTCCCGCTGAATTAGTTCCAGAAACTTTGCGAGTCATTTCTGTTCGCATGGATTACTTGCCACCTAAAGCCAAAGACAGTGAAACCGTCATGGCAGATGGCACACGTGCTTTTATCTCTCGATATGCATTGGGCCGCGATTATCACAAGGTATTGCGTCAGCGCCTACAAAAACT
>CAZAHP010000013.1:0-27745 GCA_964484985.1 uncultured Methylophilaceae bacterium
CATTTTGAATGTTGGCTAAAGCTTCTTTCATTGCCCAACGTGATTCATCGTTAATGACTTTAGGGCCAGTCACGTATTCGCCGTATTCAGCGTTGTTTGAGATTGAGTAGTTCATGTTGGCAATGCCGCCTTCGTACATCAAATCAACAATCAGTTTGAGTTCGTGCAAGCACTCAAAGTAGGCCATTTCTGGCGCGTAACCAGCTTCTACCAATGTTTCAAAGCCAGCTTTAACTAATTCTACAGCGCCGCCGCAGAGTACAGCTTGTTCGCCGAATAAGTCAGTTTCAGTTTCTTCGCGGAAATCAGTTTCAATCACGCCGCCTTTAGTGCCGCCGTTAGCTGCTGCGTATGAAAGCGCGATGTCTTTTGCTTTGCCGCTAGCATCTTGGTAAACCGCGATGAGTGAAGGTACGCCGCCGCCTTTGAGGTATTCTGAACGCACTGTGTGGCCTGGGCCTTTTGGCGCAATCATAATCACGTCTAAGTCTTTGCTTGGTACGATTTGGTTGTAGTGAATGTTAAAGCCGTGTGCAAATGCTAATGCAGCGCCTTTTTTCAAGTTAGGTGCAACTTCAGCATGGAAAATTTCTGCCATGTTTTCATCAGGCAATAAAATCATCACTAAGTCAGCGCCTTTAACTGCTTTGCTGATGTCTTCTACATTGTGACCAGCTTTTTCAGCTTTAGCATATGAAGCGCCGCCTTTGCGTGCGCCAACAGTCACTTTAACGCCAGAGTCTTTAAGGTTTTGTGCGTGCGCATGGCCTTGTGAGCCGTAGCCAACAATTGTTACCTTTAATTTTTTAATGATTGAGAGGTCTGCGTCTTTATCGTAATAAACTTTCATGTATTTTCCTTCGAGATAAATCTTTGTAAATTATAAGTAAATGGTTTTAGAGTTTTAGTATTCTGTCGCCGCGACCAATGCCAGAAGCGCCTGTGCGGACGGTTTCTAGTATGACAGTTTTGTCTAGTGCTTCTAAAAATGCATCTAGTTTAGAGCCTGAGCCTGTGAGCTCTATGGTGTAGCTGCCATCGGCGACATCAATAATACGGCCACGGAATATATCGCACATGCGTTTCATTTCTTCACGCAATGTACCTGTGGCTTTGACTTTGACTAACATGAGTTCGCGTTCAATATAGCGACCATCATTAAGGTCAAGTACTTTTACAACATCCACCAGCTTGTTGAGCTGTTTGATGATTTGTTCAATCACGTCATCTGACCCCGATGTGACGATGGTCATGCGTGAAAGAGTAGCGTCCTCTGTAGGCGCTACGGTGAGTGATTCAATATTGTAGCCGCGTGCTGAAAATAAGCCCGCAACGCGAGATAGCGCGCCAGCTTCATTTTCCATCAGGAGTGAAATAATATGCTTCATTATTGGCCTCCTTTTGCTTTTGGTAGCTCCATTTGTGAGAGTCCTTTTCCGTTTTCTACCATAGGGAATACGTTTTCAGATTGCTCAGTAATAAAGTCCATAAATACAAATTTGTCTTTTTTTGCGAAAGCTTCTTTTAATGCACCTTCAACGTCAGCAGGGCTAGTGATTTGCATACCAACGTGACCATAAGACTCTGCGAGTTTTACAAAGTCAGGCAGACTATCCATGTAAGATTCTGAATAGCGGTTTTCATAGAAGAACTCTTGCCATTGACGCACCATGCCCAAGTAGCGATTGTTGAGTAAAATCACTTTAATCGGTAAGCCATATTGCGCACAGGTTGAAAGCTCTTGAATATTCATTTGAATACTGCCTTCACCTGTTACGCAGGCAACTTGTGCATCTTTATCAGCAAATTGACAACCCATCGCGTAGGGCAAACCTACACCCATGGTGCCAAGACCGCCAGAGTTAATCCAGCGGCGTGGTTTGTCAAATTTGTAGTATTGCGCTGCCCACATTTGGTGTTGGCCTACGTCAGAGGTAATGTAGGCATCACCTTTGGTAACTTCCCATAGTTTTTCTATGACGTATTGTGGCTTGATGACACTGCTTGATTGCTCGTAGCGGCCGCCATGTACAAGACGCCATTCACCAATTTGTTTCCACCAATCGGCAAGTGCAGCTGCGTCTGGCTTTTTGCTTTCCGCTGCTAATAGCTCGTTCATTTCAGCAAGTACTGATTGAACATGTCCGACAATAGGTACATCTACCTTCACACGTTTAGAGATTGATGATGGGTCAACGTCAATATGTATGATGGTGCGTGGTACGCTTAAAAAGTGCGCAGGGTTACCAATCACGCGGTCATCAAATCGTGCGCCAACCGCAATTAACACGTCACAATTTTGCATAGCCATATTGGCTTCGTAAGTGCCGTGCATGCCGAGCATGCCTACGTATTGTTTATCAGTAGCAGGGTAGCCGCCTAAGCCCATGAGGGTGTTGGTGACTGGGTAGCCAAGTGTGCGTGCGAGTTTAACTAGCTCGTTTGATGCATCACCTAAGACTAAGCCGCCACCCGTGTATATCATAGGGCGTTTAGCTTCAAGTAAAAACTTCACAGCTTTTTTGATTTGACCTGTATGGCCTTTAAGCACAGGGGTGTAAGAGCGGAGTTCTACTGACTTAGGGTAGATAAACTCTGCTAAATGCGCTGTAATGTCTTTAGGAATGTCGACAACTACAGGGCCTGGGCGACCTGTTGAGGCAATGTAAAACGCCTTTTTCATGGTGGCCGCAATGTCACGTACATCTTTAACTAAGAAGTTATGTTTTACGCATGGGCGTGTAACGCCAACCATGTCAACTTCTTGGAAAGCGTCCATGCCAATCGCAGCGGTGGGTACTTGACCGCTAATCACGACGAGTGGAATAGAGTCCATATAGGCAGTAGCAATACCAGTAACGGCGTTGGTTGCGCCTGGGCCAGAAGTGACGAGTGCTACACCAACTTCGCCTGTTGCACGCGAGTAAGCGTCAGCTGCATGCACAGCCGCTTGTTCATGCCGCACCAAAATATGTTTAAATTTATTTTGTTTATAGAGAGCATCATATATATGTAACACCGCGCCGCCTGGATATCCGAAAACGAATTTAACGTTTTCTTCGTGCAAGCAGCGAATTAAGATGTCTGCACCTGAAATGGGTGCGTTTGATTTGTTCTTACCGTCTTCCATAAATGTTACTTGTTTTGCTTGATGTAGTTGAACCCTAAACAGTAACTGTTTACGACGGTTTGGTCAAGGGATGAGGGCTTGTATTCAATAACAATTGGTTTGAATACAAGCGTTTTATATACATGGCTACGCTTTAGTCTAGGGGAGAGGGGGCAACTTTGATGAGTTCTTCAATAGTGGTAATGCCCGCCGCAATTTTTTCAGCGCCATTAATCATCAGTGGCTGCATGCCTTCAGCGTGGGCAGCGGCTTTTATTTGGCTTAAGTCAGCGTTTTGGGCGACAAGTTTTTTGATTGCAGGACTCATGGTGAGCATCTCATAAATGCCGCTTCGCCCTCTATAGCCTGTGTTGCGGCATTCTAAGCAACCTACTGCTTTGTAAATGTGCGCGGGTTTAGGGATTTTCCAAGGTGAAACTAGAGAGTCCCAAGTGGTTTGGTCGATTTCGTCTGGTTCTTTGCAATGTACGCATAAAGTGCGCACTAAGCGTTGAGCCATAATGCCTAATATTGTTGAATTAATGAGGTAAGAGGGCACTTTTAAATCAAGTAGGCGGGTGACAGATGACGGTGCGTCATTGGTGTGTAATGTTGATAGCACTAAATGGCCTGTAAGGGCTGCTTGCGTTGCCATTTCTGCTGTTTCACTATCGCGGATTTCACCCACCATGATGATGTCTGGGTCTTGCCGCATAAGGGTTCTAATGCCGTCAGAGAATGATAAATCGATATTCTGTTGCACTTGCATTTGGTTAAATGCAGGTTCTACCATTTCTATTGGGTCTTCTACCGTGCATACGTTGACAGATTCTGTAGCGAGCTGTTTTAACGTGGTATAGAGCGTGGTGGTTTTACCTGAGCCTGTTGGACCCGTGACTAAAATAATGCCGTTAGGGTGTGATGTCCACGCTTTCCATTCGTCAGCTTGCTCTTGTGAAAAGCCCAATTGGATAAAGTCTTTAACTAAGTTTTCTGGCGTAAAAATACGCATGACTAGCTTTTCACCAAAGGCGGTGGGCATGGTTGAGAGCCTTAGCTCTACCTCTGTTCCCTCAGCGGTGACCGTTTTAATGCGGCCGTCTTGAGGACGGCGTTTTTCTACCATGTCCATACGGCCTAACAGTTTGATGCGGCTCGTTATGGCGTTCATAATGGTGGAGGGGAGCTGGTAGACTTGGTGCAGTACACCGTCGATTCTAAAACGTAGTATGCCTAAATTGCGACGGGGTTCTACGTGAATATCACTGGCGCGTTGCTCAAAAGCATATTTAAATAGCCAGTCCACAATATTGACCACATGTTGCTCATTGGCATCTAAGTTATTGTTTTTGCCTAGTTCTACTAGCTGCTCAAAGTTTTGTACACCTACAATTTGCCCAGCTTTGGCTGCTGCAGCAACGTTAATTGAGTTGGCTAAGTTGTAGATTTCGGGTAAGTAGCGGTTTATTTCTAATGGATTGGTGACCACTAGTTTGATTTTCATGCGCAGAATGCGCTCTAAATCGGGTATCCAATCTGTGGCAAATGGCTCAGCCGTGGCAATGGTAGCTTCGTTATTGCTGACTTTGACTGGCATGATTTTTAGCCGCTCAGCATAGCCCTTGGAGATGATTTGAGAGATCGAGCTAAAGTCCATTTTTAGCGGGTCTACATGGTAGTACTCAAGCTCTGCGCGCTCGGCAAGCCAAACAGTGAGGCTTTCAACGGTGAGCGTTTTGTGTGGCGGACGCATGTTTTTCCATTTTTGCTCGCCTATGACGACCAGTGGATGCAGTTTTGAGCTGTCCATTTTTCGGTCTTTGTAGAGTTTTTCCGCCGCCGCTTTTTCTACAATGCCGTCATTAACTAGCATGCGTAGCATGTCACCTAAATTGAGGCGACCTTCTGGGTTTGTGATGATGGCGGCTTTACTCATTTCTATGACTCCTCAACCTTTATTAATTTTTTTCATGCATTTTAGTTTTTAAATCGCATGGATAAATCAATGGCTTGTATATTTTTAGTGAGACTACCTATTGAAATGCGGTCGACCCCAGTCAGTGCAATTTCTCGTATATTGTTGAGTGAAATGCCGCCTGATGCCTCAAGTATTGCGCGTTTTTTATTTAAAGCAACCGCTAGTTTCAGCATCTCTGTGTTGAAATTATCTAGCAGTACCAGTTTTGCATTTGCTGATAACGCTATTTCTAGCTGCTCGATAGATTCTACTTCAATCTGTATTGGTACATTAGCCTTTAGTTGTTCTGCAGCAATAAGCGCTTCTTTGACGCCTCCTGCTGCAGCGATGTGATTTTCTTTAATTAAAATGCCGTCGTAAAGGGCGATGCGCTGATTGTAGCCACCACCAACAGTGACGGCATATTTTTGCGCAAGCCGTAAACCCGGGATGGTTTTGCGTGTGTCCATTATCTGTGCTTGAGTGCCAGCAACTGCGTCAACATAACGTTTAGTCTGAGTGGCGGTGGCAGAGAGTGTTTGTAGAAAATTGAGCGCAGGGCGTTCTGCTGTGAGCATGTGGCGTGCGCTACCCGCAATGTTGCAAAGTGTCTGGTTTGGGCGCACTTGTTCGCCTTCAGTCACTAGCCAATCAATTTTAATGTTGGCATCAACTATGGCAAAGCAGGCGTCTGCCCAAGGTATGCCGCAAATAATGGCTGGTTCACGGCTGATAATGGTAGCCTCGGCTGTTTGGGAGGATGGAATAAGGCTTGCTGTTATATCGCCTGTGCCAACGTCTTCTGCCAAAGCAGTGGCGATGTTTTGATGTAAATCTTCTAATAGTTTTTGCGATAAGTTAGACATAATCTCTATTATAATGTGGCTTTACACTTAAGCGAGTATTTAGCTTAGACTTTACGTGTATTTACTTTTGTTGATTGATATTTTTTGAAAGCCTTGCTATGAAACTTGTGATCTCTCCGACTAGTCCTTATGCTAGAAAAGTACGCATAGTGGCCATTGAGAAACACATTGAGCTAGAGTTAATTGTAGATTCTCCTAGCGCTCCTGATACGCATGTCCCTGATTTTAACCCTTTGGGCAAGGTGCCTGTACTGATTATGGATGATGGCGAAACTTTGTATGATTCACGAGTGATTGTGGGCTTCTTAGACTATCGCACACCAGTACATCGTATTTTGTCACAAGATCATAGTTTACGAGTCGCAGCTCGCCAGTGGGAGGCGCTAGCTGATGGTATTTGCGACGCTGCCGTATTAGTGCTTTTAGAGAGTCGTCGTCCTATTGAGATGCAAAGTGAGGCGTGGATGCAGCGCCAACTTTTAAAAGTAGAGCGTGGATTAAAAGCCATGAGCACACAGCTTGGAGATAAAAAGTGGTGTGTTGATGACGAGTTTGGCTTGGCTGATATTGCGGTGGGCTGTGTTTTGGGCTTTTTAGATTTGCGCTTTAAAGACATAGACTGGCGTGGGCAGTACCCTAATTTAGCTAAGTACTACACTGCCTTAATGAAGCGTGAGTCTTTCAAACAAACTGCACCACCTGTGTAAGTGAGTTTGTATTGGGCTTCTCGGTGCTAAAGTTACTTAACAAATTTAACCTAGAATAGCGTTGCCAAGGCGCACTTGACTAGTGGTTTGCCCGTTGGGGCCATAGAAGTTTTGGTGTTCAGCGCTAGTGCCTTGTAGCACTTTGAGCTTTTGTTGATTTTTGCTGTATTGTTTATTAATGAGTAGGCCATTCACGCGGTTGAGCTCTTTAGCTTTGACTAGCGTTTGTTGTGTATTTAGCCAAGCAGCTTGCAAGGCCGGGTGTTGTTGAGCACTTACCCAGTCACTCATGCCTAGCTCGTTACTATTAAAGCCCGCATTTTGTAATGCCTTGTAGCGAAGTTGAGAGAGTTTGCTCAGCGTTTGTATTGTTTTGGATTTTTCTTCTAGCAACGGTTGCAGCTTGTCTAGCTGTGCCTCAATCAAGCATAACTGCTCTTGCTCTAATATATTGCATAGCGTCGATACAGCTGCTGACTCTTGCTCAAACTCTATCCTAGTCATTTCAAACTATGCCTTTTGACTTGAAAGTAAGTCTTTAACAGAGCTAATCAGGCCATCAGCTACTTTGTCAGTATCGACTTTAAATTGACCATCTAAGATGGCTGCTTTGATAGCTTCTACTTTTTTAGCGTCAAAAGTATCGTCTGATGCTGAAGTTGACGCTAATGTTTTGAGTTCAGCAGCACGGGCGGAAAGGGTAACTTTGTCGCCTGAACTGCTTTCAACCTTGCTAGCTTCATTGCTTTTGGCAGATTTGCTATCAGGGTTGGTGCTGGTAATGCCAGCGGTAACCTTGAGTGTATCGTTAATTTTCATAATGCCTCCATATTGCTGTTAGTAGTAGATTCTTTAGTAGATATTGTTCTTTACGACCACACTAAGTAAAACTTTAACACTATTAATAAATTTTTTTAAATATTTTAAAAATTCTTTTAACTCATATAGCTAGAGATGGTATTTTAGCTAAGTTGAGAACTTAAGTCTTTGCTCTATTTCTCTCTAAGCTTAACTAATAACTCACCATGACATTGCCGCCTTGTCGTGCGATTCCACTCACGACAATTCCATTTGCAGTTTTGGCTTTTACTACTTGACCGTCATTTGCATTGGCTAGTGCAAGTGCCTCTGAACTGACACTAAAGCCTTTCCCCATTGATATTATACGTACGGTTTGGCCTAGGCTAATGACCATAGGGCTACGTAGTAAATCTTGTCTGATGGCAGTACCGGCCGTAATTGAGCTGGTGATAGTGCGGCCTATGACTTCAGATGGGTTGGTGATGATGCTAGGAGGTAATGTGCTTAGGTCTCCTTGTTGCAATACAAAATCATCGCTACTCACTACCTGACCTTGTGCTAGCGGTCTTGCAGCGACTAGATACTCTGAAATGACACTCACTTTGGCTTGTACGTAGAGCGTCCAAACGCTAGGTGCTGCGCAGCGTATGCCTACTGTGGTTTTGCCCCACGGGCGGCTGCCTGCAGGCATAAAGGCTTCTAGAGCGATGCACTCTTCTAACTTTGTGTATTTGTCGATGCTGCCTACACTGATATTGACTTTGCCAGGAATCCCTACAGTTTGTGTGCTTAAAAATTCATGTGCTTTGTTTTTAATCGTATTGATGTCTTGAGGTTTGTTAATGGCTGTGGCCTGAGCATTATTGCTAAGCATGGCTAGCGGTAGAAATAGCAACAAGATGCTAATCCATAGTGCTTTATAAAGTGTGATGTAATTCATTGTGTTGTGCCTTGCATTTGTAAATATGCCTTTGGGTTTCATGAGAATCTTTTAAAACCTTATCCAACTACATGCATTTTACTGGGGTGTATGTAAAACAAATCTTTGAAAAGCTATAGATTATGGTCTCTTATTCTACGATTAAAGCTTGATTCATCAGCATACACTTGCCTTCATCAGTAATTACGGCATATGAGCACAATTACTTTAATGTTGATTGTTGCGGCGATGCAGATTGAGAGGGTGGTCATGGTGAGTAAATTAGATAATGCATTAGGTTTTCATCAGACAGCATTGCGCATACGGGCGAATCGTCAAGAGCTGATTGCAGCCAATATTGCGAATGCAGACACGCCAAACTACAAAGCACGTGATATCGATTTTAAAGCAGCACTTAATAATGCAATGACAGGTGCTAGCGCCGCTACCAAGGGTGATATGGTGAAAACGTCACCATTGCATTTGAGTGGTAATGCTATGGCGTCTGGTCAAATGGCGGCACTGCCGGGCGAGCCTCAATATAGAAAAATGATACAGGGTAGTGTAGATGGTAACACTGTGGATATGGATGTAGAGCGTAATCAGTTTATAGATAATGCGGTGCGTTATGAGGCGAGTTTGACCATGCTTAACGGACAGCTCAAAAAACTGATGGTAGCAATTCAAGGCCAGTAACTGAACGGCTTGTTTTGTTTAAGCAGGTAAATCAAGGAGCGTGTGATGTCTTTATTTAATGTATTCAATATTTCAGGTTCAGCCATGAGCGCGCAATCACAGCGCTTGAATGTGGTGGCGAGTAATTTGGCCAATGCCGATAGTGTGACTAGTGCCAATGGGCAATCTTACAAAGCAAAACAAGTGGTGTTTGAGGCCATGCAATTGGCTGGAAGTGATGCAACTGGTGTGAAGGTGCAGCAAGTGGTAGAAGATACCTCGCCTGCAAAATTGATGTATGACCCAAGCAACCCCAGTGCGGATGAGAATGGTTATGTGAGCATGCCCAATGTGAATGTCACTGAAGAAATGGTGAATATGATTTCAGCTTCTCGCGCTTACCAAAATAACGTTGAAACGATGAATACAGTTAAAAGTATGTTGATGAAAACATTAACCATAGGGCAAAGCTAGCTTGATTTTAAAGGAGTAATTAGATGGATACAGTTCAGAGTAATAAACCTTCATCCTCATTGCTAGATGCAGTGAATGGGTCATCAAAAACAACGGTGGATGCGAACCAAGAAGCGCAAGATAGGTTTATGACCTTGCTTGTTTCTCAGATGAAAAACCAAGACCCACTCAACCCAATGGATAACGCACAGGTGACGAGCCAACTAGCGCAACTTTCAACGGTATCAGGTATTAATAAACTTAATTCCTCATTAGAAGCTTTTATTGCGAGCTCGCAAACTAACCAAGCATTGCAAGCTTCAAGCATGATAGGCCGTGTGGTTGTAACGCCAGGCAATAGTCTAAGCTTGCAAGAGGGGGCTGGTGTATTAGCTTTTGAGCTGCCTTCGACTGCAGACACTGTTAAGGTCACGATACGTGATAGCAGTGGCAATGCGGTGAAAGAGCTCTCTGTTGGCCGACAAACTGCTGGGGTGATACCGCTGCAATGGGACGGCAAAGATGACGCAGGCAATGCTGTTGCGGATGGTCAATATAAATTTGAAGTGAATGCAAGTCTAGGTGGCAAAGCAGTGACTGCAACTACGCTGAGTTACGGGGAAGTGCTCAGTGTTTCTAGCAGCAGCAGTGGTGCTCAGTTGAACTTGAGCAACCTTAAACCGATTGGGCTAGATGCTATTAAGCAAGTGTATTAATCAAGATTATTTTGAAGCATGTTACTAAAGAATATTTAAGGAGAGCGATATGAGTTTTCAACAAGGATTAAGTGGTTTAAATGCATCTTCTAAATCATTAGAGATTATCGGTAATAACGTTGCAAATGCGAGTACCGTTGGCTTTAAACAATCAAAAGCTCAGTTTGCAGATGTGTTTGCCAACTCGCTCACAGGTACAGGTGCCTCGCAAATTGGTATTGGTACAAACATTGCAAAAATTGCGCAACAATTTACTCAGGGCAATATTAGCAACACCAATAACTCACTCGATGTTGCGATTAACGGGGGTGGTTTTTTTCGTTTATCCGATAGCACAGGTGCGCTTACTTATTCGCGTAATGGGCAGTTTCAGATGGATAAAGATGGCTTTATTGTAAATAGCTCTAATAATAAGCTGACAGGCTATATTGCTAATAATCAGGGCATATTATCAACAGGTGCGCCTACCAATATTCAAATCAACACGGCAGACTTACAGCCATCTGCCAGCACAGAAGTTGTTGGTTTGGTTAATTTAGATTCAAGAAAAACTGCGCTGACTGCCGCTGGTTTTAACCCGAATGACCCGCAAACCTATCACAACTCTAACTCAATTTCTATTTTTGATAGTTTAGGTAATGACCACACACTGCAAACTTTTTATGTCAAAACAGCACCGGGTGTTTGGAACGTTTTTAATACACTGGACGGTACTTCAGTGACCACCTTGCCTGCACCAAGCGCAGTGCTGACCTTCACTGGTACTGGGGTTAACCCAACCAGTGTGCCTGCAACACCTACAGTAAGTGCAGCAGTAACAACTGGAGCGACCTCACCACTTACTGTAACTTTAGATTTATCTGGCAGCACCCAGTTTGGCTCATCTTTTAGTGTCAATAGTCTGTCACAAGATGGATATACCTCTGGCCGTTTGGCAGGTTTTAACATCAGCGGCGATGGCACGATTGTTGGTCGTTATACCAATGGTCAATCAAACACCTTGGGGCAAGTCGTATTGGCCAACTTTTCTAACCCGAATGGATTGCAATCATTAGGCGGCAACGCTTGGGCTGAGAGTGCTACATCAGGCTCACCTTTGGTTGGCATTCCAAATAGTGGCGGTATGGGCGTGTTGCAATCGTCCGCATTAGAAGATTCAAACGTTGATTTAACAGAAGAGCTAGTGAATTTAATTACTGCGCAGCGCGTGTATCAAGCCAATGCGCAAACGATTAAGACACAAGACCAAGTGTTGCAAACTTTAGTGAATCTTCGCTAAGTAGGCGCTGATTAAATGATTCTACGAGTAAATTGCGGCGTTGCTCGGTACTCGCAACCGTATAACGCATACTATCTCGGTTTCTGCGTTCCGAGCGTCTAGCACTTTATCTCGTACAACCATTTAATCGCCATATCCCTAATTTTAGTTTAAGAGGTGCATGATGGATCGCTTAATTTACACAGCAATGACGGGCGCTAAGCATATTTTAGAGCAGCAGGCGACTAATTCGCATAATCTAGCCAACGCCACTTCTACGGGTTTTCGTGCTCAAGTAGATGCTTTTAGAGCTGTGCCTATTGAAAGTGAAGGTCTGCCCACACGAACTTTTGTGGTGGATGCAACGGTAGGTACAAATTTCGCCGCAGGGCCAATACAAGCGACCGGGCGCGATTTAGATGTGGCAGTACAAGGTGAGGGTTGGTTATCTGTGGCACGAGCCGATGGCACAGAGGCCTATACTCGTAATGGCTCATTACAAATCAATGAAAATGGCATTTTGCAAACTGCGACTGGGCAGACCATACAAGGTGATGGTGGCCCCATCACCATACCACCAGATGTCACGATTGCGATTGCAAAAGACGGTACTGTTTCGGCAGTTCTAAATGGTAGCGTGCCTGGGGCATCTAATGTGATTGGTCGACTTAAGTTGGTGAACCCACCAGAGGCCAATTTAGTGCGCGGTAAAGATGGCTTATTTGACACCAAAGATGGAAACCCTGCTGAGGTTGATACCAATGTAAATATTGTCAGTGGCGCCTTAGAAGGCAGTAATGTCAATGTGGTAGATGCCATGGTGAATATGATTAACCTTGCGCGGCAGTTTGATTTTCAAATGAAAATGATGAAAACAGCTGAGAATAACGCTGAAAAAGCAGGTCAGCTCTTAAGTTTGGTTTAAGTAAATAGGGAGTAGCATAGACTTATCAATTAGGAGAATCACATGATACGCTCACTATGGATTTCTAAAACAGGCTTAGACGCACAGCAAACACAGATGGACGTGATAGCCAATAACTTGGCAAACGTTAGCACCAATGGCTTTAAACGCTCTCGCGCTGTGTTTGAAGATTTACTGTATCAAAACATACGCCAACCCGGTGCGCAATCGTCGCAGCAAACACAATTACCCTCAGGCTTACAATTAGGTACAGGTGTGAGGCCTGTAGCAACAGAGCGTATTTTTGCTCAAGGCAACTTACAACAAACCAGCAATGATAAAGATGTGGCGATTAACGGCGCTGGTTTTTTTCAGGTATTGCTACCTGATGGTACGACTGCTTATACCCGTGACGGCTCTTTGCAAGTCGATAGCCAAGGTCAATTGGTGACTGCGAGTGGCTTTCCTATTCAACCTGCGATTACGATTCCTGCAGATGCACAAAGTTTAACTGTAGCCCGTGATGGCACTGTTTCAGTGACGCAGCCTGGCTCAGCTGCAGCCACACAAATTGGCACACTACAATTGGCGACATTCATTAATCCAGCTGGCTTGTTAGGCAAAGGTGAAAATCTATATGCAGAAACGGCTGCCTCTGGTGCAGCCGTAGTGAGTACGCCAGGTGCAAATGGCGCGGGCGTGCTGTCACAAGGCTACGTTGAAACTTCAAACGTCAATGTGGTTGAAGAGCTCGTGAATATGATACAAACCCAGCGTGCGTATGAGATTAATAGTAAATCCATCACAACCTCGGACCAAATGCTGCAAAAACTAACGCAAATGTAAGGCCTTATTTTTAAGTGCATTTTAATGAATGAGTAAGGTGAGTGTGATGAAAGTGTTGAATCAATCAAAAGCAAAACAAGTATGTGCATTGCTGTTAGCAACGGCCTTGTTAAATGCCTGCTCAGTAGCACCTAGCAGCATTGTGAAGTCGCCAACAACGGCAAGGCCAGCTACAGCACAAAAGCCTGCAGCTAGTAGTGGCGCTATTTATGTTGCATCTTCATATCGACCATTATTTGAAGATAGACGCGCGCGCATGGTGGGCGATATTCTCACTATTAATATTATTGAAAACACGACGACGAGCAAAGCTGCAGCTAACAAGGCAAGCAAAATAGGCTCAATCGACGCTACAGTGGCTAAGCCGATAGGTTTGCCATTTAACATGCCTGCTATAGCTGTAGCTGCTGACTCCGATGTAAGAAATGAAGACAAAGCAGACTCAGCTGCAAGCAATAAGTTTAACGGTACTATTGGTGTTACCGTCATCGAAGTGCTTGAAAATGGCAATTTGGTCGTGAGCGGTGAAAAGCAAATAGCTTTTGATAGAGGCTCGGAGTTTGTGCGATTTTCTGGTGTGATTAATCCTGATACCATCGCCGTGGGTAATGTTGTGCCTTCTAATAAGGTGGCTGATGCCAGAATGGAGTATCGCACTAACTCACAAATTGATGCTTCTCAGGTGATCTCTATTCTTGCACGATTCTTCTTAAGTTTTAGTCCAATATAATGAAATATCCCGTGCGCAAACTTGATCTACTCAAACAAGCACTATGTGCGTGTATCAGCTTATGTTTATGTATTCCAAACACTGGTTATGCAGACCGAATTAAAGATTTAGCCACTATACAAGGGGTGCGCCAAAATCAACTCATAGGTTATGGTTTAGTCGTGGGTTTAGATGGTACAGGCGAGCAAGCTCAATTTACCATGCAAAGCTTATTAAACATGTTGCAACAAATGGGCGTGAATATGCCGCCAGGCACGACGGTACAGGCTAAAAATGTAGCAGCTGTGGTTGTCACTGCATCTTTGCCGCCTTTTGCTCAGCCTGGGCAGACTATTGATGTCACCGCTTCATCTATGGGCAGTGCTAAAAGCTTAAGAGGCGGTACGCTACTCATGACGCCATTAAAAGGTGCTGATGGTCAGGTGTATGCCATTGCTCAAGGCAACCTTGTGGTAGGTGGCGTCGGCGCTTCTGCGAATGGTAGTAGTGCGCAAGTGAATCATTTAAGCGTAGGGCGCATTTCGGCTGGTGCTACAGTAGAGCGCGCGTTGCCTAATAGTATTACAAGTAGCGATGTTGTTAGTCTCGAATTAAGTAATAGTGATTTTTCAACGGCTAGCCAAGTGGTGGATGCAGTCAATCGCCGTTTTGGTTCAGGTACGGCGGTTGCGCAGGATGGGCGTGTGATAAAAGTGCGCGCACCTGCAAAAGAAGAAGACCGCGTTGCATTTTTGGGCGCATTAGAATCTATCAATGTGACGCCAGCGCAGACCGCGGCTAAAGTCATCATGAATGCGCGTACTGGCTCTGTGGTGATGACGCAAAACGTCACGCTAGAAAGCTGTGCTGTTTCACACGGTAACCTTTCAGTGGTCATTAATACCGCCCCAGTGATTAGCCAACCAGGCGCACTCTCTAATGGCAACACTGTTTCTACCCAAGTTTCACAAGTTGAAATCAACAAAGAGCCTGGCAAAGTACTCATGTTGCAATCTGGTGCGAATTTGGCTGAAGTTGTGAAAGCGCTCAACTCCATAGGTGCAACACCACAAGACTTGCTTGCTATTTTACAGGCCATGAAAGCCGCTGGCTCATTTAGGGCTGATTTGGAAATCATTTAATGAGCTACGGTAAAAAGAGAGCGCTCAGACATGGTTAATCAATTAGATGCCTCTAATAATAATCTGGTGTTAGATACCAACAACCTCACACGTCTAAAAAATGACGCTAAAGCCAATACACCAGAAGCCCTTAAAGAAACGGCTAAACAGTTTGAGGCCATGCTGCTTAATATGATGTTAAAAAGCATGCGAGATGCCAGCCCACAAGATGGCGTTTTTGACAGTGAGCAAACCCGCACTTATACAGCGATGTTAGACCAACAAATGAGTCAGCACCTCGCCAATAAAGGCATGGGCTTAGCGGATACTTTGGTAAAACAACTTTCTAAATCCTTACCTAATAATGGCGTACCTCCTGCGCAGGTTGCAAAGCCCAGTGCTAATTTTAGTCAAACCTTTCCTTATCAACCATTAAATAACCTAAGCAAAGCGGTTGAGGCTGACAACACTGAAGCTGCAAAAACACCGCAGCAGACAACAATTATAGGCCTTGGTGCAAAACCTGTTGTGCCAGCGGCAGATAGCACAACAAATATACCCAACACAGTACGCTTGCCTGAGCACATTAGGGCGTTTGGCGAGCGTTTTGCTGGTGCTGCACAGCAAGCTAGTGACGAAAGTGGCATACCCTCTCACTTTTTATTAGGCCAAGCGGCTCTAGAAAGTGGCTGGGGGAAATCAGAGATTAAAAATGCAGATGGCAGCACCAGTCATAATTTATTCGGTATCAAAGCAGGCGGCTCATGGCGCGGTAAGGTGACTGAGGCGGTGACCACTGAATATGTAAATGGCGTAAAAGAGCAGCGTGTAGAAAAATTCCGCGCATATGATTCGTATGCAGATTCATTTAAAGACTTTGCGCGTTTGATTACAAACAACCCACGTTACGAGCAAGCCCTAGCCAATACTGATGATGCTCATGCTTATAGCAAAGGATTGCAACAGGGCGGCTATGCGACTGATCCGCAATATGCAAAAAAACTGACGCAAGTGATTGCGCTAACCTCAAACTTAACCCCTAATAACGCGCAATAAAATTTTTCTAAAGTTAATCTTTAATATGCCGTTAACACACTCAATGACACTAAAAGCAGGTAAATCATCATGGCATCTAACGTTCTAAACGTCGGGCAGAGTGCCTTACTAGCAGCTCAGATTGGTATTAGTACCACTGGGCATAATATTGCTAATGCTAAAACTCCAGGCTATACCAGACAAATTGTGATTCAAAGTGCGGCGCAAGCGCAGAATTTTGGTGCAGGTTTCTTAGGGCAGGGGACGCTTGTCAGTGGAATACAGCGCCAATATAGCGAGCTTTTGACAACACAGGTGTTTAATGGGCAAAGCTCTACAGGTGAGTTGAGCACTTACGCCTCACAAATGAGCCAAATTGATAATTTGTTAGCTGATACTGAAGCTGGCTTATCACCCACATTGCAAAGTTTTTTTGAAAGTGTACAGGCAGCAGCTGCTAATCCTGGTGATACGCCTACTCGCCAGACTTTGCTTTCTAATGCGCAGTCTTTAGCTTCGCGTTTTAGAAGTTTAGGCGACCGACTCGATGAAATTAGCCAAAATGTGAATAGTCAGCTTTCATCAAGCGTAGGCTTGGTGAACTCTTATGCCAAGCAGATTTCACAGCTCAATAGTGCAATTGAAAATGCACAAGTCGCTGATGGTAATGCGCCCAACGACTTGCTAGACCAACGTGACCAACTGATTAGTGAGCTTAGCAAACAAATTAAAGTCAATGTCGTGAATCAAGACGGCGTAAGGGTTAATGTATTTATCGGTAATGGCTTGCCACTGGTAGTTGGTAAGCAAACCTATGCATTATCTGCCATTAACTCACCGACTGACCCAACACGTTTAGAGCTGGCAATTGCTACTAACTCCGGAGGCACTGCAATACTCGGTAGTTCAAGCATCTCAGGCGGTACCATTGGTGGTTTGGTGCAATTTAGAGAGCAGTCACTAGATAGTATTCGTAGCCAGCTAGGTATGGTGGCTGTAGGGTTGGCAGAAACATTCAATGCACAACATGCGCAAGCACTCGACAGCTCAGGTGCACCAGGTGGCACTTTCTTTACTGCAGGTGCGCCGCTTTCTACTGCTAGTACTAATAATACGGGTAATGCAGTAGTAGCGACGCAAATCTCAAATGTAGCAGCATTGACGGGCAGTAATTATAAATTGCAATATGACGGCACTAACTACACTGTCACCCGCCTTAGCGATAACACATCACAAAACTTTACCAGCCTACCGCAAACCGTTGATGGCCTTAGCATAGGCATTAGTGGCGGCACAATAGCAGCAAATGATGAGTATTTGATTAAGCCTACCACACAAGGTGCAAGCCAATTTGCACTTGCTATTACGAATGTTTCTAAAATTGCACTCGGGGCACCTGCGCTTAGCAGCGCTGCAAACGCCAGCAATACAGGTGCTGCAACAATCACTGCACCTACAGTAAGTAGCACCTATTCAGCTAGCCCCTTAGGCTCTGCTTTTACCCTCGCATACAACTCAGCGGGAGCAGGTACATTAACAGGCTTCCCTGCTACACTCCCAGTGACTGTGACTAATGGTTCATCCGTAACAAACTACGCAGCAGGTGCACCAGTAACCTATGTAGCAGGCGCCACGTACACTGTAGGCGGTGTGAGTTTTACCGTGACTGGCGCACCAAATAATGGTGACCAATTCACAGTCACACCTACAACAAGCAACGGTAAAGGTGATAACCGCAACGCTTTGTTGCTTGCAGCATTGCAATCAAAGTCTACCATGCTGAGTGGCACGGCCAGTTATGAAGGGGTTTTTGGGCAGTTAGTCAGCTCTGTGGGCAATAAAACGAATGAGCTGCTAGTCACAAGCAAAGCAGAAGCCAGCACGCTAGAGTACAGCATTGCTCAACAACAGTCAGAGTCTGGGGTTAATTTAGATGAAGAGGCTGCAAATTTGTTAAGGTATCAACAAGCCTACCAAGCCGCAGGCAAGCTCATGCAAATCGCAAAAGAAATGTTTGATACGCTTATTTCTCTCGGTTAATAAGCGTATCAATAGCCATCTATATTAAGAGCATGGCTGATGAAACTAGATAAGGAGTGACAATATGCGCATTAGTACAAACACCATGTATCAGACGGGTATTAATCGTATTACTGAGCTACAAAGCTCACAAGTGAGATTGCAAGAGCAAATCTCAACTCAGCGCCGTATTCTAACGCCCTCAGATGACCCAGTTGGAGCAGCGCGGGTATTAGAGCTCTCACAAGCGCAGAGTGTTAATGAGCAATATATTAACAACAGACAAGTAGCCACACGCACCTTAAATATAACAGAGGGTGCGTTAAGTAATATCTCTGATCTATTGCTCTCAGTAAAATCATCAGTCATAGCCGCTGGCAACGGTGCATATAGCGACCAACAACGTAGCTTTTTGGCGAATGAGCTTCAAGGCTCACTAGACCAATTAATCGGCCTAGCTAATACCACAGACGGTGCAGGTAGCTATGTGTTTTCTGGTTTTCAAACGCAAAATCAAGCCTTTGTAAGTTCTGCCTCTGGTGCTACATATCAAGGTGATACACAACAACGTACAGTACAAGTAAGTGCTTCACGTCAGATGGAAGTCAGTGATACAGGAGACTTAGTATTTCAAGGTGGTGGTAATGATGTGTTTGCTGTGATGAAAAACTTAATTAATTTATTGCAAGTTCCAGTCAATAACGCCGCGACATCAGCCGCTCTCACAACAGGTTTGCAAACGGCAAATGCAGGTATTGAAGCAGCGCTCGATAATGTGCTCGTATCGCGCTCAAAAATCGGCTCCAGACTCAAAGAGTTAGATGGCTTAGAAAGTTTCGGACAAGCTCTTAAGCTGGAATACAGTAGGGCCCTTTCTGAAGTACAAGATTTAGATTATGCACAAGCCGTTTCAGACATCTCACAACAAAAAACCATACTCGAAATAGCGCAAAAAACCTACGCAAAAACCGCAGAGTTGTCACTTTTTAATTTTATTTAAACTACCTAGGCTTGGGCTGAATAGCCAGCAGTTTGCTAGACGCCTATGAGCCTAAATAATGACAACTGAAGATAGAGAAGATGTGATTGAGTTTTTATCTGGACTTAAAAAACTTAGCCTTTACCCAGCATTGCTCTAATCTGTGCCATTTTTTCTTTCGCCATTTCTTTGCTGGCAACAGGGTCTTGGTTGGGGGCGCCAAAGTGACGAACGTCATCTGCAGGCAGCTCTTCAATAAAGCGGCTAGGTTCACAGGCTTCGGTTTCACCCGCACGTTTACGTTTGCGGCACCATGAGATATTGAGCGATTTTTGTGCGCGGGTGATGCCTACATACATGAGGCGGCGTTCTTCTTCTACCTTGCCAGTATCTATACTCTCACGGTGCGGCAAGATGCCTTCTTCGCAACCAATTAAAAACACATGGCCAAACTCCAAACCCTTAGCCGCATGTAAAGTGCTCAGTTTTACGGCATCGGGTTCGCCATCTTCTTTGCCTTCTAACATGCTCATGAGTGAAACCATTTGTGTCAGTTGCAAAAGGTTGCGCCCGTCGTCTTCACCTACTGTACCGTCGCCTTTTTTTGTCAACCATGCGATAAAGTCCATGACGTTTTTCCACTTGCTTTCAGCAGGTTTTGGGTCTTCGGTGTCATAGAGATAAGCCTCGTACTGAATCGCATTCATCATGGTTTGCAGTAACTCGCCCGCAGGGTCTTTGGCAGCACGATCTTGCATTTTGCTAATAAATTGGCAAAAGGTGAGTAAATCTTCTACTTGGCGTGCGCCGAGTTCACTTTGTAAGCCACCTTCATAAGCTGCGGCAAAAAGTGACATATTGTGTATACGTGCGTAATCACCTAAGCGCTCAAGCGTGGTGCTGCCTATGCCTTTTTTAGGGGTGGTTGCAGCGCGGATAAACGCAGGGTCGTCATCTTCATTGGCGATTAAGCGTAAATAACTGACGATGTCTTTAATCTCTGCTTTATCAAAATACGATTGCCCGCCCGAAATGGTGTAAGGGATTTTATGATTGCGTAAATGCTGTTCTAATACACGCGCTTGGTGATTGCCTCTGTACAAAATAGCATAGTCACGATGCTCAGTTCTATGCTCAAATTTATGAGCCATGAGCTTCATAACCACAGATTCAGCCTCATGCTCTTCATCGCGCGCGGCTGAAATTTGTATCGGGTCACCCGTGCCCAACTCGCTCCATAATTGCTTTTCAAAAAGCTTGGGGTTGTTAGAAATCACCTGATTAGCTGCGCGTAAAATGCGCACAGTAGAGCGGTAGTTTTGCTCTAACTTAATCACTTTTAAGCGCCTAAAGTCTTGCGTGAGTTGGCGCAAGTTTTCAACATCCGCGCCGCGCCAGCCGTAAATCGCTTGGTCATCATCACCCACTGCGGTGAAGTTGCCCGAAATGCCAGTGAGTTGTTTGACCAGTTTGTACTGGCAAGCGTTGGTATCTTGGTATTCGTCTATGAGTAAATATCTGAGCTTGAGCTGCCATTTGTCTAACGCTTCGCGGTGCTGGTCAAACAGCTCTACAGGCAATTTAATTAAGTCGTCAAAATCTACGGCTTGATAAGCTCTGAGCGTTTGCTGGTAGAGTAAATATACTTTAGCTGCGGCGTGCGTGAGCTCTTCATCGGCCTGCATGATTGCTTGGTCTGGCGTGAGAAGTGCATTTTTCCAACTTGAAATTTGCCACTGTGTTTTGCGTAACAGCTGCTTGTCTGTGGTGGCCAAAATATCTGCCAGTATTTTAAAGCTATCGGCAGAATCTAAAATTGAAAACTGTTTTTTATAACCTAATAGCCCAGCTTCTTGCCGCAATATTTGCATACCAAGCGAGTGAAAAGTTGCAATGGTAAGGCCTTTAGCCGATTTTCCAGTGAGTAAATGCCCCACACGCTCTTGCATCTCACGCGCTGCTTTATTGGTAAAAGTAATGGCCGCAATCTCTTTAGGCAGGTAGCCACATTGCTCAATTAAATAAGCTATTTTTTGTGTGATGACGCGTGTTTTTCCGCTGCCAGCGCCTGCAAGTACAAGCAAAGGACCATCGAGATATTTTACGGCTTCGCGCTGCGGCGCGTTGAGGTGGCTTAACATGAAGTACTACGTTTTTTTAACAAGCAGAAAGTTGTGAGAGTTTATCGTGTACTTGCTTTGCAGGCTAGAAAATAATTGAAAATCTTGGATTAACCTTCGTACTAATCTAAAATCACTCAGATGAGTTTAATTTGATAATTAGGGTTTTGATGGTAGATTTGATGGTGAATAACGAGGCGTTTTTAGCTAGGCATACGCGTATTTTAAGCGAGAGTTATCAAAAGTTTGTCGGTAAGCCACTAAGCCATGCTGAGACTGCAAAAACGCTTTTTGAAGCGCCATTTGCTTTAGTTTCTCATGGTGTACAAGATGACCCTGTATTTAACTATGGTAATGCTTTAGCGCTTAAGATATTTGCCTACTCTTGGCATGAGTTTACGCGCTTGCCTTCAAAACACTCTGCCGAGCCTGTTAATCAAGCTGCTAGGGCGGCGATTCTTGCACAAGTAGCCAATCATGGTTTTGCTCATCACTATCAAGGCGTACGGATTGCTCAAAATGGCACACGCTTTTTAATCAAAAGCGCAACTATTTGGAACCTTGTAGACGAAACTGGTGCGCCATATGGGCAAGCAGCATTAATCCCAGAGTGGCAAATACTTCAGCAGGAATAAGTTTTAAAGCGCCTAAGCGCCTAAAATTGCAAGTTCGGTATTGTTGCGGGCTAACCTTCTGACTAAGGTTTTTAAGAATATACGATTAAATTTAAGTTGTAAGGTATCTGTCGCCGCTTCTAGCGAAGTGGATTTGATTTTTATAAGCGTAACAGGGGTGAGCGAGGTCACGTTTGCGCTGCGTGTGGAGTTTTCTTTATCAATATAAGCCATTTCGCCAAAGCAATCACCTTTGTTTAAGGTGGTAAGCATTTTGCCCATTTTAGTGACCATCACGCTACCATCACTGAGCATATAAAACGAGCTGCCAGTGTCGCCTTCTTTCATTAGCACTTTACCAGCGGGGAACCTTGCCCACTGGCTGATACGTAGTAACTCCCACAGTTCAACTTCGGTAAAGTCTGAAAAGAAATCTAGTGGTTTAAGTAAGTTAAACTTCTCTGAGTCGGTAATGGTCTTTGAAAGCTGTGTGGTTGGCATCACGCATGATGCAAGGTCGCTAGATAAATCGGACCATCTGGCATAGCGATTGTTAGTGTTTTTATCAATGGCTTTATGTACGATAGCCGCCAATTTGTGTGGGATTTTGGGGCGTAAATCCAACACATTCAGTGCGGGCTCTTTTACGATTTTATGCATTAAAGCAAAAGTGGTGTCTGCCTCAAAGGGTAAGCGCCCAGTAAGCAGCTTAAACATCACCACGCCTAAAGAATAAATATCTGTTTGGTGTGTGAGGGTGCGCTCTTCAATTTGCTCAGGTGACATGTAAGCGGGAGACCCCACACCCACAGTTTGTGTGCGGTCAGTGTTGAGTATGAGCGCTGCCCCAAAGTCGGTAATTTTAACTTCACCGTCTTTGGTATACATGATATTTGCAGGTTTAATATCACGATGAATAATGCCATTGCGAGCCGCGTAATCTAGTGCTGCACAGCACTTAAACATGATTTGTGTAACGGTCTCAATAGGCAGCAATTTGTTAGCCACTGCGTACTCATCTAGCGCTGTACCCGTGACGATTTCCATCACGATGTAAGCTTCGTCACTGTTAATGACGGCGTCATAGATATTCACAACATGTGGGTGGTTGAGCTTGCCTGCAATAGATGATTCAGCCAAAAATAATTTACTGAATCTTTTACGCTCATCATCATCACTAAACCCGCTAGGGTTAAATACCTTAATTGCTACTTCGCGGTCAGCAAATGGGTCTTGTCCACGATATACAACGCTAGTTGTGCCTCTACCAAGCTCACCTAGTATCGTATATTTACCTATGTTTTTTGGTATAGCTTGTATCATAAGATGAACAAAGCACAGAATTATATTAGGGTATTGTACATCAAAAAAATGAGCTGTCTAGTCATGGCGCAGGGTTCATCATAGTAAGATGCAGTTTTTCTATCTCAGACATTAACTCAGGGCTAATTTTGCTTTGCCATGCATCAATGTTATCTTTAAGTTGCGTCATATTGGTTGCGCCAATTATGGTGCTAGTGACAAACCAACGGTGAAACACAAATGCCAAAGCAAGCTGGGTGGGTGTGAGGCCATGCTCACGCGCTAAGGCGGCATAGGCAGCGCTAGCAGGGGTCACATTGGGTTTTTTGTAACGTTGTGCGTAGCCTAAAAACATCGTCACACGGCCTTGTGCTTCTGGGTTATCAATATATTTGCCTGTTAAATGCCCAAAGGCGAGCGGCGAATAAGCGAGCAAGCTTACTTGCTCACGGTAGAGCACTTCGCTCATGCCAAACTCCATACCGCGATTAATCAGGTTGTAGCAGTTTTGCACGCTGGCAACGCGCGGTAAATTGTAATCTTTAGCAATACGCAAAAACTCCATTAAGCCCCACGGCTGCTCGTTTGAGAGGCCTATGTAGCGGATTTTTCCTTCTTGTATCAGCTCGCTCAAAGTTTCTAATTGGTTTTGTATGCTCACCCATTCTTTTTCAGCGCCTTGCTGATAAATGCCAGATTCAAACTCATTGGCAGGGTCAAATTGATATTGCCCAAACATTGGCACATTACGCTCAGGCCAGTGCAATTGGTACACGTCAATGTAGTCTGTTTGCAGGCGTTTGAGTGAGCCTTCAATCGCTGCACGAATATTAGCGCGGTCTAGTTTAGGTGGGCCACCGCGTATCCAATTGAGGCCGCGGCGTGGGCCTGCGACTTTGCCGCCTAAAATAATTTTGTCTCGCGCTTGTTTTTTAAGCCATGTGCCTACCATGGTTTCAGTGCGGGTGTAGGTTTCAGCTTTAGGTGGCACTGGGTACATCTCGGCGGTGTCGATAAAGTTAATGCCTTGCGCCAAGGCATAATCGAGCTGCTCATGCGCTTCGGCCTCAGTGTTTTGGTCGCCATAGGTCATAGTGCCTAGGCAAATGGCAGAAACTTTTAAATCGGTTTTTCCTAAATTGCGGTATTCCATGCGATTCCTTAATGCTGATAAAGGCTAATTTGACACTATTTTAATCTTAAAATTAGCACCTTTCTTTAAATATTCATTTGCATTATTTCTATATTTATGGAAATATAGTTTTATGGATAATCAATTAGCAGTGAAATTATTAGCGGCCATTGCACAGGAGGCGCGTTTAGATATTTTTAGGCTTTTAGTGCAGGAGGGGGTAGAAGGCTTAGCTGCGGGCGTGATTGGTGAAAAATTAAGCATACCTAATAGTACGCTTTCATTTCATCTTAAAGAGCTTAGTAACGCGGGTTTAATCAGCGCGCGCCAAGAAAGCCGCTTTATTTACTACTCCGCTAACTATGAAAACATGAATCAACTACTCGCTTATTTAACCGAAAACTGCTGTGCTGGTGCGCAATCTTGCTGCCCAGATGTAAGCTGTGGAGAGAAAGGGTAATCATCATGAAACGCATGCATTTACACGTGTCTGTAGACAATTTAAAGCTCAGTATTGAGTTTTACAAAACGCTATTTGGAGCAAAACCAACAGTAGAAAAGCCAGATTATGCCAAATGGATGCTAGATGACCCGCGCGTGAATTTTGCGATTAGTCAACGCGGTGCAAAAGCGGGTTTAGACCACTTGGGCATACAGGTAGAAAATGAAGCCGAGCTAAGCGAAATCAAGCAAAGGTTAGAGCATGCTGATATGAACATGCTCACCCAAACAGGCACAACATGCTGCTATGCAAAATCAGATAAACACTGGGTGCAAGATCCATCAGGCCTTGCTTGGGAGGCTTATCACACCTTAGATTCAGCGCCTACTTTTAATACAGTTAATGAGCAAGAGCCAAGCAGCGCGTGTTGTGCACCGCCAACGGTAGCGATTCAGTTTTCATCTCGTAAAGTGAGTTAACAATATGACAATGCCTGAAAATCAACATGCAAAAATCAGCAGCTTTGAACGCAACCTCACATGGTGGGTGTTCGGCTGCATAGTCGTGGGCATTGCGCTAGGTAAGCTCGCGCCCAGCCTGTTTCAAAGCATAGGCGCGCTGAAGGTCGCTGAGGTCAATTTGCCAGTCGCTGTGCTGATTTGGCTCATGATTATCCCCATGCTGCTTAAGATTGATTTTAGCGCCATGCGTGAGGTGTTTGCGCATAGCAAGGGCATAGGTGTCACGCTCTTTATTAACTGGTTGGTCAAACCGTTTTCTATGGCCTTGCTCGCATGGGTGTTTATCCGCCATTTATTTGCCGATTATTTACCCGCAGGGCAGATTGATAGCTATATCGCAGGCCTCATTTTACTAGCGGCCGCGCCATGCACCGCTATGGTGTTTGTATGGAGCAATTTATGTAATGGCGAGCCCAAATTCACCTTATCACAAGTCGCCATTAATGATGTGATTATGCTGTTTGCCTTTGCGCCCATCGTGGCCTTGTTGCTAGGTTTATCTAGCATTGAGGTGCCGTGGAATACGCTGCTAATTTCAGTGCTGCTATTTATTATTGTGCCAGTGGTGATTAGCCAAATACTCAGAAAGTTACTCATACAACAAGGTGACGAAACGCGCTTAAAACAAGTGCTCAGCACGATACAGCCACTCTCGCTAGCCGCTTTATTACTCACTTTGGTGCTGTTATTTGCCTTTCAAGGCGAGCAAATTTTAAAGCAACCCGTGGTGATTGCATTACTTGCCGTGCCGATATTGATACAGGTTTACTTTAACTCATTGCTGGCTTATTGGCTCAATAAACAATTTAAAGTCGCGCATTGCGTGGCAGGGCCTTCTGCACTCATAGGCGCATCTAACTTTTTTGAGCTTGCGGTAGCCACCGCCATTGCGCTGTTTGGTTTTAACTCAGGCGCAGCGCTCGCCACCGTGGTGGGCGTACTCATAGAAGTACCTGTCATGCTCTCAATCGTTGCGCTAGTGAATCGCACAAAAACTTGGTACGAAAGTTAACTTAAATGAACATCTTATTTTTATGCACAGGCAACTCATGCCGCTCTATTTTGGCAGAAGCCACCTTCAACGCACTCGCCCCTGCAGGTATGCGCGCCATGAGCGCAGGCAGCAAGCCCACAGGCGAGGTGCACCCACGCTCGCTCGCACTACTACAAAGCAAAGGTATTAGCACTCAAGGCTACTACAGCAAATCATGGATAAACCTACCAGTTACGCCAGATATTGTAATTACCGTATGCAGCAACGCCGCAGGTGAAACCTGCCCAGCCTACTTAGGCGACGTGCTTAGAGCACATTGGGGCGTGGATGACCCCGCCAAAGCTACTGACTCAGAGGCTGATATTAATGCTAGTTTTGAGCTGGCATACAGTGTTTTACGTAAAAGGATAGAAGCGTTTTTGTTGTTGGATGATGCGGTGTTGTTGGATAGGGAAGTGCTTAAGTTTAGGCTTGATGAGATAGGTTTGTTGGTATAAACGTAACTGTAAGGTTTGCAGTTTGCTTGCTTACCTCTGAAAGTAATTGAAAGTTATGCAAGCAAATGAGTTGGCAGGGTTAGTTTATTTTTATAAGCTAAAGGTTGCGAGGGTGAAATGCTTCAGGATCATAGATGCCGTCTTTGAGTCGCTGCTTTCTCTGAGCAGCTGCGCGAAGCCCATCATCTATCACGTAAAGTAGCGAAAGAGCATCAGTATTCTCTATGTCGAAAAAAGTGGTTGAATCCAAGTACTCGGCTGCAACAGTATTTAACACGTTTGATAGCTCAGTGAGCGCTAGTTTGACTCTTTGTCTTGAGGCTAGCTCAAGAGGTTTGGCTTCTTCCGATATTTTTAGGTCAAGGTCGCTGTGAGCGAGTCTGCGATTCCTCCAGTCTCGTGCAAAGAGGCTGGCTTGCAGAGCCGCTTGAACCTTCAGGTCGACAGAAATTTTTAAATCGGGTTGAGCAACTAGTGCAGAAATGCGCTGAACTGTCAGGTTTTGTTTTTTCGCTGTCTCTGGCGGGTCTGTTAGCCTAGCTATATGAAGAAGAACGTTCTCCCAAAGCGAATCTTGTACGAGTTTGCAGAATGCTGGTGCAGCATCATTAAGAAGGTCGACCCTTGATTCTTTTGAACCAAATAGGGTAACGTAATTAGACCATTTTCGATGTACCCATGCGACTTCTTGCCAGAGCGCTGCGTAAATGGTTCCAAGCTCATCGCCCATCAACCGAATGCACTCGGCCTTGGCTTCTTGGGCGGTGCGGTGCGATGTTGTCATTCCGTAAAGGCTAACAAAAAGTACATATCAAATCAGTGCCTAAATCTAGATTAGTAAGGATTTATTGTGCCAGCTTAATTTAATAAACCACATATTACAAGCATCTAATTTTGGAGGTTAGTGTCTGCATTTAAACTTAAAACTTATCCCTTCAAACTCTTACTCACCACCTCAAAGACATCACTTGAAAGGTTAGGGCTCTCTACGATGGTTTGTAGCGCGGCTTTCATGTGGGCTTGTAGCGCGGGGGTGTAGCGCTTCCACT
>CAZAHP010000014.1:0-4072 GCA_964484985.1 uncultured Methylophilaceae bacterium
AGGAGTTTAACAATGAATGTTTTTGTTTTAATTAAAGATATACGTACCATTTACCCTGTAATCGCGATTGGGTTTGCATGTTTCGTGACGCCAGCATTTGCAGCAGAGCCTTCAGATGTTAAGTCATCAGAGGCGGCTGGCACAGCATTAGCTGCTAGTGATTTTGAAAAGCTAGATACAAATGCGGATGGTAAGTTGTCTGATAAAGAGGTGGCTTCAGATAAATCGCTTGCAGGTAAATTTAAGTTTGTAGACTCAGATGGTGATGGCGGTATTAATGCAGATGAATACGATAAGTTTAAAAAGCTTGTTCGTCTGAAGTAGTCTTTATCGATAGTTAACTTCTCGACTCAGCTAGAGGGGTGGCCGTGTGATTAGCACTGGTCACCCTTTTATTTTATATCAGCGACAAGGTTTTGCTGAGTGAGTTATTGACTAGATTTTGTCAGGTGGCAAAGTTTTCCACTCGCCATCAATTAAGGCTTCTTGAGGCTGGAAATTTTGTTTATAGGCCATTTTGCTGCTTTGCTTTATCCAGTAACCTAAATATACAAAGCTAATTTTGAGGCTGCGTGCCCATTCAATTTGCCAAAGTACATTGTATACCCCATAGCTGGCACTTTTGTCTGAGGCGTCATAAAAGGTGTAAACAGCAGAGATGCCGTCGCGAACAATATCAATGACGCTGACCATTTTTAGCACATCATTCTCTCTAAATTCGACCATGACACTTTCAACATTGCTTTGCGCGAGAAAGTTGCGGTATTGGTCTATGGCATCCTGCTTGTCATTGGCTTCAGGCACGCTGTCATGGCGGGCAACTTGATAAGCTTGGTATAGCTCGAAGTGCTCTTGATTAAAACTTAAAGGTAGAACGTAGGTTTTTAAGTCGTGATGTTTTTTAAACGCACGTTTTTGGCTGCGAGTCGCAGTAAATTTTGCGACTGGAATACGCACAGGAATGCATGCGTTGCAATTTTCACAGTGTGGTCGGTAGGCAAATTTACCGCTGCGCCTGAAACCTTGCTCAATTAATCCATCGTAAGCACGTGCATCAATATAATGATGTGGTGCGGCGATGAGTGATTGTGCTAGTTGGTTGGGCAAATAGCTGCATTGGTATGGTGCAGTTGCATAGAACTGCAGCCTATGTATCTGTGCTTCGCTTGGGATAGTCATGGGCTTAGTCTACTAACTTTTGCAAGGTTTGTAAAAAGCCCAAACGGGCTAATGGCCTCGCGCCAAGTGAGGCTAAGTGCGAAGTATGCATTTGGCAATCTATCATTTTTACTCCCTGTGCTTGTAAAAGTCGCACCATATGGACAAAAGCGATTTTTGAAGCATCCGTTTTATGGTGAAACATCGACTCTCCATAAAACATGCCAGCAATTTTTATACCATACAAGCCACCAATCAGTACGCCATTCTCCCAAGTTTCAGCCGAGTGTGCGTAACCTAGTTGATGCAGCGCACAATAACTTTCTATCATGTCATCGGTAATCCATGTGCCAGCTTGGTTGGGACGTGAAGTGTTGGCGCAGGCTAGCATCACTTCTCTAAAAGCTGTGTTAAAACGCACTTCATATTTTGTGTTTTTTAAGGTTTTTGTCAGAGAGCGAGAGATTTTTAGCTCTTCAGGAAACAGCACCATACGTGGGTTAGGGCTCCACCACATAATGGGCTCTCCAGCACTAAACCAAGGAAAAATGCCTTGGCGATAGGCATCTAATATGCGAGTAGGTGATAAATCACCGCCAATAGCGAGCAAACCATTAGGCTCTATTAAGGCTGCTTCAACAGGTGGAAATGGTGTGTCGTCTTCTAGTGCAGCTACCCGCCCTGTAGGGAGTTGATAGTAATAACGTAGCATACTTTAGCGCTTAAACGAGCATCCAAGCTGCCATGGCGGCCATGGCTAAGTCTTCAATAATAGTCACGGTAGTCATAGGCAGGTTAAAAACACTACCCAAGCAGGCGCAGCGAATTTTTTGTTTGTTAAGCACTGCAATAATGACGCCTGTGCTAGAAAATAGCATGATAAAAAGTGTGGCTAAATTTGTTGCAGTGGCATGTGGGTAAAGCAAATAGGCAACACCCAAGCCAAGTTCGACAAATGGGTAAATGTAACCGTATATGGGTAGCTTAATGGCTAACAGGTCATACATTGCATAGCTTGTAGCAAAGCCATGTATGTCTAGCATTTTGAAAAATGAGAATACTAGAAAAAATCCAGCCATAAAGTGCGCCATCCATTGTTGGCCGCTAAATACGGGCATTGCCAGTTGGATGATGAGTGAAGTGAATAAAATATAAGCAATAATCAGTAGTAGTGGCTGATATGTGGCGAGCCAAGTTTTTTCTGGTGCCTCATGGTGATTAGCTTCAAGTTCTTTGCTAATCTGAGTGATAGGCGTGAGTGTGTATTTGCCGATTGATGAGAGGGCTTGCTGCAAAGTATCTAAAGGGCTGTTGCAGTTTTCTAAGGTCACTTGGTTTAAGGCTAGGCTTACGTCAACTTGCGAGGCAAAAGGGCTTAAGGCTTTTTGTACTTTTGATACACAGCTCGCACAGTGCATGTCTGAGATGTTAAAGCTGCGTTGATTGAGGTTTTTCATGCGATGCCTCTGACTAGTAGAATAAGTTTTCTATTGTAGGCGCTTTATACCCATAGTTTCCATCGCTCATCCATTTTATAGCTTGAAGCCCAAGCAACAACATTGCTTGCCTCCATTGGTTTTGCAATTCCATAGCCTTGTGCAATATGGCAACCCATGCGCATCAATTGTAAGCCGTGCTCGGCTGACTCTACACCTTCTGCGATGACTTGTCGTCCAAATTCTCGACTTAGGCTGATGACGCCAGCAATGAGGGTAAGGTCTTCATGGTCATCTAACATGTCGCGTACAAAAGATTGGTCTATCTTAATCATGTCTACAGGCAGGCGACGTAAGTAGGTGAGTGAGGAGTATCCAACTCCAAAGTCATCCAGTGCAAATGAAACACCAAGCTGTTTGCAACTTGCCATCGTCGCAGTGACGGTGGATATATCATCGATGATCGCGGTTTCGGTGATTTCTAACATTAATCGTTTAGGTGACACGCGTGGGAATTGATGTAGCAGTGCCGAGAGTCTTTCTGTGAAGTTTGCTTGCGTTAAATGCCTTGCTCCAATATTAACACTGATGCGGGTGTCTAAACCGACCTCATGCCATTTGCTGAGTTGTTGCAGGGCTGTGGTAATGCCCCATTCGCCAATATCAATAATAAAATCAGTGTGTTCAACTTGCGGCAGAAAATCTGATGGCATGAGTATGCTGCCATCAGGTTGTTGCCATCGAATTAAAGCTTCAAAACTAAATATTGAGCCTCGTCTCATGTCAATTTTGGGTTGGTAGTAAAATTGAAACTCGTTGTTGGAGAGTGCAGTTTCAATTTTGCTGCGGGTTTGTACTTGTCCACGGGTGAGTCTATCAAGTTCTGCGTCAAATAAATGGTAACTTCTACCGCCAGCAATTTTGATTTGATACATGGCTTGGTCGGCATGTCTTAGTAGGGTGTCTGGCGCAGAGTCGTCAAGTGGATATATGGTGTAACCGATACTTGCTGAGACTAAAGAGTTTTTCTCTTTAATATAGAATGGGGCGTTAATCGCCTCAAGTAAGCGGTCGAGTGTGAGCTTACACTCTTCGATTGAGCTTAGGCCGCAAAGTAGCAAGGCAAACTCATCCCCTCCCATGCGAGCGATGGTGTCGCTCTCACGTAAGCAGCTGCGCAGTCTTTGTGCAAGTTCAACAAGTAATTGATCTCCTGCATCGTGGCCTAATGTGTCGTTCACCTCTTTAAAGTCATCCAAATCAAAGTAACATACGGCTAACATGCCGTTGCTGCGAGAGATTTGTGCAAGTGCTTGTGTGAGTCTGTCGGTGAATAAAGCACGGTTGGGGAGCTCTGTGAGCGGATCATGGTAGGCGAGATGCTCTAAATTGGCGCGCTGGGTGATGGTTTCTGTAATGTCAGAGAACACACCAACATAGTGGTTCACGTCCCCTGTTTCATCGCGCACTACAAATAA
>CAZAHP010000014.1:4172-14859 GCA_964484985.1 uncultured Methylophilaceae bacterium
TTGTCTTTTTCAAAGTTGCCACTCGCGATGCGCTGCACGACTTCAATAGCCACTGCAGGGTCTGCGCCTATTGGGTTGAAAATAAGACGGCGTAATTGCCACAAAATCAATGCAAAGATGACAAGCGCCAAGAAAGCACCTTGCAGAAAGGTGACAATGGTTTTGCTCAAGCCAATTTTATTGGCTTCGCTTGAGGGGTAAGCGACTAATACTTCAACGTCCCAGTTTGGCATTTTCTCAGAAACAACTTGCCAGTCTTGAGGAGGTGCTTTTAAAAAGTTTTCAACCTCTATCAGTGTTTTATGTTTAGAGGCAAGGCGTACATGTTTGTTTTTGTCAACTAAAGCAACAAAACCAGAGTTAAGAAAGCGAGACTTCTCTATAGCCTCGCGGATGACTTGCATATCGACTTTGTAGCCAACATACCAAATGCCAATAACTTCACCTTTAATATCATGCATAGGCTCATAACGCGTAATATAAGGCTCGCCGAGAATGTCTACTACGCCACGAAACGGCTTGTTCTCACGTATCGCCATAATGGCCTTGCCATTTGGGTCTAATTTAGTCCCAACAGCTCGTTTGCCATCTTTGGATATAACATTGGTTGCAATGCGAATGAAGTCATTGCCTGATTTAACAAATAGGGTGGCAGTGCCGCCTACAGTATTGGTGGTGTCAAGAATGATGGCATTTTTTTGTGAGGGTGCTGAGTCTCCTAATCTTAAGTTAGGTAACGCTTGCCCTTGAATTACTACCGAGTCAGTGGCAATAGATGGCGTACCTAATGCATTGCTGCGTTCAAGCAGCAATCTCATTGCTGCATCAGCTTGCTCGTTGACTAAAATGTCACTCACGCTGATGAGACGAACAAGTGATTTTGCTTGCTCAGAGGCGTCGTGTGTCACATTTTGAATCTGTTGATTTGCTTGTTGTTGCGTCAGTATGAGAGGTGCCAACATAAGCACCACCAGTACAGGTAATAAAAAACGCCAAAGGGTAGAAAGCTTTTTGAACATGAGTTGTTATTGAGTTTGAGGCGTTTTGAGCGTTACATTTTGAAACATAATTTTCCCATATTATAAGCGTATTTTGTTGACTTTTTAAGGATTAAATTTGAACAGTTTTTTAAAATTATACTAATTATTTTCAATAAATTACCAATAAAACTTACTGTTTTTCTGCTAGATGCAAATTGTACTCAAGTTGTTAACTTTGTGTTGAATCTAAACTATAGTTGTTATTTGCTTGTAACAATCGTGCTAGCTGCTTTTTCTTCTAGCTGCTTGTATGCTCAAGCTTGGCAACTAAAACGTAAATCTGTAGTAAAATAGTCAACTATGGAATTAAGCCCTCAAATCAAGCCTATTAGCACTTATCGCCCTTATTGGGCTAAGCGTTTTGGCACAGCTTCAGTCTTACCCACTACTCGTGCAGAAATGGATGCACTGGGCTGGGATAGTTGCGACATCATTTTGGTCACAGGCGATGCCTATGTTGACCACCCTAGCTTTGGCATGGCTTTAGTCGGCCGCTTGCTTGAAGCACAAGGCTTTCGCGTAGGTATTCTTACTCAACCTGCATGGTTATCGGCAGATGCTTTTAAGGCTTTAGGTAAGCCTAATTTGTATTTTGGTGTAACCGCGGGCAATATGGATAGCATGGTCAACCGCTATACGGCAGACCGTAAAATTCGTTCTGATGATGCTTATACGCCCAATGGTGAAGCGGGTAAGCGCCCTGACAGAGCCGTGCTGGTGTACTCGCAACGTTGCCGTGAAGCTTACCCCAATGTGCCTTTGGTGATTGGTAGCATTGAGGCCAGTTTGCGCCGTATTGCCCATTATGATTATTGGTCAGATAAAGTAAGACGCTCTGTTTTGATAGATTCTAAAGCAGATATTTTGCTTTATGGTAATGCTGAGCGTGCCTTGGTGGAATTGAGTCATCGCATTGCGCGCGGCGAAAAAGTCAGCGAAATTACCGATATTCGCGGCACAGCATTTTTGCGTAAAGCCATTCCTGAAGGTTGGGATGAAATTGCCTCAACCAATTTAGATAGGCCGGGGAAAGTTGAGCAGCATGTCGACCCCTATGAAATGAAAATGGGTGCGGGTTCAAGCTGCGAAACTGAAGCCAAAAAAGATGAGCCAGTTTTACCAGCTGGCACCAATGTGATTCAAATTGTGCGTAAACCCAAAGCAGACAGAAGCAAGCAAGTGGTGCGTTTGCCCGCATATGAAGAAGTAGCAAATGACCCAATACTATATGCGCATGCTTCACGCGTATTGCACTTAGAGGCAAACCCTGGCAATGCGCGAGCACTTATTCAAAAGCATGGCGACCGCGAAGTTTGGCTTAATCCGCCACCCATCCCGCTCACCACCAAAGAGATGGATTACGTCTATGATTTACCCTATGCACGTAAGCCGCACCCATCCTACAATGGCGCAAAAATTCCCGCTTGGGAGATGATACGTTTTTCAGTCAACATCATGCGTGGCTGCTTTGGCGGTTGCACGTTCTGTAGTATTACCGAGCATGAAGGCCGCATTATTCAAAGCCGGTCAGAAGAAAGCATCTTAAAAGAAGTTGAAGAAATACGAGACAAAGTTGAAGGCTTTACTGGCGTAATTTCAGACCTTGGCGGCCCTACTGCCAATATGTACCGCATGGCATGTAAATCTGAAACCATAGAAAAAAATTGCCGCAAGCTCTCATGCGTTTATCCTGGGATATGTGAAAACCTCAACACAGATCACTCTGCGCTTATACAGCTTTACCGCAAAGCGCGCGCTATTAAAGGCGTGAAGAAAATACTGGTGGGTTCAGGCTTACGCTATGACCTTGCCGTCACTTCGCCTGAATATGTGAAAGAGTTGGTGCAGCATCACGTGGGTGGCTACTTAAAAATTGCCCCTGAACACAGCGAAGATAATGTGCTCAGTAAAATGATGAAGCCGGGCATGGGCGCATATGACAAGTTCAAAGAAATGTTTGAAAAGTTCAGCAAAGAAGCCGGTAAGGAGCAGTATTTAATCCCTTACTTTATTGCCGCACACCCAGGCACTACCGATGAAGACATGCTCAACCTTGCGCTCTGGCTTAAAAAGAACAACTTTAAGTTAGATCAAGTGCAAACCTTTACCCCCACACCTATGGCCATGGCAACGGCTATGTATCACAGTGGAAAAAACCCGCTGCGTAAAGTCACGGCAGATTCTGACCAAGTACCCATCCCCAAAGCAGGCAGTGTGCGCCGTTTACACAAGGCTTTTATCCGCTTTCATGACCCTAACAACTGGCCGATGCTGCGCGAAGCACTTAAACGTATGGGCAGGGCAGATTTAATCGGCAGTGGTAAAAAACACCTAGTACCAGCTTATCAACCTGTTGTGCCAACTTTGATTCGGCAGTCAGATGGTAGCGCGTTTAAACCTAAACAAGCGCCGACTAAAGCTTTTAAGTCTGCAAAGCCTTTTAGTAAGCCGCATGCAAAATCAGGTCGTGGCAGGTAGCTAAAACATCTAGTGCTCAGAACCACTAGCGCTTAGAATGGTCAGACTAATACTTTTTAAAGATTGGAACGCCATGAATCAAAAAATTAGCCAGTTTTTTATAAGCGTTTTAGTACTACTTTTTTTGGCGCAATCCAGCTTCGCCGCAGAAAAAGGTTTGCTCTGGAAGGTCGAAGCACCCAATGGCAAAATAAGCTATCTTTTTGGTACCATGCATAGCGATGACCCGCGTATCAATGATTATCCCAAGGTGCTGACACAGGCTTTAGAGAGTGCAGATGCTTTTATGATGGAAGCGCTGCCACCTAGAGAGCCGGATGTGTTTTTCATGAAAGATATGACCAATGCGCAACTGCTGCATGAAGATGAGCTTGATAAACTCCGTGAGCTAGCTGATTTTCATAGTATGAACTTTCATACGGCGATGCATATGAAGCCTTGGCTGCTTGCCGTAGTCTTTGATTTGCCTAAACCACAAAGCGATTTTTCTCAAGATTCTATGCTAGCTGCAATGGCGAGAGATAAAGGTAAAGAAGGTTATGCTTTAGAGTCGGCAGACGAGCACTTTTCGGCCCTAGATGCAATTTCATTAGATGAGCAAATTGTCATGTTGCGCGCTGTGCTTAAGCGCTCACAGGCAGATAAAGAGCGTGATTTTGAAATTTTGATGAACGCCTATCTTGCTGGGGACTCAGAAAAAATTGCCCATGTAGATGAGAAAATTACGCGTGGCATGCTCTCAAAAGAGCTGTGGGATAAAATGCGAGCAAAAATTTTAGATGAACGAAATTTGCTCATGGCAGAACGCATGGCTAAGCAAACCACTGCGACCTCAACTTTTGTGGCTGTTGGAGCATCTCACCTTGCAGGTAAAACAGGTTTGGTGGCTAAGTTACGAGAAAAAGGCTTTAAATTAAGCGTGCTGATGGAAAAATTCTAATTGAGCTAAACCTTCACTATTAAGGTATTGAGCTGACTGGCCTTTTGTTAGTAAGCTTGCTTTGCATTTTTTCGTAATGATCTTTGATAGTGCGATGTAAATGTGGCTAATCGCTTTGGTGCACTTAAGTGCCAATGTGGCTGGGGCGGCTACTGCGCCAGATAATCCAGATAAGCAGCATCTGAACAGGAAACCTCGCAATCAGCACCCAATATGGAATTGCAGGGAAAAGCTCAGGGTGTAAAAACATGTGTACATTGGCAGGGGTGACGCATACTGTGAGTAACATGAGCCCATAGCCTGCCATGCTACGTAGCGGTTTTATCCATAAAGCAATAGCCCCCACAAGCTCAAAAAAGCCACTCACATAAACAGCCTCAAGCGGGTAGGGGATATAAGGTGGCATGATTGTTAAAAATGGCGCGGGCGCTGCAAAGTGACAAACGCCCCCCAATAAAAAACCAGATAAAAACAAAACACCTGCCTGCTAGCTTCCAATCCATCTTATCTCTTAGTTGTTTTTGTATTGGCTAACTTGGTAATGTAGCTTGCAAAATCAGGGTCTTCACCTTGTAATAGCTTAGGTAGCATGGCTCTAAAGTCTTCGCGCGCGCACCATTCGCTCATAAAGTCATGCCAAGATGACCAGCGGCGTGATTGTTTTCGCGTCATGTTTTCATCGTAGCTTAATAAATAAGCTCGCTCAAAAAGAGAAATTAAAATTTCAAATAGCACTTGCGCGCGTTCTTGTTGCTCATCAGATAAATGTTGAATATCACATTGAGAGCGTAATTTAAGGTCGGCATTTTGCATCACCAGCTTTAAAAAGTCGGTGTAGTTGTCAGCGAGTAGTTGATATACCTCTTCGTCTTCATTTTCGCGCTCTTTGCGTTGCTCAAGTACAAAGGTCAAAATAGCCAATGGAAAACCTACCACGGTGACGATGTAGCTTAGTAACTCCCATGTTTCTAAATTCATACGCTATCCTAATGCGTCACGTGTGGGCCAGCTTTAAACTCGCGTGCGTCAGGCACTTGATTAACGTGTATTAGTTTATCAGTTTCAAAGCCTAGTGTTTTAGCCTGTGCCATTAACTCTTGCTTAATCGGGTAGGTGAGTTGCTGCGTGCGTGAAAGTATCCATAAATAGTCTTTGCCGCCCGATACCATTACATAGTTGTAATGCACTTTGTCCAAAGCAATAATGTTGTAACTGCCATAAAACGGGCCAAAAAATGAAACTTTGAGCTCACCTTTGTAGGTTTTATCTGCGTTAGCAGGGTGAATAAAATAGGCTTTGCCTTCGGCTTCTTGCCATTCTTTTTTTATCGGGTCGTAGCCACGGTTAATCACTTTAATGCCGCCATCTTCACGCATGCTGTAGTTGGCAGATACTTGTTCAAGCCCGCGCTCAAAAGAGTGGTCTAAACGTGCAATTTCATACCAAGTGCCTAAATACTGGTTGGCATCTACTTGATCTACAATTTTTACGTTTTCTGGCATAGGGCTAGAACAAGCGCCTATCAACAGTAAACATAACAGCAAGTAAAATGCTCTCATCATGTGTCCTAAGTTTTAACGTTCTGTATAGTGCGAAATGAAGTAGACAAGGTAAGTAGTTAAAAGTGCGTAGCTTGTTATGAATAAAAGATGTTTGATTCATTAAGTTGAATACCTTAATTGGGTATTGCCTTAATGTTACGCACCGTCACTACTAAGGCTTTATTGTAATGTATTTTATCAAGCAGGATATGCGGCTTTATCAGCAAACCTAAGACCAAATAGTTTTTTTATTTTGATTTAAAGGCAGTCTTTACAATCGGCTAATGACCTCGCACAAGATTTTATTGAGAGTTTTTCGTGATTTGTTTGTTCGGCTGTTGACACGTGAGGTGCTTTTTATCAGAATGTAGAGAGTAACTACGATATAATTTTCCTTCAAATACACCACCTTGGATTGTTTAGCAGATGTCTCTTTGCCTAAAAACCGCACTACTACCTATTTGCTTAGCGTTAATGTTAAACACTTCTTTGAGTATGGCTCAAGAGCCCAATATAGAGAGTGCTGCAAGTCCTACATTTGGGGTGGTAAATTACTTGGTTGAAGGCAATACATTGCTTAAATTTGACGATATTAGCCAGTTGCTGCGCCCATATACTGGGGCTAATCGTAGCTTTGGCGATGTGCAGCAAGCGCTTGAGGCTTTACAGTCAGCATATCAAAAGATAGGCTATGGTTCAGTGCAAGTAGTGCTACCCGAACAAGAGCTCAATAAAGGCGTAGTGACTTTTAAAGTGATTGAGCAAAAGTTAAATACTGTTAAAGTAGAAGGCAATCAATTTCATGATGATGCCAATATTATCAATAGTGTACCTAGTCTAAAAGTCGGCGAGATTACGAGCACGGCCAAAGTGGCTGCCAATTTGCGTGTGGCTAACGAAAACCCAAGCAAGCAAACCTCGGTTTTATTTAAAAGCACTGAAGGCATTGAAAACGCTGTTGATGCCGTACTCAAAGTCACAGACGAAAACCCCTCCAAAATATTCTTAACTGCTGATAACACAGGTAACCCACAAACAGGCAGAGCACGCGTTGGCGTGGGGTATCAACATTACAATTTATTTAACCATGATGACCGTTTTTCATCACAAGTAGTCACCTCGCCAGAGTCATTTTTTGAAGATGTCAGAATATTAGGTTTTGGCTATAGTCGCCCACTTTACGAGTGGGGTGACTCCATTGATTTAATGGCTGGCTACTCTGATGTTGACTCAGGTAGTGTTTTGAGTGGTGCGCTTGATATTGCCAGCAAAGGCTTGGTGTTTGGTGCTAAATATAACTTTAATCTTAAAAAGATAGGTGATTACGAGCATAAACTTGTGTTTGGTTTAGATTACAAACAATTTAGACCTGATATCAATACTCAAGATGGCGAGAATCAAACGCCGTACGCCTCTACCACACCCCTCTCTATCAGCTATGTGGCGGCTTGGCAAAAGCCTACTTGGCAGCTTAGTTATAATGTGGGTGCGGCCTATAATTTGGCGATTGGTAAAAATGGCGGCTCAGATAGTTTAGGTGAGGCAAATGACGTTGCTTTTCCTTGGCTATCAGACACGTACTTTACCAAGTTTTTATTTGGGGCAGATTACTCTAGAAAAGTTTTTGATACTTGGGTAATGCACCTAGGCGTAGATGGCCAGTTTACAGATGACCACCTTCATCCTGGCGAGCAATACGGTATAGGTGGTATGGATTCTGTGCGTGGCTGGTACGAGAGAAGCTTTGCAGCCGATAGGGGCTATCGTATGACAGCAGATATGACTAGCCCAGATTTTGGACATCGCCTCTCAGATAAAATGTCGATGCGAGGTGTATTCTTTATAGACAGGGGCTTTGTTAGCAACAATAAAGATATTTTACTTAATGAGCCAGGCTCAAACATCGACATTGCAAGTATAGGCGCTGGTTTGCGTTTCAATTATTCTAAAAAGCTCATTGGTCGACTAGATTATGCTTATGCGATAGATGGCGATAAAACTAACGACCCAAATGCAACACATGCGCAGCAAAATAGAGCTGGTGATTTATTTGGGCATTTTAGTGTGGTATGGGTATGGTAATGGCCCGTCAGCAATATACCCGAATGGGTCATACTCACTTTACTCAGTGTTTGATAAATTAAACTAGGTGTCATTCTAATGTATGACCATACTAAAAACGAGGTAGCGTTGAAATCATCAAAACAAGGCGAAATGCCTAAAAAAATACACTCTGACGCGATGAGCATAAAACGCAAAGCAGTCTCAGTTGCCGTTGCCATGTGTTTTGCTAGCCAATATGTTAGTGCTAACCCCACAGGCGCAACCGTAGTGAGGGGCGGGGCAGCCATTAGCAGCTCAGGTAGCACCATGTCTATCGCAAATACACCGGGCGCGATTATTCACTGGGATAACTTTTCGATTAACTCGGGCGAAACCACAGTATTTAACCAAGTGAATGCTGCCAGTGCGGTGCTTAATCGTGTAACAGGTGGTAATATTTCGCAAATATTAGGCACATTAAGGTCCAATGGTCAGGTCTACCTCATTAACCCTTCAGGCATAGTCTTTGGCGCAAACGCTGTGGTGGATGTTGCAGGGCTAGTTGCTTCAACACTCAATATTAAAGATGCTGATTTTATAGCAGGCAAAAAACTGTTTAATGCAGATACAGCGGGCCCCGGCAGCGTTATCAATCATGGGCAAATTACAACGCCAAGCGGTGGCTTTGTGTACTTGCTTGCCCCGCAGGTAGAAAACAACGGCATTATCACCACCCCATCTGGCGAAGCCATTTTGGCAGCAGGTAACTCAGTTGAAATTGTAGATTCGGTCAACCCTATGCAACGTGTGCTCGTGAGCGCGCAAAGCCAAGACCTGAATTTAAGCAACCTGATGACATCATCAAATGGCAATATTTTCAGTGTGCTCAATCGCGGCACTGTTTCAGCCAATACCGTGCAACAAGACGCTACTGGCCGCATCTTTTTTAAATCCGCGGGTAGCATACAAACCACAGCTAGCTCGGTTATCGAAGCAAAAGGCGATACTCTGAATAATGGGGGTAAGTTTATTGGCTTTGCAGATACTGCTGGTGTTTATGCAGGCAGGTTTGATGCAAGTGGTAAAAATGGTGGTTTTATTGAAACTTCTGGTCGTTTTTTAGATGTAACTGGTATTGATATCTCAGCTAGAGCCTTAGCCGCAGGCGGCAAAGCCGGTGATTGGTTGTTAGACCCTTACAATATTACTATTGCTACAGGTAATAATAATATCAGTGCAGGTCCAAATTTCAACCCTACAGGTGCAGGCTCTACTATTAATGCAGCGACCATTTTAGCAGCCTTAAACTCTGGCACCAATGTGACGGTTGATACAGCCAATGCCGGCGGTGCAGAGGCGGGCAATATTAATATTAACGCAAGTCTTGTGATGACGGGTAGCTCTGATGCGAGTTTAACCTTTAATGCTGATGGTGCTATAACGATGGCTGACGGTACAGTGATTACCGACACAGGCACAGGCAATCTTTCTGTCAGCATGCTTGCTGACAGAAATACTGATGGTGACGGAGGGTTTGTATTAAGTCGGATTGATGTTGGTGGTAGTGTGAGTTTGACCACCAATTCAGGTAATTTTGACTTGGTTAATAACACTGTGGGAGGCCTAGTGCGAGGTAGTGGCGTTAGCCTTAATGTGTTTAACGGCAATGTTTCGCTAGTGGGAGGTACAGGGACCAATCAGTTTGCGTCAATTATAGCTACCACTGGCGATATTATGATGAACATAAATGGTAATGTGACTCTTCAAGGAGGCTTAAATCCAAGCGATTCAGCAAACATTATTGCCAGTAACGGTAATGTGCAGATGCAGTTTCTAAGTTCGGGCAATTTGCTCCAATTGTCAGGAGTTAATGCAAGTGCACAGATTGTGGCTGGGGGTGATGTTGTGATTAAAGGCAATATTGATGCCCACAATCCAACACTCAGTGTTCAAGGTGGGGCAGATTCAGCCGCTGATGCAGGAATAGCTGGTAATAGCATCTCAGACCTTCGAGTGACATCTATTAATATGCTGGCTGGCTCTGCGGGAGATGCCTTTATTGCTACAACTAATACCACTGGTGTTTCACCGATAAATATTAATGTGACTGATGGCGCGACAGCTGGCTCTGTTTCGCTTACTGGCGCCGCGGGCACTAAGGCTGAGATAGGTAGTCAGACAGGTAACGTGAATGTACAAATCACTACAGGGTCGCTCGAGCTTTTGGGCACAGCTGTAAGTAGTGTTGCAGGTATAGGCGCAAGTGGTAGCAATAATGCAATTGTGAATATTAATGCAACTGTTAACGGTGTTAGGATTGAAGGTGCTGGTGCACGTGTTGGCAGTACTGGGGGCAATGCGCTGATAGGCATTACTGGTGCTTCTAGTGACACAGACCAACCTAACGGCATAGTAATCTCTGGTGGTGCAAGTGTGGGTAGTTTACTAGGCACGTCAAATATTGTTCTAAATGGTACGACGAGTGCCGCAAACGGTGCTGGTGTTACAGTGGATACTGGCAGTGTTGTTGGCACGACAAGTGGAAATATTCTTATCACAGGTACCGCATCTCCTGGCTCAGGCTCTAGAGGGGTGAGCATCAATAGTGGTACTGTGTCTGCAAGCACCAGTGGCAATATTACTAT
>CAZAHP010000014.1:14959-27184 GCA_964484985.1 uncultured Methylophilaceae bacterium
GGGTGAGCATCAATAGTGGTACTGTGTCTGCAAGCACCAGTGGCAATATTACTATCAACGGTACTGGCGGCGGTGCAGGTAATGCAGATGGTGTATTTACAAACGGTACAGCTAGCGTGGTATCAGGTTCTGGTAACATCAATATTGCTGGCATTGGCTCTGCATCAGGTACGAGCGCAGCTGGTGTTGCATTAGCGGATAACACCAGTATCAGCACGGCAGGAAATATTGCCATTAACGGTACTGGGCAAAGTGGCTCTGGCAACAGCTTTGGTATTGTCATGTTTGGCTCATCGACAAGTCCAACACTGAGCTCTAGTGCTGGTGATGTGAGTATTGTGGCTACTTCAGCTGTGTCTGATGCGGTTTCATTGCAAGCACCATCAATCACCGCTGCAAATGGCTCAGTTTCTGTAGCCGCCTTAAATAATAATATTGCCCTTGGCGATGCTCAAATTACTGCGGGCGCAGCAGTTAATTTAAATGCGCTGGCAGGTAATATTGCGCAAACTTCTGCAGGTCGTATCGTCAGCTCAAGATTAAACGCTAGAGCGCTTAATATCAATTTAGGTTCTTTATTCAATAGCTTTAACTCGGGTTTATTTGCCACTAATAATTTGTTTACGCTCGCTAATAGCGCATCTGGCACGATTGATTATGAGTTCTCGCAAGCAGCAACTGTTTATGATATTTCTCAAGATAATGCCACTACGCTTAACATTACTGCGCTTAACGGATTAACGTTTGATGGTAGCATGAACGTTTTCTCAGGCTCTGGTTCTCCAATAGATAATGTCAATGTTACAGGTTCTGATTTAAAGCTTACCAATGGTGCAGATATTAATGTGGGCAATAATTTAAGAGTTGTGGCTAAAAGTTTAACAATGGATGGTAACAGTTCAGTCTCAGTGGGTAATAATGCCAATATCGCTGCTGAGAGTGTCACCATGGAAAACGCGAGCATTTCAGCGGGTAATGATGTGAATATGCTGACTAAAAACTTGAATATGACAGGCTCTAGCATTTTTGCAAACAATAATGTAAACGTGAACTCTGCCCCCCTAGCATTTAAATTGGCGGCGGATGGTGCTAATCTAGCGCAAATTCTAAATACTTTTAACAGGCTTACCCAAGGCGTACAAATCGGCTTGCGCCAAGGCTCTACAATTTTTGCAGCTAACAATACCAGTGTGGCTGGCTCAGAAGTTAAGTTAGTGGGTAGCGAGATTGGTAGTGGTAATATTACCTCTGTCTTTAGCCGCAACAATATTGAGCTCACAGGTGGTACAGATGAAGCCAGAATTTTTGCGCAAAATGAAGTGCTTTTAGTAGCGGGTAAGCAAGTGATACTGAACGATGGCGCTAGTGCGGCAATTGTTGAAACAGATTCCCCAAATACAATTTTCTTGAGTTTTCCACAACTTGCGAGTGATGGTTATGTGGTGAACGGTGTGGTGAATGCCATTACAAATGGTAGGTCAGGGTTTTTTACTGGGGGTGTTTCAAATCGTACACCAGCGGTACTTGATACTAACTTCTTTGTGACTTATAACGACAGCTCAGGTTTGTTAGCATCACTACTCAACAGAAACTTTAACGATACTGATTTATTGGCTAGTACGGACGAAGGCTCTGGTTTAGAAGATGATGACGATGATAGCAACAATGCAAACTCTGCAAAGGAGTGCAGCTAATGCTTAATCGAATTCAATTAAAGTGGTTTTTAAGTTTAGCATTCATCTTATCTACTCAGATGCTTACTTTAACGCATGTTCACGCTGCAGTGGCTGTGGTTATTAATGCTAGCGGTGTGCTCTCGCTAAAGCAGGCTGATGGCAGTGTTAAAGTCATTTATGAGAAGTCTGAGCTAGAAGAGGGGGATGTGGTAAGCACTGAAAAAAATAGCTATGCGAGATTTAAGTTTACTGATGGTGGTGAAATTACGCTACGACCAGAAAGTACATTAAAAATTGATAGCTATAGTTATGCTGAGGCTGACCCCAAAAAAGATAACTTTGTATTTAGCTTGGTTAAAGGTGGCTTAAGAACGGTCACTGGTTTAGTGGGTAAGCGAGGCAATCGTGATGCGTATCGATTGCAAACTCCAACAGCGACGATAGGGATACGAGGCACCAATTACGGAGGCATGCTCTGCACCAATAATTGCGGAGGCTTGCCAGCAGGCCTGTATTTAGATGTCATCGAAGGCGCAATTAATGTTGCAAATGACGGAGGTAGTACAGATTTTGTCGCGGGTCAGTTTGGCTATGCGGCGTCATTTAATCAACAGCCTGTTGTGATACCTAAAGACCCAGGCATGTCAAAATTTGATGCTGACAATGAAGATGCTTTTTCTGTTGGCGGTCAAGGTGGCTGCATTATGAACTAAGCAAGGGCGCAGCTACTGCTCACTTGAGCTGCGCTAAAAACTTATCTAGCTCTTTAGCAAAAGCTTGCCTATCAGCATTGCTAAATGAGTTGGGGCCATTAATATCTACACCACTTCCGCGCAACTCTTCCATAAAATTACGCATTGCTAAACGCTCGGCAATATTGGCTTTTGAATAAAATTCGCCACGCGGGTTAAGTGCGTGCCCGCCTTTTTCTATCACCTGCGCGGCAAGCGGAATATCCGCAGTAATCACTAAATCACCGACTTCTAGCTCTTGCACGATTTTATTATCCGCTACATCAAAGCCACTAGGTACTTGTATGGCTTTGATGTGAGGCGAGGGAGGGGTGCGTAGCAGTTTATTGGCGACTAATGTCGTGGTGATTTTAGTGCGCTCTGCAGCGCGGAATAAAATCTCTTTAATCACCACGGGGCAAGCGTCGGCATCAACCCAAATACGCAAGATTAACGCCCTCTGTTACCGCCACGATGCACAGGCTTAGGAGCAAATAAACCTACTTGTGGCATGGCTTGGTGTCTCGCCGCTTCAGACATCGGTTTGCCTTGAGGCTTAGCTACAGTGCCTGTTTGCTGAGTCGCTTGTGCAGGTCTTGGCTTATTGCGTTGATGTTGCGCAGGTTTGCCATTAGCCATGGGTTTAGCTTGGTGGTTGTTTGGGTCTCTAGCTTGACCATTCTGCGCATGTTTGCCATTTCCTTGTGGTCGGCGGCCATGTGCTTGCCTTGGCGGCCTTGGTGCTTCTGGCTCTTGCTGGCTAGGTGGCTCAAAGCCCTCAACAGCCACACGCGGAATCTCACGTTTAATGAGTTTTTCAATGTCTTTTAAATATTTGTTCTCTTCAAAATCCACCAATGAAATGGCTGCGCCGCTGCTGCCAGCGCGGCCTGTACGGCCGATACGATGCACATAGTCTTCAGGTACGTTAGGTAACTCAAAGTTGACGACTTGGGGCAATTGGTCAATATCCAAACCACGTGCTGCAATATCAGTAGCCACCAACACGGGTACGCTACCATTTTTAAAGTCACTAAGGGCTTTAGTTCTGGCGTTTTGGCTTTTGTTGCCATGAATCGCTAAAGCGGCAATGCCATCTTTACCTAATTTTTCAGCAAGGCGATTAGCGCCATGCTTGGTGCGTGTAAACACTAATACTTGCTTCCAGTCATTGGTTTTAATCAAATGGCTGAGTAAGCTAGATTTGTGCGCTTGTTTCACCAAATGCACCGTTTGCTCTACCATCTCAGAGGCCGTGTTTCTACGCGCCACTTCAATAAAGCCAGGGTTGTTTAATAGGCCATCTGCTAAGCGTTTAATTTCGTCAGAAAAAGTCGCTGAAAAGAGTAAGTTTTGGCGTGTTTTGGGCAGCTGCGCGAGCACTTTTTTAATATCATGGATGAAGCCCATGTCTAACATGCGGTCTGCTTCATCTAACACTAAAATCTCAACGCCAGATAAATCGACCGCTTTTTGATTGGCTAAGTCGAGAAGGCGTCCTGGCGTAGCCACTAAAATATCAATGCCACGGCTCAAACGGTTAATTTGCGGATTAATACTCACGCCGCCAAATACCACCATGGCTTTTAGGTTGAGATACTTACCGTAAGTTTGTACTGATTCTTCAATCTGCGCAGCGAGTTCACGTGTAGGTGTGAGCATGAGGCAACGTGGGCGGCCTTTTGCTGGGTTATTGGCTGGCTTTTGGCTAAGAATATGCAAAATAGGCAAGGTAAAGCCTGCGGTTTTACCTGTGCCAGTTTGTGCCCCAGCAAGTAAATCACCACCGTTTAACACCTGTGGAATTGCCTTGGCTTGTATTGGGGTTGGGCTTGTGTAACCCGCATCACTAATGGCGCGGAGTATGGGTTCTGCTAGGCCTAATTCGTTAAAACTAGGGCTTGTTACTTCTGTATTCATGAATATATTTTTTCCTGCGACGGCCAGTTGCTAGCTTGCAACACCAATCGAGGCAGACGAATAAGGGCTAAGGAGCTTAGAACTTTTTAGATAAAAGTCATAGAGCCGCTGCGCTGATTGGTGTGGCGCAGGGTGAGGGCATTATACGGGGTTAAAAAATAAAAGCGAGTAAAACAAATTGTTGAGTGCTCCATTGTTAAGTTAAATAGATTTTGAAGGAGAGTGTTCGCCGATTCGTATAATTTTAATCGAGTTTGTGCTACCGCCTTTGCCTACAGGCAAGCCGCTGGTGATAATAATGGTATCCCCTTTAGAGGCGCCACCTTGGCGTAAAATTTCATCCTCAGCGTAAGCCAGCACTTCCTCTAATTTGGTAGATTCTAATTCCATAGGGCATGGGTAAACGCCACGGTAAAGCTTAAGTTTGCGCCTTGTGCTGCTTAATGGGGAGATGGCGTAAATTGGCACGGTTGACCCTGCACGTGACATCCAGCGGGCTGTGCTGCCTGATTGGGTTAAGGCAACAATCGCTTTGATTGGGTAGTGAAGCGCCGCGTATACAGCTGACATAGCGATTGTTTCATCTAAAAAGTCGTAGTGCTCATTGCTTCGACGTTGAGTCGCATGGAGGGTGTATTCTTTTTCTGCCTCAACACAAACGCGGTGAACGGCTGCAACAACCTCTAATGGATACTTCCCAGTGGCCGTCTCAGCGGACAGCATCACAGCATCTGTACCATCTAAAACCGCATTGGCCACGTCAGAAACTTCGGCGCGAGTAGGAATCGGGCTTTGTATCATCGATTCCATCATTTGCGTGGCTGTAATCACGATTTTATTTTTGGCACGTGCCAAACGTATCATGCGTTTTTGCAGGCCTGGCACGGCGGCATCACCCACTTCTACCCCCAAATCGCCCCGTGCCACCATAATGGCATCTGAAGCATCAATAATCTCTTCTAAGGCAACAATCGCCTCTGCACGCTCAATTTTGGCCACAATATGCGCATAGCCGCCAGCTTCTTTTACCAGCGCTCTGGCGAGCTCAACATCGGCGGCCGATTTAGGAAACGAAATGGCTACGTAATCTGCACCCAGTTGCGCCGCAGTTATGATGTCTTGGCGGTCTTTTTCTGTGAGGGCCGCAGCGGCTAAGCCACCGCCTTGTAAATTAATGCCTTTGTTGTTAGAAAGCGTCCCTCCTGTAACGACGGTGCAATGTATCGCTCTGCCGAGCACTTGGTTGATGCGCAACACGATTCGGCCATCGTCTAATAATAACAACATGTCAGAACCTACTTCATCTGGAAGCGATGGATAGTCCAAACCTACGCGGGTTTGATTGCCCAGCTTACAATCCGCGTCTAATATGAAAGCGTCGCCAGTTTTCAGCTCAATTTTTCCGTTTTCGAATTTACCAATCCGAATTTTAGGGCCTTGCATATCACACAAAATACCAATTGACAGCCGCCGCGCCATGGAGAGCTCACGTATGCGTTTAGCGCAATCAAGGTGTTGCTCAGCTGAACCATGAGAAAAATTAAGGCGCATCACATCAACGCCTGCTTCCATTAACTGATGCAGCATCTCGTTGCTATTCGATGCGGGGCCTATGGTGGCGACAATTTTGGTTTTGCGTAATTGCATGGCTATCTTCCAATGAATCAATCTTAGGAGTTGGTATTATTGCGCGCTTTAGTGAGTGTGTGTGTGGAATAATTTGTTGATAAAGCGCTTGTGGGGCTGGATATTGGAAACTTAAGCTGCAAATTTATACAATTAACGTTAGCTAAAATTGTGACGCACCTTTTCGCCTTTAGGCTGGAATAAAAGCGAATAAACTTTTATTAGTCGTTATTGATTAGTCGGAGGTGCTGTTGCCTACGCCTAAATCCCAAAGTGTATCGCACTTTATACAATAAGCTGAATGGTTGTCTGGTAGTGCATTATGTTTGCTGTAGCTTATCGTTTTTTCAGCGCAATGAGGGCAGGTAACACGTTTTAATGTCAGCCAAACCGTTGCAAAAAAATAAATAAACAGCAGCCAAATAGCACTAAACAGCCAGATAAAGTAATGATTGGCTTCAAACTGAGGTATAAAGCGATTGCCGTAAATACAGAGCGATATTAGTGCTAATATTGTTAGAAACGTAATTGCAAAGAGCTTGGTCAGTTTTTTACTGATGTAGGGGTGTGATTGGATTTTCATAGTTAAATACCACCAATTCAATTCATATTGTATTTTTGTTAGATAACAGCTAAATCATATGCCGAAATTAAAGTATGACTTGGTCGTTGATTGGCTTCGCTAGTTTCTTGCGATGGCTCGTCATATTGCGGTGCTAAATCAGGTTTTATTTGATAGATTGCCTGTTGAATTTCATAAATAGCGACAAGCGTTTCGCCAATTTTGTGTATGTGTTCTTTGGTTGGTGATAGCGCAATATCACGAATTTGAACTGCTGCACTATTCGGAAAATACGCTGATGTTTTAAGTGTGAAATTTAAACGCTCCAGCGAATCCATATGAGACCTAACGTAAAATAGTATTAAAAAAATACACCTAAATTAATTTTTACTCTCTAGTTTTATCATATCACTTTCACTCAACCATCGCCATTCACCCACCTTCAAATCATCAGGCAGTGTTAACTCGCCAATTTGTATGCGTTTTAAGCCTTCTACGCGGTTGCTGATGGCGGCGACCATGCGTTTTACTTGGTGGTATTTGCCTTCTGCTAGAGTCATGTGGATGATGTTTTCTGTGACTCGGGTGCATTCAAGGGCGGCGATGGGGGCATCTTCATCGACTAGTTGCACGCCTTTTAGAATGTGCGCGATTTGTTCGTCGCTCATGGGGTGCTTGCAGGTGACTTCATACACTTTGGGCACTTTGTGTTTGGGTGAGCTCATTTTGTGGATGAATTGGCCATCGTCTGAAATGAGGATTAAGCCTGTGGTGTCTTCATCTAAGCGGCCTATACATTGCACGCCTCTTTCAACCAGTGGGTGGGGGAGTAGGCTGTAGATAGTGGGGTGGTGCTGGGTTTTGTGCGAGCACTCATAATTGCTTGGTTTGTGCATCATGAGGTAGGATTTTTCTTTATATTCCCAAGCTTCACCTTTGATGGTGTAGCTTAAGTTTTCTAGCTCAAATTCTGTGCTTGGGTCATCACAAAGCTCACCATTTACGGTGACTTCTTCATTGATAATCATAATGCGGCATAGCTTGCGTGAGCCAAAGCCTTGCTTGTGTAGGATGCGTTCTATATCGAGTTTTTTAGCCATGGCGACATTATAAAGCAGAAATAAACAGCCCACTTAAGGTGGGCTGTTAAAAACAAGCTGGCTTTTGAAAACCAGAAAAGATTAATCTTTTTTCGCCACAAAGTTATAAGCGAGTGCGCCTATTACGCCGCCTAGAATTGGGGCGACCCAAAATAACCAAAGTTGTTGCAGGTAAATGCCGCCAGCAAATAGGGCTTGGCTGGTGCTGCGTGCAGGGTTTACTGAGGTGTTGGTCACTGGGATGCTAATCATGTGGATGAGTACCAAGGTGAGGCCTATGGCTAACGGCGCTAATCCTGCTGGTGCGCGGCTATCGGTTGCGCCCATGATGATGAATAAGAACATGGCGGTCATGACGACTTCGCACACAAAAGCGGCGTGTAAGGCATAGCCTTGTGGTGAAGCTTCACCGAAGCCGTTAGCAGCAAATCCACCTAGGGTGTAGCCTGTTTTGCCACTAGCGATGCAATAAATCACTGCCGCGGCTAAAATCGCGCCTAATACTTGGGCAATGATGTAGTGTGGTAATTCTGCAGCTTTAAATCTGCCCCCAGCGACCAAACCGATAGAAACAGCGGGGTTAAGGTGGCAGCCTGAGATGTGACCAATCGCGTAAGCCATAGTGACTACGCTTAAACCAAATGCAAATGAAACACCTAAATAGCCTAGGCCTAATTCTGGAATACCAGCAGCGAGTACCGCGCTACCACAGCCGCCCAAAACTAGCCAAAATGTACCGATAAGCTCGGCAATAGAACGTTTGGTAAGTGACATTTATATCTCCCTTATATTGAGGTGCCCTTGAGCCATTGTTGAGAACTACGTTTAAAGCTTTGCCTATGCTACATTAATGATGATGCTATTTGATGTTAAATTCCTTTCTATAACAATACTTAACAATCTTTTAAATGGTCTTAGTTTCAATTACGCCATTATCTGCAATCAGCACTAAGCTGGTGAGGCCGTAAAAAATACCGTGTTCAACAATGCCAGGGGTAGCATTGAGTAGATTGTTTAAGGCGGTATCGTCTAAATGCTCGGGGAACTTCATATCTAATACATAGCTGCCATGTGCGGTGACGGCCACATTGTCTTTACCTGCATTGAGGCGAATGTCGCCTGTTGCACCTGATTGCTCAAGCGTGTGTTTCACCAATTGCCATGCGGCTGGTATTACTTCAATGGGGATGACAAATTTTTCACCAATGCGGCTTACAAGCTTACTTTTATCTGCAACTACGACAAATTGCTTAGCCGCTTTGGCTAATAGCTTTTCCATGACTAAATCTTGCCCGCGACCTTTGAGCAGCGTGAGTTTGGGGGTGATTTCGTCTGCGCCATCCACATATAAATCAATATTGCTTAAGTAGGCGATAGATTGCACTTTAAGGCCAGCCGCTTGGGCTTTAATGGCGCTAATGGTTGAGCTTGAAACGGTGGTGATGTTGAGCCCTTCATCAGCTTGGCGGCGGGCTAAGGCTTCAATAAAGTAGTTGGCGGTAGAGCCGGTGCCTAGGCCAACCACCATGCCATTTTTTACCAGCTTTGCGGCTTCTAGTGCAACGAGTTCTTTGTCATTCATTTTATACTCCTAAGTTTACATGCCCCAGCGCAAGCCAGCAGTATGCACGGGGGTATCCCAGTGTTGTTTAATTTCTTCATCTAGCAGACATACGGTGATAGACGCGCCCGCCATGTCGAGCGCGGTGGTGTAGTTGCCCACTAGTGAACGCGCAATGGTGATGCCTTGCGCTTTGAGTAGCTGAGCGGCGGTGTTGTAGATGAGGTAAAGCTCCATGAGTGGCGTGGAGGCAAAACCATTTACTAGCAATAATACCTCGCTGTGATTGCCTAGCTTCATGTCGCGTTTGGCAAAGTCTTCTAAAATAGCATTCACTAAATCAGCGACAATGGCATCAGCTTCGCGCATTTTTTCGCGGCGGCGGCCTGGCTCGCCGTGTATGCCCACGCCCATTTCTAACTCGGTGTCATCAATATCAAAAGTAGGGCGGCCAGCCGCAGGCACGGTGCAGCTGGTGAGTGCCACGCCCATGCTGCCGCAATGCGTATTCACTTTATCGCCAAGTGCTTTGCAAGCCGCTAAATCTGCGCCAGTTTCTGCTAAGCTGCCTACAACTTTTTCTACAATCACGGTGCCCGCTACACCGCGTCTGCCTGTGGTGTAGGTGGAGTTAACTACTGAAACATCATCACAGGTGAGCACGGTGGCGTGTTCGCAACTGAGCATTTCAGCCGCCATTTCAAAGTTCATCACATCGCCAGCGTAATTTTTAACGATAAATAATACGCCTTTGCCACATTCCACGGCCTCTGCGGCCGCTAACATTTGGTCTGGCGTGGGCGAGGTGAATACATGGCCAGGGCAGGCGGCATCTAACATGCCATAACCCACAAAACCGCTGTGCAAAGGCTCATGCCCTGAGCCGCCGCCTGAAATCAGGGCTACTTTGTTTTGCGCTTTTGTTGCGCGGGTGAGGTAGTGAGGGTCTAGGTTGAGACTCACGATGTCAGCGTGGGCACTCGCAAAACCGCTCAAGCTTTCGGCTAAGATATTGTCTAGATTATTTACAAACTTTTTCATGCGGCCTCCCTTAAATTGCGCGAAATTTCTTTTTTTATCTTGTTATACTAAGTTGCACACTGCCTCTATCATCACTTGGCAGCTTTTAGCCCCTGCATCAATGTGTCCAATGGCGCGTTCGCCCAAGCCAGCGGCACGGCCTTTGGTGGCTATCATGTCTTTGGTGGCTAGCATGCCTTTTTCGGCTTCAGTTTTTAATCCAGTGGCGAGTGTTTTAGTTGCTGTGTTTTGCACTGCTAGCGTGGTGAAAGTGCGTGATACGGGTATCAAAACATCGAGCATGGTTTTTTCGCCGAGGTCAGCTTTACCGCGTTGCATAATGGCTTGCACCCCAGCGGCAAATGCTGCGGCAATATGTGCTGTGTCTGAACTGCCATTTTCTTTCAGGGTTTTACCCATAGACATAAAAAAGCTGGCGAATAAGGGGCCTGATGCGCCGCCTATAGTAGATAGAAGCTTCATGCCTATTTTATTCAGTGCTGCATCGGGGCTTAAAACGGCAATTTCGTCTCGCATAGCAGCAATAGTGGTGCAGCCGCGCTTCATGTTGATATAGTGGTCACCATCGCCTATTTCACGGTCTAGCGACTCGATTTCTGCCTCGTGGCTGAGTATCGCGTGGTGAATGGCATCAATGGCTTCTAAAATAAAGGCTGTTTGCATGGTCAAGTCTCAGCTAAAATTGTGGCTATTATTTTTAGATTGTAACGCGCATGGCATTTAAACACATCACCTCACGTGATAACCCAATTTTTAAACATCTTAAACGTTTGAGCGAATCTTCACGCGAGCGCCGTGCCGAAGGTAAAACGCTGCTCGATGGCGCACATTTGGTGAGTGATTATATTGCAGCTTTTGGTGAGCCGCAGCAACTCATTATTGCAGAGGGTAAATCTACCCTTGAAGTGACTAATCTGATACAAGATTTGGCCGATATTCCTACTATTATGCTGCCAACGTTGATGTTTGCTGAATTAAGCCCTGTGGCATCACCTACGGGTATTTTAGCCGTGGTGCAAACGCCCAAAATAGCGCCGCCAGAGCGCATTGAGTTTGCTTTAATGTTAGAAGATATTCAAGACCCAGGTAATTTAGGCAGTATGCTGCGCTCTGCTGCAGGGGCTGGGGTTGATGTCGTGTATCTTTCAAAAGGCTGTGCAGAAGCATGGTCACCCAAGGCTTTGCGAGGTGGGCAGGGTGCTCAATTTACGCTTGCCATTTTGGAGCAAGCTGATTTGCTTGCTTTGACTAAAAACTTTGAGGGGCAAGTGTTTGCTACAGCAATGCATGGGGCATCAATTTATAGCTTAGACCTCACTGGGCAGGTTGCTTTTGTGATGGGTAATGAAGGTGTTGGCGTGAGTGATAGATTGCTCAATGCTGCAAGTGTTAAGGTGAATATTCCTATCAGTGGCAAGGTCGAATCATTAAATGCAGCCGCAGCAACAGCGGTTTGCTTGTTTGAGCGTGTGCGGCAAGTGAGTTAAAGACTTTTTAATAGAAAGCAATGCAATGAAAACAAAAAATAAGGGCTTTAGTGCAGTAGAGATGATGGTTGTTGTGGCGATTATTGCTATTTTAGCGATGATTGCTATTCCCTCTAGCATGTCTAAGATTATTAAAGAGCAAGTGAATGCCGCACTGCCTTTGGCTGATGTGGCAAAAACACCTATTGCGACTTCATGGTCTGCACTTAAAATGTTGCCTGAAAATAATAAACAAGCTGGCTTGCCTGAAGCGGATAAAATCGTAAATAACTTCGTGAGCGCGGTAGAGGTTAAAGATGGCGCGATTAATATGACTTTTGGCAATAAGGCGCATCCGCAAATTAAAGGCAAAATTTTAACGCTGCGGCCGGCCGTGATTGAAGAGTCTCAAATTGTGCCTGTGACTTGGGTATGCGCTAAGGCAAAAGGTCCAGATAAAATGACGATTAAAGGCGAGGATAAAACGAATATTCCCCAAGAGTACTTACCGTATTTGTGTAAGTAGAATGAAGCTTTATTTC
>CAZAHP010000015.1:0-3331 GCA_964484985.1 uncultured Methylophilaceae bacterium
CTGTTAACGGTGATGATGTTGAAACAAGGCATCATCACCCCCTTCACCTTATCTTTCATATCCTAACTTATCTGTAGATGCATCTGCAAAAAACGCTGTAAAGATGAGTACAACGATCTAAACTAGCTTACGATTACAATAACTTATTACGTGTTCTTAACCACGTCAATTGTAGTACTTTTGCGTCAATACTCGCCCGATGCCGTGTCGCATTAAGCTCTTGTTGCACTTGCTCTTTAGTCGCATGCCAAGTAGCCTCTTGCTCTGGTGTGAGAACGCTACGTAAATCTTCTAATTTAAAATGTGGTGACATCTCTGCGGCGTCAAATAGCTGAGAAATCCAAACGAAATCATGCCCCCAGCCATCTGAATAGACTGTTTTATTCCATAGTTTTTGATTCAACTGCTGAGCTACCTCTTTTGCAGTTTTACCATAGGTAAACAAAACATCACGCTTAATATGGTGAGCATTTTCAGCGCTCGCATCCCAATACTCCCAACTATCCTCAGGCCGCACTAAAGCACACCAAGTTTCGGCATTTTCTGCAATAAAGCCCACTTCTATAGGATAACCTTTGCGGCCAAACCCTGAGGCTTCAATATCAATGATGATAGGTGGTAACATAGCGTGATTATGCCATAAGTCACAGCCATCTATCGAGCTGCACATGCTCATATATTTGAGCAAACTATATTTGGCTAATTTTATATTTACAATTAATGGGTTAACTGACATCAAGTTAGTCTTTTTCACACCCCATGCAAAAGCGAGCTCTAGTTTTTATGTCTAAGCAAGAAGAAAACATCATCAACCAATTGTACAGCAGCACCCAGTTTCAGACACTTGGGCATCAACTGATAGACTTGCTCACGAACTACTTACAAACCAGTATCGAAGGCAAAGACAAAGTTATCAACTGGAAGGCGCCATCCGTAGCCCATCAAGATTGGCAAAAGCCATTGCCACAAGAGCCTAGTTTAGATCACCAGGCCTTACTTGAAATGTTAGAACATCAAGTGCTTGCAGATAACTTGCATATTCACCACCCACGCAATATGGGGCATCAGGTAGCACCGCCGCTCCCTGTCGCAGCTTTGTGCGAGCTAGTTTCAGCGCTCACCAATCAAGCGATGGCAGTTTACGAAACAGGCCCAAGTGCAACCATGTTAGAGCGGCAAGTCATACAATGGTTAGGCGAACTAATCACTTGGAAAGATTGCAGCGGCGTACTTACATCAGGCGGCGCACAAGCAAATTTAACGGCGCTTTTGGCTGCCCGTCAAAGCATGGCGGGATGGGATGTATGGCAACAAGGCATATCCGCAGGCAAACCTTTATGTATTTTAGTAAGCGAACACTCGCATTACTCAATTAGCCGCTCAGCGGGCATTATGGGCTTAGGCACAGATGCCGTGATAAAAATTGCCACCGATAAGCAAGGCAGCATAGATGTAGGCGCATTAAAACAATCATGGTTACAAGCCACTCAAGCGGGCAAACAAGTGTTAGCTGTCGTCGCAACCGCAGGTTGCACCCCCACAGGTAGCATAGATCCTCTTAACGACATCGCCGAGTTTTGCCAAAACAAAAAAATATGGCTACATGTCGATGGCGCACATGGAGCCTCTACCCTTCTCTCTAGCACACATCGCAACAAACTTAATGGAATATCGCAAGCAGACTCTATCGTTTGGGATGGCCATAAATTACTTTTCATGCCAGCAGCTGTTTCAGCCGTTTTATTTAAAAACCCAGCACACAGCTATGCAACCTTTGCGCAAGAAGCCTCGTATTTATTTCAAGGCAATAGCCATGCAGATGAAGCTTACAATACCAGCTACCGCACATTAGAGTGCACCAAACGTATGATGGGATTAAAACTATGGGTTGCCTTCTCTTTATATGGTGTTGAACAGCTTGGCAGCTTAGTCAATAAAGTATTCGCTACTGCGCATCAGCTAGCAGAGAAAGTAAATGAGGCAGAAGGCTTTGAGCTGGCGATGATACCGCAAACCAATATTGTTTGTTTTAGATACCTCAAGCAAAATCAAGCTGATGATAATGCAATCAACCAACATCAGATTAAAATTAGAAATGAACTAGTGCAAAGTGGCGCATTTCATATCACACAAACCACATTAACAGGTAAGGTATGGCTGAGAACAGCCATTATGAACCCATATACTAGTGAGAAAGATTTAAATGACTTACTAAGCTTAATTGCTGAGGCTTCAAGCAGGCAAGCTGAATAATAGAGACCTAAGCAAAGGCTGCTAACTTAGATGTGAGCAATCTAGGGAGAGAGCCTCAGCTTATTCGTTAAGAGTAAACATAAATTATTTGATATCATCCATACTTTGAAGGCGTAATTTTGGGACAAAGCAGTCATGGAAATTGTATTGCTAGAATTCTTTTTTTTCTAAAAAAGAAATTACTTTGTGAAGCCTCAAATCACTAGGATTGCTTAAAGAACATTTTTGGATGCACTTTCAACTAAAGTCGCAATTTTCATTGCTTCAGAGTTGCTAAGCGATTTCAAGCCCTCGACAACCCCTGCTTGGTTAAGCGCAGGTTGATTCTGGCTCACTTTCCATTTTCCTGTGAGTTTGGTAATCAAAATTTCAATACCTACAATAGCGCTTATCATTTTATTGGTGAACTCAACTGGGGCATCTGAAACTGCCCAAGGCTTGTCAAATGACGCTTCCTGCTGAGCAGTAAGCAATTCAAGCTGGGACTTTATCCAAACCGGGTCATCAATAACACGTAACTTACCGTAAGCATGCACAGTTACATAATTCCATGTAGGTACCACTTTTTCATTTTCTTGTTTTGTTGGATACCAGGACGGTGTTATATAGCTATTTGGGCCTTGAAATATTATTAATGACTCTACATTATTATCTATGTCAGACCATACTGAATTTGCTCGTGCAACATGTCCCTGTAATGTCCCATACTGCCCTTTATCTTTTACTAGATGCAAAGGGATATGGTTTGCGTTAATCCCGTTAGATGTCATAGTGACAAGCGTTGCTAACGGATGAGCAACCATCAGATCGTGAAGCGTCTCGATTTTTGATTCTTCAAAATGTGCAGGAACATACATAAAAGGTTTCTCGCTGATGTTTGAATTCACTGGTCTACGCAGATTGTCGCATAGGTGTAGTTGGGCAGCATGACATTTTTCTACGATTAGGCGCCAGTCTTATTTTTAGCCATTTTGGCAAACTCATTAGCTTCTTGCGGACTCATCTCAAATAACATCTCAATCAAGCTTCTAGGGTGTTTTCCCCTTCCCTCTGCTAGGTGCGTACGGTAGTTGAAGTC
>CAZAHP010000015.1:3431-15189 GCA_964484985.1 uncultured Methylophilaceae bacterium
GTCCCGATCTTCGGCGCGGCTAGCGCTTGCAGAAAGTTGTTGAACCAAAGTGGAAAATTTTAGTGATTCAACACCTTGGGGGCTGGGTGCCCACTGATTTTTTGACGTGTTAAAAACCTGCGCGGTTTCCGAAGCCGCCTTAATTGACACCGTACCGCCTGCTTGAGCTGCTAAACTAGAAATAGAACCTATCATGCTTAGCCTCCTTGTGGGCTGAAATGCCGCATTGAAGTGGCCTTCACGTACATCTCACTATTGAAAGATTGAATTAGTCAGCTTGCAATTCAGGCCACTTCCATGAATACCCAATAACTAGCGCAAGAAGAACGACTTCTACAATCGCGCCAAACACCATATGCATCCAAGCCTCCCCTATCAAATTAAACAATGTATAAGGAATATAAACCGTAGCCACGATTATGTTTGTACAGCGATTAATTTTAGCTGGCAAGGCGACAGAGAGAAAAATCATTAGCGCCGGAATCGTCACAGTGGCGAGTACTACCAAAAGAAATACTTGAGTAATTTCAAACACAAAGACCTTACCAGCTAACATGGCTTCCAGTGCACCGGTCATATATAAGTGGAAATAATCAACATAGATGTATAGAAACATAAAGCTTGTCCAAAGGGCGGCGAGTTTCAGTTTTACATTAAGCTTGATGTCTTCCAACGCCTTTTGTGGTACTTTTTGTGAGTTCATATTCATACTCCATTTTTGAACGATATGGATGAGTTTCCGTGGTTTACGTAAATACATCCTGAAAGCTGTAAAACCTAACAGTTATTAGTCGGGCAAGTAATTCTGGACACCCTCAAAGCTTTGGCGCTAAAGCCTCGCGGATATCCTTAAATAATTAACATGTGACTATCATTTTGAGAAATGAATTAAAAATATCCTCATAGAATTACCAAACAAACGTCTAGTTTCTTTAATTATATTCAGATGTTTATAAGTTGAGATTTATTGTCGATTAAACTCAAATTAACGACGATAAAATGCAAATAATTCTACGAAAAGCAAATATTTGCCGACGAAATAAGTGCACTAACTTCATCTAGGTAACGGCGGGCAAAAGCTGCATATATACTTACATTTTGTATCAACTGTATCCGAGACGATTCAAGGTTGTTTATGGGCATGTCATTGGAATAGGGTCAGAATCAAATGAGCCTTTTATTAGTTGTGGGGATGGCGTTAGGCAGTACTCTGTTCCACTAGAAGTTACTACTTTCACCATGCCATCAGCATATTTGGTTACACCCAGTACATTACCCTTTTTAGCTAAAGCCTGAGCCAATTTAGGCGAAAATGCCCGATCAGACAACAAAACACCGTCATCTTTAAGTTTTGGCATATGTTTAACATCCTCTTTTACTATTTTTTGCGCTGATTCCAGTAATTCACCATAAGAAAATGCTTGTTTTGGTGCTTCAGAGTTAATCGTCTTATCTGTTTTAATCATTGCATCTTCTACAGGTTCAATTTCCCTTTGCTCATCAATAAACGTAGTATTTTGTATGGCAATTTTTTGGTGCTGATCTATTTTTTTAGATGTGATTGCGTGGTGAGATTGTTCTTTATGAATGCTATTACTTTCTGTGTATAGATCAGCGGGTTTTACTTCAACGAGCTGCTCATGCGCAGGGCTCAGTTGAACATCAAAAATAGTCGGTGACCATGTGTTATGACTTGGTGGTAGTTTTACATAAACCAGTAAAATCACATGTGCGATGATCGCTAATAATAGCGCCAAACCTAAAGCTCGCTTATCCTCAAGGGCTGTACGCATTACCTGTTTATTATTGAATGAGTTGTAGCTGAACATAAAATCAACCTCTAAGCTAACATCGTATTCAGTAGACATCATGCAAACTTATCAAGAGAGCCGACTATAGCGCCCGCTTGAAATCATCAATTCAACTACTACAAAGTTAATAACCCATCCCGCCCCCCATGCATAGTGTCCTTGCAAGCTCCCCTTGTATGTCAGGAAGCAGAAACATAGGAATATGAGTAAAGACTTGTGTGCCGGCACCGAGTCCTAGGGCATAGCCACGCATCATCCAAATTCGGTGATTCTGGATGTCTCGTTTTAGTATGGCAGCAAATCCGAGACATATGAACAAGGCCATCGATGAACCTATCAGAAGCCGCATTGCATAGAGGACAGGACCATCAAAATTTACTGGCGGATAGTTTTTAGTTGGATAGAACTGGGTCATCCACAAACCTGTAAGCGCGGCACAAATACCGCAAGGGATAAGAATCCAACCGGCAACTCGGTGCCAATTTGGTTTGCAGCCACTAAAGCTAGTAGCAAACTGGAATGCCCCGAGGATGCAATAGATAGTGGAGCTAATAATATGCATCACTATGGGCAAAGGTGCGGCAAAGAATCTAGCGTTGCTAGGTGTAACCTGTGCGCCACTACCGAGTTCTATGAGGCGAATGCTACCAGCTAAAACTGGGACAAGGCTGAATGCAATTAGCCCCGTGGGTATCAACCATTCTGGTCTGGCTGATACGGACATCTTGAAGGCTCTCTGTGTCTAGGCGTTGATTTATGCAAAATAGGCACTAAAAATTGTTTTTTCATTCAAAGTACTTCCAAACAGAATATACACAATTGGTATTAGTACGGCAGATTGGGTTAAAGCATGAAGTTAAACAGACATACTAAAAAGCATCTTTTGATGCTTCGGCCTTAAAAATTCTAGCTTTGCCACCATGCAATGTAACAAGCTGTAGTAATGCTTTATTCATCCTTGGCACGTAGCTAGAATCGAATTTTTTATAAATTTCAAATAAAAATTTGGCGCGCTTTTCGTCAGGTTCATCCAGTAAATAAGCGCAAGGTTTATCGCACGTCATGGTGTATGAAAGATACTCATTTGTGTGCGTGTAAACAATTTTTGTAATTTGGCTGATGGGGATACCTTTTTCAATGGGCTCTCCTCCCAATCCGCCTATGCCATTTAGCATAGTCACCTTGCTAATCAGTACATCATCTTCAATGCTGTGCTTGATCTCACTAGGATTCGCTTCTGTTTGTTTGATAATCCAAGCTTCAGTTTCATCTTTAGTTTGCGCCATCGCATTTAGCGAAATAAATGAGAGCAAACATAACGTTATAAAAAACTTCATATTAAGTTCTGCCTATTTTCAATTTGTTATTGATTGATTACTAAGTTTGTTTGGCTGATTATTTGGCGTTGAGCGCAGCTTTAAAATCTTCAATCACCGATGGCTCCCAATTATGTCGCTCAGGCTGACCAAATCCCATGGGTTTCTTACTTACTAACTCTATTCTGTATTGCGGCGCATGCTCTGTTGTTGGCGTGATGAAAAACGCAACCACTTTGCCTGTATAGTCTGCACCCACACGAGATTTAATGGTGCCAGATGCCTTATGGCTATATACAATCTTCATGCCGTTTGACATCGCTTTAGTGGCAGCCACCCATACTTGGTCGTAGCTTGGTCTACCTGTCGTTGAAAAAGTCACCCCATCAGGAGAGCCAGCCTGCAATTCATGCTCGTTAACGGTCATCACGCTGCACGCACTTAAAATAAAGCTAAACAACATAGCCAATAATATTCTCATCGCTTTCATTTCTTTCTATTTACTCGAGATACAATTACTTGTCGTAACCCGTGGGTCTAGGTTTTGTACCTTTACATTTAAAGTAAATAGCGCGCCCGGCATTACCGTTACATTTAACGTCAACCCCCATAAACTTACCGGTTGCGTCGGCTTGTAGCTCATCGATGATGCCGTATTTATCTTCGCCGCCACAGGCTTCTGCAATAGCTGCTAGCGCTTCGTTTTTGCGCTCTTGCACTAGCTGCACCATACCACTGGCGCAGTATCTGATTTCACCTGTTGCTTTAGAAAACTTAGTAGGTAAGCCCAATGTGTCAGCTTCATTAGGCGCATAGATATATGCCTTTTTCACAGATGAATTGAATATTGGATTGGCAGTTCCTCCAGCGCAACCAGCTAGAAGAAGTACAATAGATATTGTGGTAAAAAATTTAGCGTTCACTTATAGATTCCGAGTGTGATTCAAGTTAATGTTTTTAAATTATATTCAGATGGTTATAAGTTGATATTTTTTGTCTATTAGACGCAAATTGACGATGATGAAATGCAAATAATTCTACGAAAAGCAAATAATTGCCGACGAACTGCATCAGGCCATATGACAGACTAGGTGATAATATAGACATGACAACGAATAACAATTCACTACCGTCAAAAAGTGACATGGACTGCCTGATTCGGGCGGCATTTTCGCTGAACCTCATTTATTGGGTATGCATGTTTCTTGTAAACAGCGTATTGGAATATTTTATTAAGATTGGCCCCATAGAATCGGCACAGCATAAACTCATATTATTTGGCGTAAGTGCACTCATGTCTTACGTGATGGGAAGAATACTAATTCGCGTTCGAGGTCTTTTTTTTCCTCTCAAAGCCCTGCTCTGTTTAGTGATGACAATTATTGCAGTTCCCGTTTATATGGCGATAGACTTTCTAAACCTGTACCTTCAATCGGTGACATCTGATCCGTTTTACTCTGGTAATACTTTAATTCAAGCTGTATCCATGATATTTGGTTGGAATTGCCTATTTCTCGCAGTAACTGATAACTTTGAAACTGATCAAAGAGAGCAGCAACTTGCAGCTATCCGTGAAGTTGCTCTAACCACCAAAATGCAGGCGCTTCGTTACCAAGTAAATCCACATTTTCTATTCAATACGCTTAATTCTATTGCAGGGCTAATTGAGGAAGGAGCAACAACTCGTGCTGAACGCATGGTGCTTTCACTATCCACTTTTATGCGTACAACGCTGGCGGTTGATCCAATGAGTGATGTGAAACTATCCGAAGAGATTGCATTGCAAGAAGAGTATTTGGGCATTGAGCGAGAGCGATTCTTAGACCGCTTAACATTCAAGATTGAAATGCCTGAAGCATTACAAGATGCGCTAGTACCTAGCTTGATTCTTCAACCTTTAATTGAGAATGCAATTAAACATGGCGTGGGTGCTGCTAGGGGGCAAGTAGAAATTTCACTTATGGCCAGTCGTAAGTCTGATTGGCTAGTGCTAACAGTTGAAAATGATATTCCGTTGGATAACTCTGATCGCAAAAACACTTTAGGAATGGGCGTCGGATTGCGAAATGTTCAAGAGAGGTTGCATTTGCGCTTTCAGGAAAATAGCCAATTTTCTTCGGGAATCATTCGTCCTGGTCGATACCAAGCCTCAATCGGTTTGCCATTGAAAATCGCATGACTAAATTGAGTATACTTGTAGTTGATGATGAGCCCTTGGCGAGACGCCGCCTGATTCGCATGCTAGGTAAGCTAGATTGGGTTGATCGAATTGACGAAGCAAAGGATGCTATTGAAGCTCAACTTAAAATTACAAAATGCTGCCCAGATATTCTGCTACTTGATATTCAGATGCCAGGTGGAAGTGGCTTTGATGTGTTGGAGCAAATAGCAATTGACCCTCCTGCATTAGTATTTGTCACAGCTTTTGATCAATATGCATTACGTGCATTTGAGGCTAATGCTGTTGACTATCTGACTAAGCCAATTGACGCATCCAGATTTTCTATTGCCATGGACAGAGCAAAATCAAGGGCAAGTTCGCGTATTCAAACTGATCGAATCGCAGAATTACAGGAAATGATAGCGTCTCTTAAAGGGGCATTACGAACGCAATCTAGACAAACATCCGAATTCTGGGTTAAGTCTTTGGGCGAATTCATACGAGTTACGCAAGATAACATTATTAGATTTCAGTCGGAACGTGACTATGTGAGAATCCATGTATTAGGTACAAGTTATTTATATCAAGAAACCCTTACATCTTTAGAACAGCGGCTAGATTCTGATGAGTTTATTCGCATTCACCGTAGCAATATTGTCAAACGAACTGCCATCGTAAAAATCAAGAAAGCGCCATTTTCTGAACTGATTATCGTGTTAAGTGACGGGTCAGAAGTCCGTGTGGGAAGAACATATTCAAAGAATATGCGGGTAAATCTCAAGTAAAGTTAATCATATAATGACTCCGCTTTACTCAATAAATTCTTGTTTCGCTATTTAATCAACTGGCCGCAATGGCGATAAACTAGCCATTTGATATTGTTTAACAATTGGCTCAGCTATAGATAGAATGGCTATTTTGTGTTGGAATTACTGGCTTATTGCTCTGTAATATTCACACAGGCTCAGCTATCGGCCAAGCACCTTTTAAGCATTTTTCTGCCCAAAATAAAGCTACCATGGTTTTACCATCAGTTATTTCACCTTTACGCATGGCTTCCATAGATTCATCTAAAGTCATGGTAATAATCTCTAGATGCTCATCTTCATCTAATTGCGATTGGCTAAAGCTAAGTTCAGTCGCAAGATAAATATAGATAATTTCGTTGGAGTAGCCAATACAAGGATGCAGCTCAGTTAAAAACTGCCACTTTTTAGCACTATAGCCAGTCTCTTCGAGCAGTTCGCGCTGACCTGTAATAAGTGGGGGCTCTTTAGGATCGATTTTGCCAGCAGGTAATTCTATATAGGCGCGATGCATGGGGTAGCGAAATTGACGCTCCATGACTAAACGTCCATCTGCCAAAACTGGCACGACTAATACCGCACCGGGATGCATGACATACTCACGCTCAGAAATATTACCGTTAGGTAAAAGCACTTTATCGCGCTTAGCGTGTAATAAATTTCCTTTAACTAAGGTTTCAGATGAAACACAACTTTCAGTTAAATCCATCTGTGCAGTATTCGATTTATCGAGCAAATTGCTCCCCTACTATTAACCATGCACCTGAAACACGTTTCAATTGCATGGTTTTCTCGCCTTTATCTTGATAACCTGCTGATTGATAGCTTTGAGTAAATTGAGCTGTTGCATTATCTGCATCGATCAACTTAATGTCTAAATTATCTATCATGACACGCATGTTTTTTGCCGCTAGAATTTTGCTTTTTCTCTCTTTGCGCCACGCTTTTGTATTGGCTGCATCACCACTAAAATCAGCCACATAATGTGCATAGTAAGCATCCAAGTGTTTACTTTGCCAATCAGATGCCCAGTTTGAAATTTTAAGCTTAATCTCAGCAACTACATTGTCAGACGCCTTCGCATCAGCATGTGGCGTTAGCTCTGTTGTTGTAATTGTAGCTTCGGGCAATGCTGGAGCAGCGCTTGGCTGAGGCTCTGCAGTTGGACTTGGGGCAGATACTGCGCTCTCATCTTTAGCTTGCGCTAAGATTGGCAGAGGCTCCACAATGGCTACGGGAGCGCTTTGAGCAACTGGTTCTAGGGTTTGCACTGCTACTTCGTCTTTTGCAACTGGCTCAGGCTCTTTGGCTATTGCTGCTACTTCGTCTTTTGGAACAACTTCAGCCTCTTTGGGTGATGGTTTAAATCCAAATTTTTCTTGATTAGCCTTGGCTAGCTTAACTACCTTAGCATCTTTTGAGCCGCTATTCTGGCCTTCATCTATGACTTGCTGGTACATATTATGCGCTCGCGCTAGCTTACCCGCACGTTGAAAAGCCATGGCCTGCTTCATTTTAACGTCTAAATCACGAGGTTTTAATTGAGCAGCTTGCTCATATTTTGCCGATGCTTTAGCCCAGTCTGCATTCTCCATAGCAGCGTCACCCTCAACAATTAGGGCATTAAACTCTGAGTTAGGTAAGAGTTGAGAGCTTAGCTTTTCTGTATAAGCACATCCAGAGAGGATGCTAGCAAGTAAGATTACTTTAAGAAAAGTCTGAAAATAGTGGGATAGTAAATGATGTAAATTCATAGTCATACGCGCTTACAACCTTAATAGTTATTTTTCAGCTAAGTGCTTATAGATAGAAGCTTATGCATCAAACTTGGGCTGTTTCTTCCAAAAATAACGATAGACAAACCCAGGAAATGCAAACACTAGAAACATGCAAAATGTAGTGGCATAAAACTCCCAATGTTGCTTTGCCACCTGCCCCATGACACTATATTCTGCATAAAGGGCAATACCACCTACTGCAAAATAAAATATCACAACCTCGAGCAAACACCATGCAATATGCTTGCTTGGACTTTTAAGCACTATAGTAAACAGCAATCGCTCCGAAAACCAAGGGGCATTTGCAGCTATAAGCGCCAGTAGTAATAAAATTAACTTAGTCATTGTAAGCTAGTGAATATTGCGTAACCACAAATACTCATGAGTATCTGAGGTTTAAAACCTAACACTAATAAAGCCAAAGCATTGAGGCTGAGTAAGGCTTTCATATCTAGCGGCGCACTAATGCGCTCGGTTTGTTGTGGCTCGTCAAAATACATCAGTTTTACGATACGTAAGTAATAAAACGCACCGATGACTGCCATCATCACGGCAAACACAACTAACCAAACAAAACCTGCTTGAAGCGCGGCTTGCAACACTGCAAATTTAGCGTAGAAACCCAATGTTGGCGGCACACCCGCCATAGAGAACATAGTAATCAGCATCATGAACGCAAACCATGGGCTACGTTGATTAAGGCCTTTTAAATCTTCTAAGTTTTCTGACTCAAAACCTGCACGTGATAACAACAATATCATGCCAAATGCTGCTAAAGTCATCAGCACGTAGGCTGAAATATACACCATAGATGATGCATAGCCATTGATATTTGCACTTAGCAAACCTAGTAGCAAATACCCGATATGAGAGATAGTCGAGTAGGCAAACATTCTTTTTAAATTTGTCTGTGCAATCGCGGTGACATTACCAATCACCATAGAGAGTACAGCCATAATCATTAGCATACCCTGCCAATCAATGGCTAATGCTGGCAAAGCCTGCGCGAGTAATCTAATAGTGAGGGCAAACCCAGCGAATTTAGGTACAGAGCCTATCAATAGTGTCATGGCTGTAGGTGAGCCGTGATAAACATCTGGCACCCACATTTGGAAAGGTACAGCGCCGAGTTTGAAGGCGATGCCTGAAACAATAAAAACCAAACCCAAGACTAGAACAGCTTGTTTGTCTGTACCATTTAACAAGTTATTATTAATGCCAGCAATATCTAAGCTACCTGTTACACCATATAGCATAGACATACCATATAGCAGCATACCTGAAGCTAGCGCGCCAAGTACAAAGTACTTCATGGCAGCTTCTGTTGCATTAGGGTTATCTCTATCTAACGCTACTAAGGTATACATGCAAAGTGAGAGCAACTCTAAACCCATATACAGGGTTAAAAAGCTTTCACCAGACACCATAATCATCATGCCAAGCAAGGCAAACAAGACAAGTGAGTAATACTCTCCACGCATCATGCCGCGCAAGCTAATATATTGGCGTGTGTACGTCAGCATAATAAATGTCGCAGCGTACATCATGAGCTTAAGTACATCTGAAAGTGGATCATCCACCATCATGTTAGAGAACGCAAAACCTACACTAGGCTGATGAGTAGCATAAGTTAGATAAGCGGCACCCAGCAAGGTAACTTGTGTGAGAACAAAAAGTATATTGCGGCTGCTAGGCTTAATAAATAAGTCTAGTAGCAACACTACCATCGCCATACCCATCACTAAAATCTCTGGTAAGGCGCTCATTAAATCTAATTGAATAGCATTCATGCGTACTAGTACCCTATTCCGCTTGTTAATTTAGTTTGAGCGAGATGTGCCAACAAATTGCTCACACTGGCGTGCGTCATTTCGGTCAAAATTTGTGGATACAAACCAAAGCCTAGTACTAGCAAAGCCAATACTGCCATGATTAAAAATTCACGCTGGTTAAGATCTTTTAGCTCAGCAACATGATGGTTTGCAACTGCACCAAAGAATACGCGCTTGGTCATCCATAATGTATAGGCTGCGCCAAATATCAATGTGGTTGAAGCTAAGAAAGCGTACCAGAAGTTCACTTGAATAGAAGCTAAAATCACCATGAATTCGCCTACAAAACCTGATGTGCCTGGTAAACCAGCATTTGCCATAGCAAACAGCACTGCAAAAGCTGCAAATGTAGGCATAGTATTCACCACACCACCGTAATCAGCAATTTGCCTACTGTGTACTCTATCGTATAGCACACCTACACTTAAGAACATCGCACTTGAAATAAAGCCGTGTGAAATCATTTGCACAATCGCGCCTTCTAAGCCTAGGGGGCTAAACAAGAAGAAGCCTAAAGTGACAAAGCCCATGTGTGAGATTGATGAGTAAGCAATCAGCTTTTTCATATCTTGCTGCACCAAGGCTACCAAGGCAATATACACCACAGCAATCAGTGAAAGCGTAATCATAAAGCCTGTAAGATGATGCGCAGCATCAGGGGCTATTGGCATGGCAAAGCGTAAAAAGCTATAACCACCCAACTTCAACGCAATCGCAGCCAATACGACTGAGCCCCCTGTAGGCGCTTCAACGTGTGCATCAGGTAACCATGTGTGCACTGGCCACATTGGCACTTTAACTGCGAAGGCCATAAAAAAGGCTAAGAAAATTAATATTTGTACATTCATTGCCATGGGCAAGTTGTAGTAATCAACAATCTCAAAACTATTGGTTTGATGGTACATATAGATAAATGCAACCAACATCAGTAGTGAGCCAAGTAATGTGTAGAGGAAGAATTTAATCGTGGCATATACACGATTAGGCCCGCCCCAAATACCAATCACCAAAAACATTGGAATCAGCATCGCTTCCCAGAATACATAATACAAAATCGCATCTAGCGCACTGAACACACCTATCATCAAGCCTGACATAATCAAAAATGAGGCCATATATTGCGCTACTCGTTTTTGAATCACTTCCCAACCAGCGATAACAACAATAATCGTAGTAAAGCTAGTAAGTAAAATAAGCGGTATGGCTATGCCATCAGCACCCAAATGGTAGTTGATGTTGAAAGATGGTATCCATGAAAAACCCTCTTGAAACTGAAAGCCACCGTCATTGAAATCAAACCTTGTATATAGTGGCAGTGTTACCAAGAAGCTCACTACACTGCCAGCTAGAGCAAGCCATCTTGCCAAGCCAGCATTTTTGTCATCGCCAGTAAATAGCACGAGCACACCTGCCAAAATTGGCACCCAGATGGCCAGACTCAGAATATGTTGATTGAAAATAAGCTCTAACATTTAAGTCTTCATAAAGAAAGTAAGCAATAAGAATGCGCCAATAATCATGGCAAACGCGTAGTGGTAAATTAAACCAGATTGCAAGTGACGGATAATGCCAGAGATACGTCCAATTAAATTGGCCGTTCCATTAACAAATAAGCCATCTATCAATTTGATGTCGCCAAACTTCCATAATTTGTCACCAATAAAGCGCGAGCCATTAGCAAAAACTTTGACGTAAAGCTTATCAATGCCATATGCATTATCTAGTATGCAATAAATCGTACTGAATTTTTGCTTAATAGCCGCTGGAATATCTGGACGCTTCATATAGAAGAACCATGACAACACCACACCTGACAGAGCTAAAACAAAAGGTAAGGTTTGGAAAGCGTGTAATGCCATGGCAAAAGCACCATGGAAGTGATGCGCTAGCTCATGCATCACGGGGTGTGCAAGCCCATCTACATAAATCACACCTTTAAAATAATCACTAAATAACATAGGCTCAATTGCAATATAACCAATCGCTACAGATGGAATTGCTAAAGCGATTAATGGCAATGTCACAACCCACGGCAAAGCATGTGGTAACTGGCC
>CAZAHP010000015.1:15289-26146 GCA_964484985.1 uncultured Methylophilaceae bacterium
TGGTCATCGTGAGCATGGTCGTCATGTGCTTTGTCATCATGAGCATGATGGTCGTGATGCTCTTCGTGCGCTTTTTTCTCCATCCAGCGCTCTTTACCGTGGAAAACTAAGAAGTACATACGGAAAGAATAGAAAGCCGTTACAAATACACCTGCCAATACCGCAAAGTAGGCAAAGCCACTACCTGGAATATGAGACAAGGCAACCGCTTCAATAATGGAGTCTTTTGAGTAAAAGCCTGAGAAGAACGGCGTACCAATCAACGCTAATGAACCAATCAAAGAAGTAATCCATACAATTTTCATATGTTTACGTAGACCACCCATATTACGGATGTCTTGATCATGGTGCATGGCCATAATCACCGCACCTGCGCCTAAGAACAATAGCGCTTTGAAGAAGGCATGTGTCATTAAGTGGAAAATAGCGACAGAATAAGCTGAAACACCTAAGGCAACGGTCATGTATCCTAGCTGTGATAGGGTTGAGTAAGCAACCACGCGTTTAATATCGTTCTGAATAATGCCCAAAAAGCCCATAAATAGCGCAGTGATTGAGCCTATCACCAATATAGTTGAGAGCGCAGTAGTTGATAGCTCAAATAGCGGTGACATACGTGCCACCATAAAAATACCTGCTGTCACCATCGTCGCCGCGTGAATCAAGGCAGAAATAGGCGTTGGGCCTTCCATAGAGTCTGGTAACCACACATGGAGTGGCACTTGTGCAGATTTACCCATTGCACCTACAAACAGTAGGATGCAAGTAACTGTCATTAATGACCACTCTACACCTGGAAATAGACTAATCTTAGCGTCAGCAAATTGCGGTGCAACCGAGAACACAGCTGCATAATCAAGGCTACCCATGTGATACAACACTAAGCCTATGCCTAGTAAAAAGCCAAAGTCACCGACTCGGTTAACCAAAAATGCCTTTAAATTGGCGTAAATTGCGGTCGGTCTGGTATACCAAAAACCAATGAGCAAGTAAGACACTAAACCCACTGCCTCCCAGCCAAAGAAAAGCTGCATGAAGTTGTTGCTCATGACCAACATCAACATTGAGAAGGTAAACAATGAAATATAACTAAAGAAACGGTTATATCCTGGGTCTTCGTGCATATAACCGATAGTGTAAACATGCACCATCAATGACACGAAAGTGACCACTAACATCATAGTGGCAGTGAGCCTATCGATTAAAAAACCCACTTCAAAAGTAACGTTACCACTTGTAAGCCAGGTATAGACTGTTCCATTGTATACATGGCCAGACTTAGCATCATCAAATACCAGCACTGATAAACCAAATGCAGCAGCGACGCCTGCTATGGTAAGACTATGCGCAATGGCACGCGGCAATACACGGCCGAAAAGACCTACTATAGCAGCAGCCATAAGAGGCAACAGCGGTATTAGTAGGTAAATTTTTTGCATATCCATCATTTTTAACAGTTAGCCTTTCAGGCGGTTTAAATCATCAACGTTAATGGTTCTTATATTTCTAAACAATACAACTAAAATAGCTAATCCTATAGCAGATTCAGCAGCAGCCACAGTAAGTATAAAGAACACAAATACTTGACCAGCAATATCATTTAAATAGTGCGAGAATGCGATAAAGTTAAGATTAACTGCTAACAGCATCAACTCAATTGCCATAAGCAAAATAATGACATTTTTACGATTGAGGAAAATACCAATCACACTAATGGCGAAAAGTAGCGCACCTAGTATAAGGTAATGCGAAAGACTGACCATTATGCGCCCTCCTTCTCTTCAGGCACTTCAGTTTCTGAAGGCATACTCACCATGCGAATACGGTCTGCACGTTTAACTTTCACTTGTTCAGCTGGGTTCATTGATTTAGATTCTTTACGGTCACGTAATGTCAATGCAATGGCAGCAATAATCGCGACTAACAATACGACAGATGCTAATTCAAACGGTAATAAGTAGTCACTGTAAAGGACTCGGCCAAGTTCTAGCGTATTACTGTAGTCTGCTCCGTGTGGTTCAGGGGCAGCCACCTTAGCTAAACCAAAGTGCTTAGTACCTAATATCACCACCATCTCAACAGCCATCAAAACGCCAATAGGTAATGCAACTGGTAGCGCATTCCAGAAGCCTTCTCGCAACTTATCTAGGTTAATATCTAGCATCATCACTACGAATAAGAATAGCACCATCACAGCGCCTACATAGACTAAAACCAATGCTATTGCTAAAAACTCAGCTTCCAACAGTAACCAAATTCCCGCAGCGGTAAAAAATGACAATACCAAGTACAACGCAGCATGCACTGGGTTACGTGCAGTAATTACACGTACTGCAGCAAATAATAAAATTGCTGCTAAAAAATAAAAAACGTAATCTTGAAACATCATGGTGTGATGTAAGCCCTTATTTGTCTGTGACTACCTAAATTTTGCATCTTCTGTGCGATCTGCCGCAATTTGCGCTTCGTATTTATCACCCACAGCTAAAAGCATTGGTTTGGTGTAAAGCAAATCACCCCGCTTCTCACCGTGATAATCAAATACACGCGTTTCAACAATTGAGTCTACTGGGCATGATTCTTCACACATACCACAGAAAATACACTTTGTTAAATCAATATCATATCTCGTGGTCCGACGTGTATTATCTTCTCGTTGCTCAGACTCAATAGTAATCGCCATTGCTGGGCAAACTGCTTCACATAACTTGCATGCAATACAACGCTCTTCACCGTTAGGATAACGGCGCAAGGCATGTAAGCCTCTAAAGCGAGGGCTCATTGGAGTACGCTCTTCAGGGAACTGCACAGTAATTTTAGGTGCGAAGAAATACTTACCTGTAAGCGCCATGCCTTTCAGCAGTTCTACAAGCATTAAACTTGATAACACTTCTTTAATTTTGTTCATTATCTATACTCTTAATGAAACAGGTAAGCCCATGGCGTTTGCATCATTGCTCCAACAACCACAATCCAGACTATGGTAATTGGAATAAACACCTTCCAGCCTAAACGCATAATTTGGTCATATCGGTAACGCGGGAAAGTCGCGCGGAACCATAAAAAGAAGAATACTAAAAAACCCATTTTGGCGACGAGCCATAAAAAGCTATCTGGCATGAATGGCACTGGTGATAACCATCCACCTAAGAACATAGTGGCCGCTAAAGCACAGACCAACCAAATATTGGCGTACTCAGCCAAGAAGAAAATCGCAAATGCCATGCCTGAATATTCAACATGGAAACCCGCTACAATTTCTGACTCACCCTCAGCCACATCAAATGGTGCTCGGTTAGTTTCAGCGACCGCACTAATAAAGTACACAATAAATAGTGGAAACAAAGGGATGAAATACCAGTGCCAAAACCCACCCTCTTGCCCTAGGACTATTTTTCCTAAGTTAAGTGAATTTGCGCACATCAACACACCCACTAAAGCAAAGCCCATTGCAATTTCATATGAAACGATTTGGGCAGCAGATCGTAAAGAGCCTAAAAAAGCATATTTAGAATTAGAAGCCCAACCCGCAATTATCACACCGTAAACAGCGACTGATGTCATGGCTAAAATATAGAGCAAACCTGCGTCTACATCTGCCAACACCATATCTAAATCGAATGGCATGACCGCCCATGCGGCAAATGCTGGTGCAATCGCTAGTACAGGACCAATTAAGAATAATGTTTTATTAGATGCTGATGGAATAATAATTTCTTTCATCAGCAGCTTGATGCCGTCAGCGAGTGGTTGTAGCAAGCCAAAATAACCGACACGGTTCGGGCCTATACGCACTTGCATATAGCCGATCACTTTACGCTCAGCCAATGTTAAATAAGCAACAGCTCCCATCAATGGTGCCACGATTAAGACAATTTTAATCAGCGTCCATAGTGTGAGTGATACATTTGGCCACCATGTACCAAAAATGCTCGCTCCTAGTGTGAGCAAAGGTTGGAATAGTTCCATCATGCGCGACTCACCTCAATATCTCCCATGAGCTCACCCAACTCTGCACAAGTGGCATTAGCTGCAGGGATGCGCACAACGCCTAAAGGTACATGTGTATCAACCTTAGCTGGCAGAGTAATGCTGCCATTGCCTTGCTTAACATTAACCATATCCCCCTCTTCTAGACCGAGCAGCTTTAACTGCTCAGGGTTCATGGCTGCCGTTAATCTAAGTGCATATTTAGTTTTTTGCAGCGGTGGTGAACGGCGGACAATAGCATCTGATTGAAATTGTGGAACCTCACCTACACGCTCTAGGGTATCTCTCTTTAGCTTAACCTTGATGTCAATCAAATCAACCAAATTGTTATTTAGGCGATTCCAAACAACTTTTGAAGGTTTTTCGCCACCAAAGATTTCAGTCTTTACTTGCTCAGAGCTATCAAAATCAAAACCTTCTAAACCTAATGTGTTGGCTAATACTCTAAGCACTTTCCAAGCAGGACGACACTCGCCTAATGGTTTAACCACAGCATTGAAGCTTTGTACACGCCCCTCCATACTCATACGGGTACCTGAAGTTTCGGTAAATGGTGCAATTGGCAACATCACTGTAGCGTCTTTTAATGATTCTGATTTGTAAGATGTGAGTGCAACCACTGCTTTGGCTTTAGCCATGGCTTCATTCGCTAATTTAGCATTACCGCAATCAAGCTCAGGCTCAATATTCACTAATAAATAAGCTGAGCGCGGTTGCTCTAACATCGTGCGTGCATTGAGCGCACCACTTCTTGGCAATACTCTTGCCAAATCTAAACCAACGCGGTTAGATGACTCTGGCAACATACCAAACGTTGCACCACTGAGTGAGGCAATGGCTTCTGCCAAGCTGTAAATTTCAGCATAACGTGGATGATATTGCGCCAAGCTACCAATAAAAACAGCACTCTTTGGGCTTATCAAATCGTAAGTTTCACCTAAGCCAGCTAGGCTTTCAGCCATAGCTTGTGAGTTATCCCAAACTCTTACACCTTCTAATAACTCTGCATAGGTTTTAGGTAAGCAAAGCGAGAGACGCTGTAATCCAGACATTGCCTTCAGCACTTGCGAAAGCACATTCACCATATCATTAGGTGCGCAAATCGCTTTATGTTTAATTGGAATCAGATGGTCATTATCAATGGGATTAATCACAGAAAGCTCGCCACCTGCAGCCACCATTTTACGCAAACGGTTTGCAAGCAAGGGATGCTCATTACGTAAATTACTGCCTATGACTAAAACTCTGTCCATTTCTTGCAAGTCTGGAATATTGCATCCCATCCAAGGCGTGCCTTGGAAGTGACCATCTAAACGGAAATCAGTACGCCTTAATCTATGGTCAATATTGCCACATTTAACAGCACGGGTAATTTTCTTAGCGAGGTAGCCCTCTTCCATCGTACTATTTGGCGAGACCAAAACACCTAAATCATTTGGGTCATTATCTATGACTTCTTTGAGCTGACTAGCAGCAAACTCTAACGCTGTTTTCCAATCAGTTTCGTGCCATTCACCATGATGTTTAATCATAGGCACTTGTAATCTATCAGCGCTATTCAAGCCTTCATATGAAAATCTATCTCGGTCTGAAATCCAGCATTCGTTAATGCTTTCTTTTTCACGTGGTAAAACACGCATAACCTTATTGTCTTTAACCTGCACTTCAATATGCGAGCCTAAGCCATCATGTGCCGCAATTGAAGGGCGACGCGTAAGCTCCCAACTACGTGCTGAGTAGCGGAATGGCTTGCTCGTGAGTGCGCCTACAGGACATAAATCGATAATATTGCCTGACAACTCTGAGTTCACAGATTTATCTACATAAGCAGTAATTTCAGCATGTTCGCCACGACCAACCAAACCTAACTCTTGCATACCGCCAACTTCTTTTAAGAAGCGTACACAACGCGTACATTGTATGCATCGTGTCATATCGGTTGATACTAAAGGGCCAATATTCTTGTTTAGTACTACACGCTTCTCTTCAGTATAACGTGAACCGCTAGCACCGTAAGCTACAGCTATATCTTGTAAGTCACACTCACCGCCTTGGTCACAAATTGGACAATCCAATGGGTGGTTAATGAGTAAAAACTCCATCACACTTTTTTGTGCTTCAACTGCTGATTTAGAGCGTGTGTATATCTTCATACCATCTGCAACTGGCGTGGCACATGCAGGCAGTGGTTTGTTAAACTTCTCAACTTGCACTAAGCACATACGGCAATTAGCTGCGACTGAGAGTTTTTTGTGATAGCAAAAACGTGGAATCGCAATGCCGATTTTGTCCGCAGCATCAATAATTGTGGTGCCGTGGTCTACTTCAACTTGTTTACCGTCAATTTCAATATTTAACATAGCTTAAGGGTGCTTTTACTAATATAAGTTTCTAAGCAGAACGATGCGCGCACAAATGATTGTGCCACAGCATACCTTTTATATTTCATCATGCTTAACAGTAAAAATTGAATTGCTTTACGCATCATTATTTACCTGTCACCATAGATTTACCATGTTGAATGTAATACTCAAACTCTGGCCTAAAATGTTTCACAAAGCTTAATACAGGTGTTGCTGCAGCATCACCAAGTGCACAAATAGTGCGGCCTGAAATATTGGTACTTACATTGCAGAGTAAATCTAAGTCTTCCATCTTACCTTGACCATCAACAATACGTTTTACAATACGGTACAACCAACCAGTACCTTCACGGCAAGGCGTACACTGTCCACATGATTCTTCATAGAAGAAATAACTTAGGCGTTTAAGCACTTGCACCATGCATGTAGTTTCATCCATGACTATCATAGAGCCAGCACCTAAGCTAGAACCAGCCTTGGATAAACCATCATAATCCATGGTCGCCGCCATAATCGCATCGGCATGCATCACCGCTGTCGAAGGTCCGCCTGGAATCACCGCCTTAAGCTTACGCCCTTTCCACACGCCACCTGCCATCTCTAACAGCTCGGTAAAAGGCGTACCCATGCGCACTTCATAATTACCTGGTTTTTCAACGTGACCAGATACTGAGAAAAGTTTAGGGCCTCCAGAGTTAGGCACGCCTAAATCTTGGAAAGCTTGTCCTCCATGTTGCAATATCCAAGGGATAGAAGCATAGGACTCGGTATTGTTAACGTTAGTAGGTTTACCAAACACACCATAACTTGCAGGGAACGGCGGTTTAAAGCGTGGCTGCCCTTTTTTACCCTCTATAGACTCAATCAATGCCGTTTCTTCACCGCATATATAAGCGCCATAGCCATGCACAGCGTAGAGATCAAAACTAAAATTAGTGCCGAATAAGTTTTCACCAATAAATCCCGCTTTACGCGCTTCAGCTAAAGCCTCTTCAAAAATCTCGTATTCACGCCAAATCTCACCGTGAATGTAGTTATATCCCACTCGCGCACCCAAGGTATAAGCCGCAATCGCCATACCTTCAATTAATTGATGAGGATTGTAGCGAATAATATCGCGGTCTTTGAAAGTCCCAGGCTCGCCTTCGTCAGTATTACATACGAGATATTTTGTGCCGTCAAAATAACGCGGCATAAAACTCCATTTAAGACCCGTAGGAAAACCCGCACCACCACGACCACGTAAGCCAGAAACTTTAACTTGGCTGATAATATCAGTCGCTTTTACTTTCTCTGTCACTATACGCTTCAACTCAGCATAACCACCAAGCTTAATATAAGTATCTAAACTTGCAGGATCAGGATGCGCAATCGTGCGTAGACAAACCAGCGTTTCTTTAGGATGAGGATTCAATACCAAGGACATTATTCTAAACTCCCTAGAATTTCATCTACACGCTCAGGCGTTAAAAACTCATGCATTTGTGTATTATTAATGTGCATTAAAGGAGCACCTGCGCACGTACCCATGCACTCACCTTCCTTTAAGCAGAATTTCCCATCAGGGGTAATCTCATTTAAACCTATGCCCAGCTTATGCTGCAAATGCTCCACTATCGCATCTGAATCACGCAGCATGCATGAGATATTAGTACATACCGTTATTTTGTACTTACCTACAGGTTGCAAATCATACATATTATAAAAGGTCGCCACCTCTAAAGCCGCTATTGCAGGGATGCCTAAGTACTCAGCGACCTCAGCGATACTCTCTTTAGATAGCCAACCACGCTCCATTTGCACAATGCGCAGAGCAGACATCACAGCTGCCTGTCGTTTATCCGCAGGATATTTGGTGAGTTCGTACTCTATTTTGTCTATGGATTGTTGAGATAACATGTTCTATCTATCTATTTCGCCAAATACGATGTCTTGTGTACCTATAATTGCCACTAAGTCAGCAATCATATGACCTCTAGTCATTTCATCTAAAGCAGCCAAATGCGGAAAACCTGGCGCACGAATTTTTAAACGGTATGGCTTATTAGCGCCATCTGAAACCATATATATGCCAAACTCACCCTTTGGATGCTCAACCGCTGCATATGCCTCACCTGCTGGCACATGAAAACCCTCAGTAAAGAGTTTGAAGTGGTGGATTAAATCCTCCATATTCGTTTTCATGTGTTCACGGTTTGGTGGTGCTACTTTATTGTTGTCTGTAATCACAGGGCCAGGGTTTTTACGCAACCAATCAATACATTGCTTAACAATGCGGTTAGATTGACGGAACTCTTCGATACGCACTAAGTAACGATCGTAGCAATCACCATTCACACCCACTGGAATGTCAAAATCTAACTTATCATACACTTCGTAAGGTTGTTTTTTACGTAAATCCCACTCAATGCCAGAACCGCGCAGCATAGCGCCAGTCATACCAAGAGATAATGCACGCTCAGGACTTACAACACCTACACCAACCGTACGTTGCTTCCAAATTCGATTATCCGTGAGCAATGTTTCATACTCATCCACATAAGCTGGAAAGCGATTTGTAAAATCCTCAATAAAATCAAGCAATGAACCTTGACGGTTTTCATTCATTTTATTGATGCTTTTTTGATTATGAATTTTGCTCGCTTCGTATTGCGGCATACGATTTGGCAAGTCACGATAAACACCGCCAGGACGATAGTAAGCAGCGTGCATACGTGCACCGGATACCGCTTCGTAGCAATCAAACAAATCTTCACGTTCGCGGAAGGCATATAAAAACACCGTCATTGCACCAACGTCTAGTGCATGGGCACCCAACCACAATAAGTGATTAAGAATACGGGTAATTTCATCGAACATAACACGAATATATTGCGCACGAATCGGCACTTCTATACCCATCATCTTTTCGATTGCCATCACATAAGCATGCTCATTGGCCATCATAGAGACGTAGTCTAATCTGTCCATATAAGGCACAGATTGTAAATAGGTGCGATTTTCAGCGAGCTTCTCAGTCGCACGATGCAATAAGCCAATATGCGGGTCAGCTCGCATAATCACTTCACCATCCAACTCAAGCACTAAACGCAAAACACCATGTGCCGCAGGATGCTGCGGCCCGAAGTTCATCGTGTAATTTCTAATCTCAGCCATTATGGAAGCCTTCATCACGTATTACACGTGGCACATTATTTCTTAGCTCGATTGAAACGGGTTGATACACCACACGCTGCTGTGCAGGGTCGTAACGCATTTCTACATTACCTATCATAGGGAAGTCTTTACGGAATGGATGCCCCACAAAACCATAGTCAGTCAGCAAGCGACGCAAATCTGGGTGCCCTTCAAACATAATGCCATACAAATCAAACGCCTCGCGTTCAAACCAATTTGCCACAGACCACAAATCAACCGCCGTTGGCAAAACAGGGAAATCGTCATCTGCAGCAAACACTTTGAGGCGAATGCGATGGTTTAAACTCACTGAAAGCAAATGGTAGACCACAGCGTAACGCTGGCCTTCCCACAAACCGTCGGCATACTCAGAATAATCAACACCACATAAATCTATCAGCTGTTCAAATTTTAAATCTGCATGGTCGCGCAAGATTTGGCACACCTCTAGCAAATTAGCCTGCTTGCACTCAATAGTGAGCTCACCCAAAGCCTCATGCACAGCTGTTAGCTTATCAGCTAAAGCAAGCTTTACATTTTCATTTAATTTTTCTAAGCGTGTAGCCATTGTTGTTTTTGCCTTAAACCTTATTATCTAGCAATGGTATTAGTACGTTTAATTTTATTTTGTAGCTGAATAATGCCGTACAACAAAGCCTCAGCTGTAGGCGGACAACCTGGCACATAAACATCTACAGGGACAATACGGTCACAACCGCGGACAACCGCATACGAATAATGATAATAACCACCACCATTAGCACATGAGCCCATGGAAATAACCCAACGCGGCTCGGCCATTTGGTCATACACCTTACGCAAAGCCGGCGCCATTTTATTGACTAATGTACCAGCAACAATCATGACATCAGACTGACGAGGACTAGGCCTAAACACAATACCAAAACGGTCTAAATCGTAGCGAGAAGCTCCCGCGTGCATCATCTCAACAGCACAACAAGCCAAACCAAAAGTCATGGGCCACAATGAACCTGTGCGCGTATAATTAATAACCGTATCTAAACTTGTGGTTACAAAGCCCTTTTCTAATACACCCTCGATGCTCATAGATTTAATCCCATTCCAGCGCACCCTTCATCCACTCGTAAACAAACCCCACCACGAGCACAAACAAAAACAACATCATTGCCCAAAAACCGAGCACTCCAATCTCTTTTAGCGCCACCGCCCAAGGAAATAAAAATGCAATTTCAAGATCAAACAAAATAAATAAAATAGCGACAAGATAGTAACGCACGTCAAACTTCATGCGCGCATCTTCAAAGGCTTCAAAACCACATTCGTAAGGGGAGTTTTTTTCTGCGTC
>CAZAHP010000016.1:0-25877 GCA_964484985.1 uncultured Methylophilaceae bacterium
CCGCCACGCTCATCAGAAGCAGCCAGCACCATGCCCTCACTCATGCCAAACTTCATCTTACGCGGTGCTAAATTCGCCACCATCACGGTTAAGCGGCCTTTAAGCGTTTCAGGGTCATAAGCAGATTTAATCCCTGCAAATACTTGGCGCGGTTTTTCTTCGCCAATATCCAAGCTTAGTTTCAGTAGCTTCTCTGCACCCTCTACATGCTCAGCATTAACGATTTTGGCAATACGCAAATCGACTTTGGTAAAGTCATCAATTGAGATATAAGCGCCTTCATCCGCAGGTGTTTCTACTTTTGCAGCTGGTGCAGCTTGCACTGGGGCGGTGGCTTGTAAGTTTTCTTTGTTGGCTTCGGTCATGGCTTCGATTTGTTTTGGGTCTATGCGAGTAATTAAATGTTCATACGCTGCAATGGTGTGCCCAGCACTTAATGGGGAATCAACAGCGCTCCAGCCAAGTGGTGCAATATTTAAGAACTGCTCAATCTCAAAGGCCAATTTTGGCAGCACAGGCTTCAAGTAAAGCGTTAGCAAACGGAACATTTCAAGCGCATCTGAACACACTTCTTGTAAAGCCACCTCTTGCCCTTCTTGCTTTGCCATTACCCAAGGCGCTTTTTCAGCAACAAAGCCATTTGCAATATCACTTAAACGCATAATTTCACGTAAAGCTTTACTAAAATCACGTGCCGCATAAGCCTCTGAAATTGCAGCAGCCGCTGATTTTAACTCTTGCACAGCAGCATTATTCGCTGATGGCGCGAGTTTGCCTTCAAATTTTTTGTTGATAAACCCTGCTGTTCGACTCGCAATATTGATGTATTTACCCACTAAATCACTGTTCACGCGCGCGACGAAATCTTCAAGATTTAAGTCTATGTCTTCCATGCTGCTATTGAGTTTGGCTGCATAGTAATAGCGTAAATATTCTGGGTTTTTGATATGGTCTAAATAGCTACGCGCGGTAATAAAGGTACCGCGCGATTTAGACATTTTTTCACCATTGACGGTTAAAAAGCCGTGTGCAAAAACGCTGGTAGGGGTGCGATAGCCACTGTACTCAAGGGTTGCAGGCCAAAATAAGGCATGGAAATAAAGAATATCTTTACCGATAAAATGGTAAAGCTCTGTTTGAGAATCTTTTTTCCAATACTCGTCAAAATCCAGTCCGTTCTTTGCGCACAAATTCTTAAAGCTGGCCATATAACCAATTGGCGCATCTAGCCAAACATAGAAAAATTTGCCCGGTGCATCTGGGATTTCAAAACCAAAATATGGTGCATCACGCGAAATATCCCAATCTGAGAGTTTATTCTCGCCTACTTCACCCACCCACTCCGTCATTTTGTTAGCCGCCTCAGCTTGCAAGTGGCCTGCACGCGTCCAGTCACGTAAAAAATCTGCGCATTCACTGAGTTTAAAGAAGTAATGCTCAGTCTCTTTACGCACAGGTGTCGCACCTGAAACCGCTGAAAACGGGTTAATTAAATCGGTTGGGCTGTAGGTTGCACCACAGACTTCACAGTTATCGCCATATTGGTCTTTGGCTTTACATTTAGGGCACTCGCCTTTAATAAAGCGGTCGGGCAAGAACATGTTTTTAACAGGGTCGTAATACTGCTCAATGGTTTTGGTAGCAATTTTGCCATTGGCTTTTAGCGCTTTGTAGATGCCACTGGCTAGCTCACGGTTTTCTTCTGAGTTAGTAGAGTAATAATTATCAAAATCTATTAAAAACCCTGAAAAATCTGCATAGTGTTCTTTATGCACTTTATCAATCAAAGCCTCTGGCGTAATGCCCTCTTTTTCAGCGCGCAGCATAATCGGCGTGCCATGCGTATCATCGGCACAAACGTAATTCACAGTGTGACCTTGCATCTTTTGAAAACGCACCCAAATATCGGTTTGGATATACTCCACCAAATGCCCAAGATGTATGCTGCCATTGGCATAAGGGAGTGCTGAGGTCACTAAAATTTTGCGTGTTGAATTTGTCATAAACTACCGAATAAAAATACCGTTTGTGAAATTAGCTCTATTTTACCAAATAGACCGCTAACTTTAGAATAATTAAGTATATATCTTCAAATACCGCTGAAGTATGACGCTAAGCTCTTGGCAAACTCTGCAATGCGGGGGACTGTAAACGAGTCGACGCTAAGAGATCTAGAATCAATCAACCCCATTGATTTGGTTCGCTCAGTACATTTTATCGTTGGCAAGATGGCAACTGGAAGCGTCAAACATTGAGTGTGCGTTAAAACTCCCGAGCAAGTTAATTAAAAAAGAATGCGAAGATTTAAATGACAAATGTAAAAATAAACTTAGCCTTGCCTTTATTTGTTAAAATACACACATATAAATCAATGTGATATTTCTTGAATAGGTTTTAGCAATCATGGTGAATGAGTCATTTACCGAGCGTTTAGCAGTCATGAACCAACTGTGGCAGCGCTATCTTAAAGACGGTAAGTTCGAGCAATTTATTGAGTTTATTGTTGCCGTTAATAGCTTAGTCGAAAGCTTTAGTCGCTTACGCATGTCTGGCTTAGTACGTCTGTGCGAAGGCCTAGAAAGTGCGGCTTTTGCTATGCTCGCAACTGAGAATGCTCACCCTATTTCAGACAGTGACGCTCGTGGCTTACAAGGTACAATTGATGCTTTAAATAGCCTTGTAAAATCACTGTCACAGTCTCAAGAAAAACGCTTAAACAGCAATGCAAGAACCTTATATGATGATGCGCACTGGATAAAACCTCGTAGCGTTTTAGTCGTTTCAGATAGCAACAAATTTGAAGTTGCCAATGAACTAAAACAGCAAATGTCTTTTTTCGGTTTTAAGATTGAAATCGTCGGCTGGGCGCAAATCACCATATCAGAAAATGCGCCTTTGGCTGTTATTTTTATGTGTGAAAATAGCATACCTACCACCGAGCAATTCTCGCGCATCTCTGATATTAGGCAACAATATATTTCAAGCCAAATCTTTTACCTGAGCGAGCCACTCAAGCCAGAAGATATTGTTAAGCTCATGCGCGCTGGCGTAGACACCACCGTACCGATAGAAAACTACGCTTCTATGATGCTCAGCCGCATTTTAGATTTGGTGCAAACTGAGAATCAAGAAAAAAGCCAAGTACTGATTGTAGAAGACTCTCGAGTCGCACTCACCTCCATAGAAAGAACACTGGCTCAACATGGCATAGACTCTTTTTCAATTAACAGCCCAGATAAGCTATTTGACGCGCTAGAGGTATATAAACCAGACCTCATTTTAATGGATATGCATATGCCAAAATTTAATGGCGTAGAGGCTACACGCGTACTTCGCCAAACTGAGGCCTATGCCACTATCCCTATTGTCTACCTATCAGCCGAATCTGAAGTGAGCATGCAAGTTGAGGCACTGCGCTTGGGTGGCGACCAGTTTTTAATGAAGCCATTTAACCCGGTGCTGCTAGCGGCTGTGGTGGAGGCTAAAGTAGCACGTTTTCGTGAAATGCAGCGCTCAACGCAAATTGATAGCTTAACTGGCTTGTTAAATCATGCCAGCTCCAAAACCAAATTAGCCGCTATGCTGCGAGATCTTGGACCAGGGCACGAGTTCTCTGTCATTATGTTAGACATTGACCATTTCAAATCTATTAACGACTCTTATGGTCACCCCGTCGGTGATGTTGTCATCCGCACGCTGGCTTACTTACTAAAAGGCAGATTACGCTCTGTAGACTTAGTAGGACGTTATGGTGGCGAAGAGTACATTATTGGCTTACCTGGCATAGGTGCAGATAAAGCAGCAGACGTCATGAACCAAATTCGACTAGACTTTGCGCAACTACCGCAGCGCTATTTTGGAGGCGTGTTTTACACCACCTTTAGTGCTGGTGCATCGTCATACCCACACTTTGACAGCGCGGAAACCCTGATTGAAGCAGCAGACAATGCTTTATTTCAAGCAAAAAGACTTGGCCGTAATCGTATAGAAAAACAGCAAGCATAGCGCAACATGGCTAAGCGCGATGCAAGATTTAGTATCGCACATACACAAAAAGCTAAGAAAAAACTTGATCTTGCAGTAATACAGATTCAATCAAATTCAGGTTACTTCAGTAGCTTTTAGTTACCCTCATTCGTCAAATCATCATTCACAGCTTTCCATCTTAATGTCTGAGCATAACGATGCCTTGCTTGCAAGCGCATATCTGTCAACACAATTTCCATGGTTTCACCCAGCACCATCACCACGGCCACAATAGGAATCGCCAGCATCAAGCCCGCAACTCCAGCAATCGCCTCACCTACCATAAACATCATTAAAGTGAGCAATGGATGCATGCGTAAACTTTTACCTACAATCAGCGGTAAAAATACAAAATCATCTAAAACACGCATCATGGCAAATAAGCCAATAATGGTATAAATCAAAGATAAATTTCCTGGAAAATCGGTCGCTGCAACAACGAGCACGATAAATGCACCAAGTAAAGGACCTAAGTAGGGTATCCAACTCAAAACAGCGACAACTAGTCCTAGCAGAAATGGATAATGAATCCCCAACATCCACAAACAAAGGCCGACTATCAGGCTGTCTAAAAATGTAATTTTCATTAAGCCCACAAAATACAAACGCGCTGTACGGTCTACTGCGTACATCAAATAGAGTGTTTTCTCAAAAAATGCATTGGGCACTGCACTACCCAGCATTTTGCGCAATGCGGCGCCATCTTTAAGTAAAAAGAATGTTATTAAAGGGACTAGCAATAATGAAGGCAGCCAGGCTGCAAGGCCGTATAATATTTCACCAAGATATTTATCAGAAAAATGTTGTGTAAAATCGATAAAAAGTTGATAAAAATCATTACCAAACTGCGCATTATGTAAAAAACCAAACTGCTTTTGCAAGGCAGTTAACATGGCTTGCAATAAAGCTGCACCACCACTTAGATAATTAGCAAAAGTCATTTGCCAAGCGGCTGCATTTGCAATGGCCCATGGGTAGAACAAAATGACCGTACCACCGATAAGTAATAAAAAAGCACTACTGAGTGAGATGGCGGCCATTGTGCGCGTCATCCCCGCAATGACCATTTTTTTACTAATCGGTGCAAGCATGTAATACAAAATGAGTGCGAGCAGAAATGGCACAACCAACCACAGCAATTTTTTAAATAAAAACAATAACAAACAGGTCAGTGAAATAATGCCTACCCAAGTCACAGGGCCTGGAATATTCTGCAAATTCGTTAAGCCAAACTCACCGTCCTCATCAATATCAATCGCTGAGTTTGCATTTCTTAGGCTGCAATGATGCGATATTTTCTGAGCAATCGCTGGATGCGTATGAACCAATCGCAAAAAGTCTTCTCGAAATAGTACCGCTAGCAAACTGTCTTCTACAGCATGTGCTTGCGCAATTCGCGGAGCATCCTCAAGTAAAGCACGCTCACCGAAAAACTGCCCGACATCCAAGGCTGCAATCATTTTCCCCTGTCGCGCATGTTTAGTAGAGCTTTGTCTAGTAATGCCAACTTTACCAGTCAATATGAAGTATATTGCCTGCCCTTCTTCATTTTGGTCAAAGATGATTTCGTTTTTAACGTAATCTCTTTGGTGTAACAAATCATTTAAGGTTCTTAGCTCATTTGTCGTTAAATCAGAGAATAGCGGAACATGGCGCAAGGCGCCCAAATGTGCTGGCTCTGTGGTTCTCTTAAAGTAACGCAGTAGCATGGATACTCTTTGGTTGTTTTTGTTAACGTTCTAAGCAATTATATCTTAAACGCAAGCAAGCTTAAGAACAATCATAATCATTTTTTATTGTGGGTAATCATGAATTTATAGGATTACAAGTTGAATAGTTTTATAATCACATGCAATTAGAAAGCAGTTCATGATAAAAAAACGCATTACACATCTCACGCTTCTCTTCACTTTGCTACTTAGCGCATTAGTGCGTGCTGAGTTTAGTGCTTCTGAGTCGGAAACATTTGCTAATGAAGCACCCGCGGCCAAGCCTATTTTAGAACGCGCACTCTTACTAGAGCGCAACACCATCAGCACAAACGGCGAATGGCAGGCAGCACTGGCTTATTGTGAAGCTGCTCGCATGGGCAGCGTTGAGGCGCAATATCGCTTAGGCATGCTTTACGCGTTTGGACGCGGCATAGAAGAAAACCGTGCGCTAGCAGGCTCACTTTTTGCCTTGGCCGCCTCTCAAGGCCATTATCAAGCGCAAAACATGCTAGAGACCATAGAGGCTAGTACCACCGAGCTGCCACCTTGCATACTGGCAGACGTTTTACCAGAAAAAGCTGGGCCAAGAAAATATCAGCCAGATGCAAATTTTGAGGCTAAAATTGATGAGCACATTAAAGGCCTATCTAAAAATAAACAGTGGGTGGTCAGCTTGGTCAACACGATTTCAGAATGGTATGGCGTAGACCCAAAACTTGCACTTTCAGTGATTGCCGTTGAATCTAACTTCACCACGCAAGCAAAGTCTAACAAAAGTGCGATGGGCTTAATGCAACTCATCCCTGAAACAGCTGAGCGCTTTAATGTAAAAAATGCTTACGATGCCACGCAAAATATTAAAGGTGGTTTGGCCTATTTACGTTGGCTATTGGCGTATTTTCAAGGTGACGTCAAATTAGCGGTGGCTGCTTACAATGCAGGCGAAGGTGCAGTCAACAAATATAAGGGCATTCCGCCATATACTGAAACCAAACAATATGTAAAACGTGTGCTTGAATTTTACCAACGTACGCAGCACCCATATGATTCAAAAATTACTGAGCCATCCCCTGTACTTTCAAAAATAATCAAAAAAGGATAATAGCTTGCGTCAATTAACCCACCAAATCGCAGTTAAAACCAATGGGCGCAGGCTCTATGACATTACGCCACAAGTGTTAAGCTGGGCAGCTCAAAGTGGTATTAAAACAGGCTTGCTCAACTTATACATTCAGCACACTTCTGCCAGCTTATTGATTAATGAAAACTACGACTCTGATGTCTTAGTTGATATGGAGAGTTTTTTTGCACGTTTAGTGCCAGATGGTGACGCACTTTTTATTCATACCGTTGAAGGCCCAGACGATATGCCAGCACACGTGCGCTCAGCACTCACACAAACCAGCTTAGCGATACCAGTGCTTGAAGGCAAAGTCGCATTAGGGCAATGGCAGGGTATTTTTCTTTACGAGCACCGCCTAATGTCAAATAACCGCAGAGTGCTACTCCACCTAATTGGTGAGTAAGCACTCACTTCCACCAAATTCTACCACTAGCGCATCACACTCCATACCAAGGGGTCAACAGGCTTACTTTGATGCCGCAGCTCATAATATAAGCCAGCACTTGCATTGCCTCCTGTGTTGCCCACTGCAGCAACCGCGTCTCCGCCTTTCACCGTATCGCCCGCTTGCTTAAGCAGCGTTTGATTATTGCCATACAAACTCATATAACCATCACCGTGGTCTACGATAAGCAGGTTGCCAAAACCGCGCATCCAGTCGGCAAAAACCACTCGGCCTGCGGCAATGGCTTTGACTTCATTGCCCTCTCCAGCTTTAATAAATAAGCCTTTCCATGAAACGCCAGTGTCTTGGCGAGCAGCGCCAAAGCGATTAGTCACCTCACCACGCACAGGTAAATTAAGCTTACCCCTTAAAGACGCAAATCTTGAGCCATCTAAACTAGCGTTTGGTTCGGCTTCATTATTACCTACACTAGTAGATGCTACAGATTCAGAAGGTTCTTGCACTGGTGTGCGCTTTGCTATTTGACGCTTGGACTTTGCTTTAGGTGGTGTACGCGCGAGTCGCTCAATCAAATCTGAAAGCCGTTTTTCATCACGTTTAAGTTTATCAATCTCGCCACGCTGCGCGCTAATTTGTGCTGAAAGCTGCTTTAGCGTTTTACTACGCTCTTGCTTTTGCGCTTGCAACTCGGCTTGCTCGCGCTCTTTTTGGGCTTTTAGCTCAGCTAAAGTTTGAATCGTCTTGGTGGTTTCTTGATTCAACCTCATCACTTGGCTCAAATTATTTTGAACCGCATGTATTAATTCAGCACGCGCTTTTGAGATATAAGAAAAATAATGCACCTCGCGCGCAATCTTGCTTGGGTCTTGTTGTTGCAAAACCACTTGCAAGTAGTTTTGCTTTCCATGCAAATATTGCTGGTAAAGTTGATTCCCGAGCAATGTCTGCTGCGATTGCGTCGTATTTTCTAAGTGCTCTTTTTGCTTTGCTAAAGTGCTTAAAGAATCACGGCTTTTTTGATGCTGCAATCTAAGCTCATAGAGCTTACGATTTGCCTCACTAATCGCTTGTTCGCTTTGTTTAAGCTCATCAGCAGCTTCAGCATGCGCTTCTTTTGAGTTATCCAGCTCTTTTTTTAAGGACTCTATGCGTTCATGTATGTCATCAAGCTTTTGCTTGGGAACGTCAGTCTTCGCGCCTGCATGAGCGAAATGACAAAAAGATAAAAAACAAAGCCATAGCAATATGGCTTTTTTAATACTGAATTGAGGCATATCTATCAATCTGCCGCAAACTCCAGCAATGATTTTCCTGTCATTTCAGCAGGTTGCGCAATACCCATCATTTTAAGTAGCGTAGGTGCCAAATCTGAAAGCGCTCCAGTAGAGGCCACTTTTGCATTACGGCCGATATACAGCATAGGCACTAAGTTAGTGGTGTGCTGGGTATGTGGCTGATTATTTTCCAGATCTTGCATTTGCTCGACATTGCCATGGTCAGCTGTGATAATGACCTCGCCACCAATACTTTGCATGGCTTGCACTACGCGGCCAATGCAGGCATCTATGGTCTCGACCGCTTTAATAGCAGCAGGCATAATGCCTGTATGACCCACCATGTCACAGTTAGCATAGTTGCACACTATGGCACCGTATTTTTTGCTTAAGATAGCCTCTACTAGTTTGTCAGTCACTTCAACCGCGCTCATTTCTGGCTGCAAATCGTAAGTGGCAACTTTGGGAGATGGCACTAAAACTCTATCTTCACCCGCAAATACCTTCTCTTCTCCACCATTAAAAAAGAAGGTGACATGCGGGTATTTTTCAGTCTCAGCAATACGCAACTGGTTTAAACCTAAACCTGAAATATATTCCCCAAATGTATTATTCACATCGTTAGGAGGGAAAATCGCCTTGGCATTAACCTCGTTTTTGTCATACATGGTGAGTGTGTAATAGCCACCAAGCTTAGGGTGATGCGCCCGCTCAAAACCTGCAAAATTTGGCTCTAAAAAGCAGCTTGTCATTTGGCGCGCACGGTCTGAGCGAAAGTTCATAAACACAATGACATCGCCATCTTGCACGTGCGGTGCTACTTCACCTGCTTTGCAGATTGCGGTAGCTTTAACAAACTCATCATTCTCCTTACGTGCATAGGCGGCTTCTAAGCCAGCCATCGCAGTTTCTGCACTAAACTCGCCGATGCCCTCTGTGAGCATTTTATAAGCTGGCGCAACACGTTCCCAGCGCTTATCTCTATCCATCGCGTAATAACGACCACAAATAGTGGCAATTTTGCCTACACCTATGCTGGCTAGTTTATCTTCTAAGGCCTGCAAATAAGGCTTAGCGCTAATGGGCGGCGTATCACGGCCATCTAAAAAGGCATGCACATACACTTTGCTTATGCCTGATTTTGCCGCCATTTCTACCATGGCATAGATGTGTTCTTGATGGCTATGTACGCCACCATCAGAAAGCAAGCCAAAAATATGCACCGCTTTATCTGCTTTTTTGGCAATGCCTACCGCCTCAAGCAACACGGGGTTGGTGTAAAACTCACCCGTAGCAATGGCATTGTTAATACGCTCAAACTCTTGAAACACCACACGACCTGCACCAATATTTAAGTGCCCAACTTCTGAGTTACCCATTTGCCCCGCTGGCAAACCTACAAAACCCTCTGAGGCATTAATTAAGGTGTGCGGATATTGCTTCCATAGCGCATCCCAGTTGGGTTTATTTGCTTGGGCAATAGCGTTATCAGTGATGTCTTCTCTATAGCCAAAGCCATCAAGAATCAAAAGAGCAACAGGCGTAGTGTTCACAGGGATTGTATTCATGGTGTAACCTTGTATATTTCTGTATGTGATTAAGCCGTATTATATTTCATGCAAGCACACTTATGGTAAGCAATGCTGGCTTAAGCTAAACTTAGCGCTATATTTTTACTAAAACTATAAAATTTTGCTTAATCACCCCTCACAAGCTATTGGTGTTTTTGATTCTGGCGTAGGCGGCATCTCAGTACTCAAACATATACGCGAGACACTACCGCACGAAAATCTCATTTATGTGGCTGACTCGCATTACGCACCCTATGGCAATCAAACACCTGAGTTTATTCGTGAGCGAGCGCAATTTTTATCTGACTTTCTAATCAAACAAGGCGCAAAAGCTTTGGTAGTGGCTTGCAACACGGCCACCGCCGCCGCAGTTGCCATGTTGAGAGAGCAATATCAGTTACCGATTATTGGCATGGAACCTGCCGTAAAACCAGCGGCCGCAGCCTCCAAAACAGGCGTAATAGGCGTGCTCGCCACCAGTGGCACACTTAAAAGCGCACAGTTTGCGGCATTATTAGAACATTACGGTCAAAATGTAAGCGTGGTTACACAAGCCTGCATAGGCTTGGTAGAGTGCATAGAGCGCGGCGAGCTAAACGCAGCAAGCACTAAAAAATTAATCTCTCAGTATGTAAAACCGCTACTGCAAGCAGATGCAGACACCATCGTACTAGGCTGCACCCACTACCCTTTTGTACGACACTTAATTGAAGAAATAGCAGGCGATGAAATCACCCTCATTGATACTGGCGCAGCAGTCGCTAAGCATTTGCAACATCGTTTAGCAGCATCTCACTTACTCAGCACCAGCACAGATACAGGCAAAGTAGACTTTTGGACGAACAGCCAAGCAAAAGAAGCGAGTCAAATAATTGAGTTGTTATGGGGAGCCAACGTTAAAGTGCAACGCCTATGAAATGTTCAAGCTCAAAACCACCAATTTTATTAAGCTTTCAATAAGATAGATGCTCAGTTTCATCTATAATAATCATAAGCGCATCTATATAACAACCGAGAATACGCATTGAGTAATCTATTCCCTCCCAACCAACCGCAAGCACCGCTCGCTGAGCAACTACGTCCTAAAACTTTAGATGAAGTCGTCGGGCAAAGCCATCTGCTGGCTGAAGGCAAGCCGCTGCGTCGTGCGTTTGAATCGGGCAAGTTGCCATCAATGATTTTATGGGGCCCTCCAGGCGTTGGTAAAACAACGCTGGCAAGATTAATTGCCAATACCGCAGATGCTGAGTTTATCCCTATTTCTGCGGTGCTATCTGGCATTAAGGACATCCGTGAGGCTGTTGAGCGCGCGGAACATACATTGCAACAATCTGGGCGCAAAACCATTTTATTTGTTGATGAAGTGCATCGGTTTAACAAAGGTCAACAAGACGCTTTTTTACCATTTGTAGAAAGCGGATTAATTACCTTTATAGGCGCAACGACTGAAAACCCATCCTTTGAGGTGAATAGTGCGCTGTTAAGTCGTGCGCAAGTGTTTGTGCTAAGCGCCTTGTCTGAGCCTGAGCTAGCTCTTCTACTTGAGCGCGCAAGGCTGCTAATGGCAGCGAACATCAGCTTAACTGATGACGTGAAAGAACAAGTGCTTGCCTATGCAGATGGCGACGCACGGCGCTTGCTCAACTTTGCAGAAGGCTTGTTTAACGGTGCAATTGGTGCCAATGCTAACGTGATTGATGGGGAGTTTTTACAATCCACCATGGCGAGCAAGCTGCGCCGCTTTGACAAAGGTGGCGAAGCCTTCTACGACCAAATTTCTGCATTACATAAATCAGTGCGCGGCTCAGACCCTAATGCCGCGCTCTATTGGTTTTTACGCATGATAGACGGCGGCGCAGACCCGCTCTATTTAGGTCGCCGTATTGTACGCATGGCGATTGAGGACATCGGCATTGCCGACCCAAGAGCGCAAACTATGGCGTTAGAAGCCTGCCAAATTTACGAACGCCTAGGCTCGCCAGAAGGTGAGCTTGCACTCTCAAACGCGGTAATTTATCTTGCTGTTGCGGCTAAAAGTAATGCTGCCTACATGGCCTACAATCAAGCCAAGGCATTTGTAGCGCAAGACAAATCGCGCCCAGTACCATTACACTTGCGCAACGCGCCGACCAAACTCATGAAAGCGCTGGATTACGGCAAAGAATACCGCTACGCGCACAATGAGCCAGACGCTTATGCAGCAGGAGAGCATTATTTTCCAGAAGATTTAGCACCAATTGCGTTTTATGAGCCCACACCACGTGGTTTGGAAGGTAAAATAAGCGAAAAGCTAGCGCATTTGCGTGATTTAGACAGAAAAGCCAAAAAGTAGAGAGCCCACATGTTAGACATACAGTTACTGAGAAATGATTTAGATACCGTTGCAGCGAAGTTAGCTAGCCGTAAATTTGAGTTAGATACTGTGAAATTCACAGCATTAGAAACTGAACGTAAAACGGTGCAAACCCGCACACAAGATTTACAAGCCAAGCGCAATAATGCTTCTAAACAAATAGGTATTGCTAAATCAAAAGGTGAAGATGTCACAGCCATCATGGCTGAAGTTGCAGGGCTAGGTGAACAACTTAAAACAGATGAAGTGCGTTTAGCTGAGATTCAAGAAGAGCTGAAAAACTTATTATTAAACGTACCCAACCTTCCACATGAAAGTGTACCTGTTGGCAAATCTGAAGAAGACAATGTAGTCGTACGGACAGAAGGTGCAGTGCCTACTTTTGATTTCCCAGTAAAAGACCACACCGACGTTGGTGAACCACTAGGCTTGGACTTTAACACTGGTGCCAAGCTTGCTGGTGCGCGCTTTACTTTAATGCGCGGTGAAATTGCGAGACTGCATCGCGCCATTGCGCAATTCATGCTAGATGTTCAAACCGAGCAACATGGCTACGAAGAGTGTTATACCCCATACATGGTGAACGCTGAAACACTCATTGGCACTGGTCAACTACCAAAATTTGAAGAAGATTTATTTTCAGTCGCGCATAATGACAGCAAGCTTTATTTAATCCCCACCTCAGAAGTGACGCTGACTAACACGGTGCGCGACGAAATTTTAGACGTAGAATATTTGCCTATTAAACTCACTGCACACACGCCCTGCTTCCGTTCTGAAGCTGGCTCATACGGCAAAGACACCAAAGGCATGATACGCCAACACCAGTTTGATAAAGTTGAAATGGTGCAAATTGTGCATCCAGAAAAAAGCTATGAAGCTTTAGAAGAAATGGTAGAACATGCCGAGAACATTCTCAAAGCCTTAGAACTGCCATATCGTGTGGTTTCTTTATGCACTGGTGACATGGGCTTTGGCGCAGCTAAAACCTATGATTTAGAAGTGTGGTTACCTGCACAAAACACTTACAGAGAGATTTCATCTGTCTCTAATTGCGAGACGTTTCAAGCCCGCCGTTTACAAGCTCGCTTTAGAAATGAGCAAGGCAAAACAGAGTTTGTCCACACATTAAATGGTTCTGGGTTGGCAGTGGGCCGCACTTTAGTTGCCGTATTAGAGAACTATCAAAATGCAGACGGCAGCGTCACCGTGCCTACTGCTTTGCGTTACTACATGGGTGGCCTCGAAGTCATTAAGCCTTACTAGCTTAAGCAGACCATTTTATGCGCGCCTAAGCTAAGACTCACATTAGCTTAGGCACATCTACCGGCTACTAAGCTTAAAGTTACTTGCGTTAGCGTCGTGCGCTGGCTCGAAGCGCTCTAAAATTTGATGGTAGGTGCGTATAGACTCAACAAAAATCACAGGCGCGCCGCCACTGGCGTAACCATACTTAAGGTTGGAGTAGTACTCTTGCTTGTTGAGCAGTGGCAATGTCTTTTTCACATCTGCCCAGCTATCTGGATTAAGCTTTTGCCGTTGCGCCAGCACTCGCGCGTCTTCTAAATGCGCAAAGCCAATGTTGTAAGCGGCTAAGGCCATCCACGTGCGGTCTGGCTCAGGTACGCGCTCTGGCACCATCTCTTTAAGCTCAACAATATATCGCGCCCCACCCATAATACTTTGCTTAGGGTCTAGCCTATCGGTTACCCCTAATTTATCCGCAGTGCTTTCTGTTAGCATCATCAAACCACGCACATTGGTGGGTGAGGTATTCAGCTTATCCCAATGCGACTCTCGATAACTAATCGCCGCCAGTAAGCGCCAATCAATATCTGTTAACTCCTGCGCTTGCTTAAACAAGCTCACATATTGCGGCAATACACTATGCCGACGCTTAAGAAATGTAGTCACATCTGTAGGGGCTAAGCGCTCTGAATGCCCATAATAACGGTCTAGCAGGTTCCGCAAAGTACCATCTTTTTTGATTCTCTCAAAAAACTTATTGGCCTTAAGAAACAAGGCAGGGTCGCCATTTTTAGGAAAAGCCCATGCAATATCTTCTGGCTCGCCTAGTGACATTCCTACACCAAGATTTGGGTAAAAGTTTTGCAGTATCAGCGCCAAGTGACTGTCTGAAACTGTGTAATCTAGTACATTTTCAGCAACCTGCTCCAGCAGTTCATCGGTGCTCACGTTAGCCACCTCTTGCCAATCTAGCTCAGGGGTTTTATATACCACCTGCCCTAAACGCTCAGCATAACTAGTGCCTACTGGTACGGCTAAACTTTTGCCGATTAAATCCTCAACCTTCTTAGGAGCAGTAGTGACCTCAGTGTTATAAACTATTTTTTGCTGAGTATGTTGATATGGCTTAGAAAATACGACTAACTGCTGACGTATGCGCGTAATACTTAAATCCGCCGCAGCAATATGCGCCTTGCCTTTGAGCAAAGCAGGAATCACTTGAGAAACATTATCTACCGTTAAGAATTTGAGCTTATATCCATCACCAAGCTCTTCTAGAAATAACTTAGCCAAATCATATTCCAGCCCCGCATACTCGTTATTTCCGTCGACATAATAAGTATTCGGGCCGTTATGAGTAACGACAACAATCTCTTTTTTTCCATCCACAACACCATGTTTTAGTGCTGTTTTTTCTATATCTTTCGCATTATCACATGCCGTCAAACATAAGGAAAAAGCAAGAGCAATTAGCGGTAATTTTATTGGTCGCATTGCGTACAGTTTTACCAACTTTGCAAGTTTTGTCCAGTTAAAATTGTTTTGTACAAGCTTGGTAATGATAAAATCATGAACATGAACCCTATTTTTAACAATCGTAAAAACGAGCCTCTAGTATTAGAAGATGGCCGCACCATTTGGCATGCTCGCAGTTGTGCGGTCGTAGCCGAAGTTTGCTTATATAACACCGCAGATAAGCGCTGGTATATCTTGCTCGGCCAACGTGGTGCAGGTGTGCCCGATTGTCAGCATGAGTGGGGCTTGCCTTGCGGTTATTTAGATTGGGATGAAACCTTGTGCGAAGCGGTCGTGCGTGAGGTGTGGGAAGAGTGCGGCGTACATCTGCCGAGCCTACCTATAAACGCGCAATTTGTGTGCTCAAGCAGTAGTTGTATCAATCAGACAGATAACTTTACTGACTTGCCTTGGGGGGTGTCAGATAAAGTTGATAACCCTAAACAAAACATTAGCCTACATTTTGCCATTATGCTTGCGTGGAAAGGTGAACCACTACCGGCACTGAGCAATGAACATGCTGAATTAAATGAAGTTGAAGGCTTAGCTTGGGTGGAAATTCATCAAGCTAAACAAATGAAGTTAGCCTTTAGCCATCATATACGAATTGCTAAAATGCTATCTGAGCAGCACGCTTTATTTAGTGAAATAGAAGCGCGCTGCGCAGATTAAAACTCAGTTACTCCACACCTTGGCTTGCCAAGTACTCTTCATAGTTACCTGAGAAGTCTACAATACCGTCTGCTTTGATTTCGATAATACGGGTTGCAATAGAGCTCACAAACTCACGGTCATGGCTGACAAAAAACAAAGTGCCTTTGTATTTATCGAGCGCGGTGTTGAGCGCTTCAATAGACTCCATGTCCATATGGTTGGTAGGTTCATCCATCAGTAGTACATTGGTTTTAGCTAGCATTAGTTTGCCGTAAAGCATGCGGCCTTTTTCGCCACCCGATAATACTTTGACTGATTTTTTAGTGTCATCACCACCAAACAATAAGCGACCTAACATACTACGAACCACTTGGTCATCATCACTTGGTTGACGGCATTGTGTCATCCATTCAAATAAATCTTCGCCGTTTTCAAACTCGTATTCATGGTCTTGCGCAAAATAGCCCAAGTTTGCTTTTTCAGCCCATTTCACTTCGCCATGCTTAGGTGTTAAATCACCAGCAAGGCAGCGTAAAAACGTGGTTTTACCAATGCCGTTTTCACCAATAATAGCCACTTTTTCGCCTGCTTCAAAGATTAAATCAACATCATTAAAGAGTGGTCTATCAAATGCATGGCTAAGTTTTTTGAGCTCAACTGCATTACGGTGTAGCTTTTCGCGCTCGTCATATTCAAAACGAATAAACGGATATTGGCGGCTTGAAGGTTTAAATTCTTCAATCTTAATTTTATCAATTTGCTTAGCGCGACTAGTCGCTTGCTTTGCTTTTGACGCGTTAGCTGAGAAGCGGCGCACAAAGTCTTGCAAATCAGCAATTTGCTGCTTGGCCTTAGCATTATCTTTAGCTTGCTGAGCGCGCGCAGCAGTGCTGGCTTCCATGTAATCATCATAGTTACCTGGGTAAACGGTAATTTTGCCGTAGTCCATATCGCAGGTATGTGTACACACTTGGTTTAAAAAGTGGCGGTCATGCGAAATAATAATCATGGTGCAATCACGATTATTCAACACATCTTCTAACCAACGAATCGTGTTAATGTCCAAGTTGTTGGTTGGCTCATCGAGTAGCAATACATCTGGGTTAGCAAATAGCGCTTGTACTAGCAACACACGCAGCTTCCAGCCTGGTGCCACGGCGCTCATTAAGCCATTATGCTGCTCAATAGGAATGCCCACGCCTAATAACAATTCACCCGCACGTGCTTCAGCGGTGTAGCCATCATATTCAGCATATACGCCTTCAAGCTCAGCCGCACGCATGTAATCATCTTCTGTGGCTTCTGGGTTCATATAGATTGCATTTTTCTCTACGTTCGCCTTCCACATTTGCTCATGGCCCATCATCACCACGTCTAATACGCGCTGATCTTCATAGGCAAATTGGTCTTGGCGCAAGAATGCCATGCGCTCATGGTTATCAAGCGCGATATTGCCAGCTGAAGGCTCTAGCACGCCTGCAAGTATCTTCATAAAAGTAGATTTGCCACAACCGTTAGCCCCAATCAGGCCATAACGATTTGCGTCACCAAACTTAACGGAGACGTTTTCAAACAGTGGCTTAGCGCCAAACTGCATGGTGATATTATTTGCTATTAACATTAGGTTCTCTTAATTAAAAATCTTTAGGGCTCTGTAACAAATTGAAGTAAATCAGCAAGTGATTTTAAGCAGGCAATTCGCAACATGCGATGCTCGCAAACTTCATTGATACAATTGTTATTTAAAATTTGTTGTAGATGACAACTTCATCAAAACTCAATTGGCCTGCACGTGCGCGAGCTGGCTCTAGTGCCTTACCAACCACCACAAACATGACAGGTGTGTGGTCAGCTGGCAAATTAAGCAGCTTAGCTACCGCATCAAAATCGAATCCATCCATAGGACAGGTGTCGTAGCCCATTTCTTTAGCTGCAAGCATAATCGTAGTAGCTGCCATGCCGCATGAGCGCATGGCTTCATCGCGCTGCACTTGTTCATTACCTTGATAATATTGACCGATCGCAGGCACTAAATAGTCTTGTACGGGTTGTGGTGCATTACGCCAATAACGTGAGGGCTCTTTTGCCCATGCTTTTAAATCAGCGGTGAGCACGATTAACAAAGAAGCTTCTTCTACCTGCGCTTGGTTCCAGCTTACTGCGCGCACTTCTTTGCGTAGCGCAGGGTCTGTGACTAAAACAAAGCGCCAATTTTGGATATTGAATGCAGTTGGTGAGAGCATTGCCAAAGACATGAGCTTGGCCACCTCCTCATCACTCATCTTGTGGTTTGGGTCGTAGGCTTTAACCGAGCGACGCTCAGTAATTGCTTGGGTTACGTTCATTTCGTTAAAACTTTCAATAAGTAATTTTAATAATCTCTAAATCGATATTGCCCGCTGGGCGCTGCCAAACCACACTATCACCTACTTTTCGTCCGATTAAAGCACGTGCAATCGGTGATACATAACTCACTTTATTTTCGGCAATATTAGCTTCGTCTTCACCTACGATGATAAAAGTTTGCTGTAGCGCATCTTCATCCTCTACCACCACGGTTGCGCCAAATAGCACCGTTGTTTTGTCTTGTTGCGCTGGTTCAACCAAAATGACACTTTCTAAACGCGCTTGAAAGTATCTTGCATCTCGTTCTACTACACTTAGGCGCTGATTTACAATGGGGTCTTCTTTACGCGGCGCAAGCTGTTGACGCTCTTGCTCCAACATCTCAGCTTGATTTTGCAACTGTGCTAAGCCGAATGGCGTGACATAATTGGGATGCACACTGATAGGACGCTCAGGCATATCAGTGCCTGCGTGCTCTAAATCATCCTCTTTAACAAAACCGCGACTCATTTAATTAAGCCACCCCTTAAACTTTCTGTCAGTCACCCTTATACATAGCTCTAGCGATACTTAAAGCACACTCAAAGCTTACCCCGCCATCTCAATTTTTTATTTGCTTGCAAACGTATTGCATAGCGTTCATGAGAGTAAACGACACACAACACTATATGACTAGATTAGGTAAGCTTGAGCAAAAATCATAGGCAGGCAAGACTAGAATGACAAAAATCTGACGCATACACACATGTCATACCGCTTGCACTAGACTGACGCGCGCAAAGTATAACCCTTATTTTTTAAATTTTCAATAAAAAACAGGCAGTTGTCGCCTAAATTGCGTTACAAATTGATACACAAAAACAACAAATGTAAGTACACTTTTAAGGCTTTAGTTCTACACAACTACGCATTAAGCCTGTAGCTACTGTAAAATAACTTCATTATGCTCCATATCGTCTTATTTGAACCTGAAATTCCGCCCAACACTGGCAATATTATTCGATTATGCGCCAATACTGGCGCGCAGCTTCACTTGGTCAAGCCGCTTGGTTTTAGCCTAGAAGATAAACAGCTAAAACGTGCGGGCTTAGATTACCACGAGTACGCCACATTGAAAGTGTATGAAAACTGGGATGCCTGTAAGGCAGCGCTAGTAGGCAAACGCTTGTTTGCAATCACCACAAAGGGCAGCACAAGGCATAGCGAGATTGCATTTAAAGATGAAGATGTGTTTGTATTTGGCCCAGAAACTCGCGGCTTGCCACAAGAGATACGTGACGAATTCACCGCTAAACACAGAGTAAGGCTACCAATGCTAGCTGATAGCCGCAGCTTAAATCTTTCAAATAGCGCAGCAATATTGCTGTATGAGGCTTGGCGACAGCTTGATTTCAATGGTGGAGTTTAGTCACCGCCGCTATGCTCAATCAAAATAGACAAGTATTTAGTGTTAGGTAAGCTCTGATTTTTGCTCGCGTCCTAGCAAGCGCTCTACCGCATCACGTGGTGTGCATGCATTGCTTAGCACCTGACTCACCTCGTGCGTAATAGGCATCTCCACGCCTAGCGTCAGTGCGCGATTAGCAACTTCACGCGTGGTGTGCACGCCTTCGGCTACGTGGCCTAATGCGTTGAGTATATCTTGTAAGGTTTGCCCTCTAGCGAGGCGCACGCCGACTTCTCGATTTCTAGAGTAATCGCCTGTGCAGGTTAAAATTAAATCACCCGCACCAGCCAAGCCCATAAATGTTTCTCGCTTACCACCTAAAGCTAGGCCAAAACGCGTCATTTCAGCCAAACCGCGCGTCATCATTGCGGCTCTAGCATTGCTGCCAAACTGCATGCCATCACTAATACCAGCTGCAATCGCCATCACATTTTTTAGCGCACCACCTACGCATACACCTACCACGTCATCGCTGGTGTACACTCTAAAATTGCCGCCATGCAGCGCAGTTGCAACATTTTGCGCTAAGGTTTGGCTTGTTGTCGCCACGGTGACGGCTGTTGGCAGATTTTTAACCAGCTCAATGGCAAAACTAGGCCCTGAAAGCGCGCCCCATGGCTGTGTTGTGCCATCACCAAGCTCTTCTTGCGCCACTTCATAGGCCAATTTTGCAGTAGATGGCTCTAAACCTTTAGAGGCCCATATCAGAGGGATATGCGGATTAATTTGTTTAACAGCTTTAAGTACATCTCTAAACCCAGATGAAGGCACAACAGAAATCACTAAATCAGCATCTTGCAATGTGGTTTCTAAATTATCTTCTATCGTGAGTTTATCGCCAAAGCTAAAATCGCCTAGGTATTGATGATTAGCTCGCGCTTCTCGCATCGCTGAAACATGCAACTCTTTACGTGCCCATAGTACCGTTTGGTGACGCTTGCTGACTTGCATTGCAAGTGCCGTACCCCAAGCACCAGCCCCTAAAACAGCTACTTTCATGCCTAATTTACTTTCACTAAGTGATTGGTTAAAAATAAATGAAAGGCCATTTACAGCCCCCACAAAGCAACGGCTGGCAAATAACCCACTAGCCCATCGCGATGACGCACCTGCACCCAACCTGTATTTTTTTCATCTGAAACAAGCTCTAGCACAATGTCTTTTTCTACATAGGCAATGGTTTTCGCACTGTTATTGGCTGCTTGCTTCATTTCAGCTTTTGCCACACGCACTAGCACCATGCGCTTATCTGAGGTGCTCTTGGCCTCTATCCAGTTCAGCCCACCTAGATTATCACGAACCTTAAGCCAATCACCTAAATTGACAATGACTTCTACCGGGTAGCCTTGGTTTAATATATAGATTTTTTTTGCCTGAGCTGAAGGTGCATCGAACAGCACTGCTTTTGGCGTAGAGACTGAGCGATAATCCAGCGCTAGCGCCAAACTGGGCATTAGCGCTGGCAATATCGCCAAGCAGATTAAAGCAACACGCTTAGTGTGTAGTTGAACCATCAGCAGCGGCTGCAGCTTGCTGTTGTTTTTGTTGCGCGTAAAGCGCTTCAAAGTTGATTGGGTTCAATAATACTGGAGGGAAACCGCCCCGGACTACTAAATCCGAAACCACTTCACGTGCGTAAGGGAACAAGATATTTGGACAAGTCACAGCCAAAATAATCTCAAGATTTTCTTCTGGGATGTTACGAATTTGGAAAATACCCGCTTGAGCAATTTCAACTAAAAATACGGTTTTGTCTTCGATTTTTGAAGTGACTGTCACAGTCAGCGTCACTTCATAAATGCCTTCATCTAGCTTGCTTGCAGCATTACCTAACTCAATACCCACTTGAGGAGCTTCGCGCTGCATAAAAATTGCAGGTGCATTTGGTATTTCAAGCGACATATCTTTAACGTAAATTTTTTCAATACTAAAGGTTGCTTGTTCTGCTGCTTGGTTCTCTTCTGCCATGATGTTTCCTAAAAATACACATTCAATGTGTGCGTTAATAAAATACTTCTACTTTTTTGTTACAAAAATCTTAATTGCGCATTCTAACTGCTAATAACTTACTTTTAAACCATCGTTACATTTAAACCACAGTGACATTTTTAACCTAGGTATTTAGCAAAGCATCTAAACCACCAGCTAAATCTAAGGCACGTAAATCATCAAAACCACCGATATGCTGCTCATCAATATAAATTTGCGGCACAGTACGGCGGCCTGTTTTTTCCATCATTTCAATTCGTAGCTCAGGGGCTAAATCAACCCTAATCTTTTGTATTTCTGTCACGCCTTTAGATTGCAACAAACGCTCGGCATTGATGCAATAAGGGCAAACAGCCGTTGAATACATAAGCACTTGTGCCATAGTTAAGCCTTACTCACATCAGACTTAACGACTGGTAGCTTAGATTTCTCCCAAGCTGTAAGGCCACCCTCTAAATTGTGTACTTTAGCAAACGTGTGTTTCCGTAATATGTCACAAGCCTTTGCCGAGCGCACTCCACCTTGGCAGTGAACAACAATGTCTTTATCTTTAAATTTTTGTAGCTCGGGTAAACGTGCCTCTAAATTGGCTAGCGGAATATGCTTTGCATCTGCAATATGCCCTGCTGCAAACTCTGCATCATCACGCACATCGAGCACTAAAGCATTATTACGATTAATCAGCAACACCGCTTCTGAAGGTGAAGCGTTAGTTGCGCCACTTACACCGCGCATCACCATTGGCCAGAGCAACATAGCGCCAGAGCCTATAATTAAGCCTATGAGCAAGACATTATCAATCAAAAATTTCACCAAATTCCCCTAATTATTGCTATCACGTATGCTTAACGTTAAATTTTAACTCAGTTTACCTATGCATTTTATCTGTTACAGGTAAAATTACAGTTAGTTGCTTTGCAATTGGGGGCTGTAATTAAAATTTAAAGCCCTAAACCGAAATAAATTACTGAAATAGAGAAGATATGGGCAACCGACTTAGCAAAATTTACACGCGTACAGGTGATAGCGGCAGCACTGGTTTAGGCGATGGCTCTCGTGTACATAAAGATAGTTTACGCGTCAATGCAATGGGCACGGTGGACGAGCTGAATTCCGTCATAGGCATTATGCTTACAGAATCACTCTCCGCGGTGATAGTGCAAACACTCACGCGCATTCAGCATGATTTGTTCGACTTGGGTGGTGAAATTTGCATACCAGGCCATGCCATGCTCAAAACAGAGCGTGTTGACGACCTAGAAGAAACATTAGACTCGCTCAACGACAAACTCGAGCCTCTCGCAGAATTTATTCTGCCAGGTGGCTGCCGCGCCGCAGCGTATTGTCACCTTGCGCGCACAGTGTGCCGCCGTGCAGAACGAGAACTTATTGCTTTGAGCAGAAAAGAAAATGTTACTAGCACTTCGCTCAAATATCTCAACCGCCTTTCTGATTTACTTTTTGTGATGTGTCGCAGCATCAATCAAGATGCAGGTCATGCTGATGTTTTATGGAAAAATGAAGCAAGCACAAGCTAGTTTGTCACAAGCCGTCACAACTGAAGAAAATTGAACGCTACAGCGTTGACACGCGCTTTAAGATATAATCTGATAACACTTAACTTAATATTTAGGCAACTACAGGCTTTGCTCTGAATGATAAAAAAACTGCTTCAACGTGTATTGAGCGTGGCTAGTAACAAATCTGCGCATAAAGCTAGCAAGAACGTACCGCAACCTTCTGCTAAAGCGCAACGGATTACCAGCGCTAAGCATCGTATAGACCGCTCTCTCATTAGCAGCGGTGCCATCAAAACCACAGAGGGCTTACAAAAAGCTGGTTTTGAAGCTTACTTAGTCGGTGGTGCGGTACGTGATTTATTACTCAAAAAACGCCCTAAAGACTTCGACATCGCCACCAACGCTACGCCTGAAGAGGTCAATCGCGTTTTTAGACGCTCACGCATCATCGGTCGCCGCTTCCGCTTGGTCCATGTCATGTTTGGCGATGAAACAGTAGAAGTTTCAACCTTTAGAGGCAGCCATCTCGCTGAAAGTGATGACGCAAAAATTGCCGATAGCGGCCGCATTTTGCGTGACAATGTTTTTGGTAGCCAAGCCGAAGATGCCGAGCGCCGCGACTTTACCGCCAATGCACTTTATTACGACCCTGCCACAGAAGAGATTTTAGATTTTCACAACGGTGTAGCCGACATACAAGCAGGCATTCTGCGCATGATAGGCGACCCTAGCACACGCTACAAAGAAGACCCTGTGCGCATGTTAAGAGCGGTGCGACTTTCGGCAAAGCTCGGTTTAAAGCTAGACAAAGCCACCGAAACGCCCATCCCCAAGCTGGCTGACTTGCTACAAGATGTGCCAGCATCAAGGCTTTTTGATGAAATGCTCAAGCTGTTTTTATCTGGGCATGCCATAGAAAGCGTGACGGAGCTTCGCAATCATGGTCTGCATCATGGTTTATTGCCAATGTTAGACGTGGTGCTAGAGCAGCCTATGGGTGAACGCTTTATCAAGCTCGCGCTTAAAAACACGGATGAGCGTGTATTAGCAGACAAACCCGTCTCCCCTGCGTTTTTATTCGCAAGCTTACTCTGGCATGAGGTATTGGTTGCGTGGCAGAAATATCAAGACATAGGCGAGCGCAGCATCCCTGCGCTATATATGGCAATGGATGATGTCATCAATAGCCAAGCTGAAAAACTAGCCATACATAAACGCTACAGCGGCACCATGAAAGAAATATGGGCTTTGCAGCCACGCTTTGAACAGCGCGCAGGCAAGCGCCCTTTCAGCCTCATTGAGAACCCACGCTACCGTGCGGGATATGACTTTTTACTTCTGCGCTGCGAGTCGGGCGAGGTCGATATGGAGCTAGGTGAATGGTGGACCAATTTTGCCAATGCCGAGGGCGCAGCAAGAGCTGAAATGCTAGTCCCTGATACCGCCCCTAAAAAAAGGCGTAGACGCCCTCGCAAAAAAGCAAGTAACGCAGGCGCTAGCGCTGAATAACCATGGCTCCTGCATTTATTGCTTTAGGCAGCAACCTTAACAAGCCAAAACAACAAGTGTTACTGGCGATTGCCGCCATTATTCAGCTGCCTCATACCAGCCTAATCAAAAATTCCTCACTGTATAAAACAGCGCCTGTGGGCTACGACGACCAGCCTGATTTTATTAACGCAGTGCTAGAAGTCGAAACCAAATTAAGCCCTTTAGCATTATTGCGCGAACTGCTAATCATAGAAGAAAAACAAGGGCGTGAGCGCAGCTTTCCCAATGCGCCACGTGTTTTAGACTGCGACCTATTACTCTACGATGATATTGTTATGAACACAAAAGAGCTTATTCTGCCGCACCCACGCATGCATGAGCGCGGCTTTGTGATGCTACCATTGGCTGAAATTGCACCCGATTTAGTACTCAAAAAATACGGAAAAGCCAGTGATTTAGCAAAGCAGTGTGCCAATCAAGGCGTAGAAAAGATAGACTAGACATCAGCAACACCCTATGTAAACTGAAAGCAGCACAGCATGAACATCATCAAAACAGATTTAATCGACAAGTTTCCATACATTGTGATTGAAGGCCCTATCGGCAGCGGCAAGACGACGCTCGCACGCAAATTGGCTGAAAGATACGAAGTCAATTTATTGCTTGAAAATGCCGAGTCCAATCCGTTTCTACCGCGCTTTTATCAAGATGCTCAGCGCTACGCACTGCCTACCCAACTCTTTTTTCTATTTCAACGCGCCAATCAAATTAGCGATTTAAGCCAGCGCGACATGTTTACTAATGCAACCATTGCAGACTTCTTTTTAGAAAAAGACCCAATTTTCGCAAGACTCAATTTAGACGATGAAGAATTTGCGCTCTACCGCCAAATCTATCAACACCTACAAGTAAAATCATCGCTGCCCGACCTTGTCGTCTATTTACAGACCCCTATAGATGCGCTTGTAGAGCGTGTTGAAGAACGCAACGTCAGTTACGAACAAGACATTCCCCGTGAATATCTCACCCGCCTAGCAGATGCCTACAGCGAGTTTTTTCACACCTACGACGCCTCACCCGTGCTCATTGTGAACAATGACAAATTGAACATCACCGAAAGCGAAGAGTCACTCGACATGCTCATTGCGCGCATGATGCAAGTGCGTGGACGGCGCGAGTTTTTTAATCCTAACTTTGAGTAA
>CAZAHP010000017.1:0-6000 GCA_964484985.1 uncultured Methylophilaceae bacterium
ATAGAGGCGCCCATAAGTAAAGAAAGTAAAAATGAATACAACAAACAACATGTGCGAATTGGATCGTACAAACTTTAAAGCAACCATAGAAACACATCCATTCGTGCTGATTGATTTTTGGGCAGAGTGGTGTGTGCCTTGCATGGATTTTATGCCGACATTTGAAGCGGTGGCGCAGCAACATCAGCATATGATGTTTGCCAAAGTGAATATCGACACATCGCCAGAAATTGCCACGCATTTCAATATTAAAAAAGTGCCTGCCTTGCTCGCTATTCGCGACCGAGTGGCGCTTGATGCAGTGGAGGGCTTAATGAAAGCGCATGAACTTGCGCACCATATTCATATGTGGGAGACGTTTGATATGAAAGAGATTAATGCGCACTTTGATGCTAAAGAGGCGATAGGCTAGTCTGACGATGCGATTCACAAATTTTAATCGGCAAACATTTTCTAAGCACATCATGATTGCTTGTGTTTATGGTTTTGTATGCTTATGCCTATTTGAGTCTGAGAGTGCATGGGCAAAAACAAAGCCGATTAAAAAAGTAGAGACTAAGCACCAAGAAAGTAACGCTATTAGCCCTAAGCAAGTAATGGCAAATCATACCGATGACTTACGCGCGTTGATGCTGCAATTATATGAAGCGCATCCGCAAGAGCTCGCTAAAAGCACAAAAGTGGGTGCAAGAGAGATGGCAGAGTGGGTGTTTGATGGAAAAGCCAATTGGAAGTTTGATGCAATTCGTCACTTACAAGCCAAGCAGGCAATTGCGCTATTGTTTGATGAGCAATATCAAGGTGACCATGTTTTGCCATTAATCGTCGGCCTAGAAACCTTACTCTTCAAAGCGTATGGCGCTACAAATGAATTTAACATTCCACAAGAAGTTGATAGCACTCAAGTGACTCAAGCAAGGTGCGATGTTAAGGCGCTTCAAGGCCAATTAGCTTCAATATTGAAGGTTAAAAGCAATCAAATGGTGATGTTGGAAAATGCCAACTCATTCGATGCTATTAATCAGACCTTAAGCAAATTGATGCAAGCAATGATGCTTATTAAAAATGTAGATGAAAAGTGTGATTAAAGCGTATATGACTTTGTCTTTAATAAACGGATGCCTTTTAGAGTTTAGCTATAAATTAAGTTGTTTTTTTAATGAAGTCACTTTAATACAAGGAGTTATCATGAGAAAATTTTTTGGAGTCATTGTCCTTAGTGTTTTTATAGGCTCTATTGCAACTGCTCAAGAGTCTGATATTCGATCCACTGCACATCCGCTTATTGGCTATTGGGAGTCAATAGATGCTAACACTGGCTGTAAAGAAAGCTATCAGTTTAACTCAAACGGCAAAGGTGTTTTTGTGAGTGGAAAAGAAGAGTCAAAGGTTATCTATCAAGTGTCTCCTCAACCCAATATATATGGCTTTTTTAAGTTACAACACACTGTAGAGTCAAGTAATGGCGAGCAAGATTGTACGCAATCAAAGTCCAAATTAAATGAGCAGCAAACGAGTTATATATTGTTTCAACCCGATGGACATTCATTTATTGCTTGCGATAATGATGAGGCCTCATTGGAAACTTGTTTTGGCCCCGTGGTGTTAAAAGCTAAAGCGCAGTAATTCAAATTCTGGGAGAGCTTTGCTTGATTCAAAGTATTCTTAAGCTATATTCTTTGCATGCATATCGGGCTAAAACCGCCATTGAATCTACCTCAAATTTATTCAAAATAATAGTTTTTAGCTTCATGATGAGTGTTAGCCAATATGCTGCTGCACTCATCAATGGCGTTGAAACGCCATCCCCAGCAGTCTCAACTGTAAGAATTGTGATACAGCACGAGCATTTTTTACGCTCAATCAATAAGTGGGAAAACTATGACTCAAAATGCAGTGCAGTGGTGGTTGGCGTTAAGCCGCTTACCTTAATTACTGCAGCGCACTGCTTAAAAGAAGTAAAGCTCATAAGCGCAAAAGAATTACCAGAGATACATATATTAAACGAGAGTGTGCACGGTATAAGCAACGCAAAACTAACACAAGCATTTTATCGGCCATACCAAGAAGTGACAGAAAATCTTACCTTGGATATTGCAGTACTCGTGTTTGATGCAGTGATCGATGCAAGTGTAAAGTCTGTGGTCATCAGTCAAAGTCAACTCAGCCATTCAAAAAGCTTGCTATTGTGTGGTTATGGTAAAGGCCATTTAGAGGTAGATACTATTTACCCGCGATGCGCAGAGCGTACTTTTCTATTTTCATTTGCAGATTTTAAACAAGTCATGCCTTTAGGCTATCAATCCAAAGATGAAATGCTCTATATCAAATCTGAGGCACAATTCAATTACACAAAAGAACTAGCGACAACAGAAGGCAGCCTGCTCGCTATTAACCGATTAAACGCAGAAGCGTTATATGACGAGCATTTAGCCATGCTCACAGAGGGGGATTCAGGGGGCGCATGGCTTACTAAGGATGATGAGCAAAACTTCAGCTTAGTTGCGATTACCACCTTGGTTGAAAGATTTTACAATCAAAATATTTATTGGGGATTTTTCAATAAAGACACGCCACTTGCTGACTATCCTTATATAGGGTACGGGCTAAGGCTAGACACTGATGCGGTATTATCATTTTTAAAATACTGTAAAAATAGCGGAGCAGATTTGCGTTTTGAATAAATGGCAAAAGGCAGTTGTTTTTAATCCATGTAAAATCGTGTAGTCATGACTAGATTAACAATGCTAATCTAGCGGCTACTATAAAGAGAATTTTAGATATGAAAAAACACCTGATATTTGATTTGGATGGCACTTTGATTGATTCGGCGCCAAGTATCTTAGCAAGCTTTGCTCACGCTTTCGCAATTAAGAACATTGAGACCAAAGTTCCGTTGACCCCCGCAGTGATTGGCCCACCTTTAATGCAAACCTTAGCTAAGCTTTCTGGTGTTGATGATGTGGATGTTTTAAGTGATTTGGCACTGAAATTTAAATCGCATTATGACAGCGAGGGACATAAGCAAACCTTGGTGTATGAGGGGGTGGAGCATTTTTTGCAATCACAAAAGGCTTTGGGCGCGGGACTTTATATTGCTACGAATAAGCGCTATGTACCTACAGTCAAAATTATGCAGCACTTAACTTGGGAACATTATTTTTCAGGAGTGTTTGCTTTGGATTATTACACACCAGCGCTGGCGAGTAAGTCGCAAATGGTGGGGAGGTTGTTGTCTGATTTGAATATTGAGCCTACGCAAGCTTTGTATATTGGTGACCGATATGAAGATGGTGTTGCGGCTGAAGAAAATGGCTTAGAATTTGTCTTGGTGAGCTGGGGGTATTTTGATGCGGCGCTTGCTGAGGCTAAGCCTCACTGGAAGGTCTGTACAAGTGTAGAGGCTTTAGATGCGTATTTAACTGGTTTAAATAGCGTCTAGAGTGTTGGGCATTTAAAATGAAGGATGTTTGTAGTGAGCGTGAGCTGAAAATAAAAAAGACCCAATAAAGGGTCTTTTAGGTCAGTTTTAAGCGTTAACCGCCTTAAACTTAAGCTTTTTGAATGTTAGAAGCTTGTTTGCCTTTTGGGCCGTCTGTTACGTCGAAGCTAACGCGTTCGTTTTCTTTAAGACTCTTGTAGCCGCTATCAACGATAGCTGAGAAGTGCGCGAACAAATCGTCACCGCCTGCATCTGGAGTAATAAAACCAAAGCCTTTTGAGTCATTGAACCACTTTACAATACCTGTTGCCATAATAATACTTTCATACATAAAAAAAGGGAGACACCCTGATAGTTTGGGTTTAAAAAATCTCATTTGCCTTACAAGCTAGAAAAAATCTAGCAGACTCAAAAATCTTAAAAATTCAAACGCCTGCGCGCATTTATACGTACTTAGTTACATCGTGTCAAGCTTTGTTACAATTTAATTTGCAATATTCTTTTTTTGGTGTGATTTTGGTGGTGAAAAGGCTAAGTGTAGGCTTTTAACTATGCTGATTTTCAAAGCGGATACCCAATCTTGCATGGGTGTTGCATACTTATTTCGAATTGTTATTTTTAATTGGTTCGTTGACTGTGTTTGTTGATGAGACCCACATCTGCCAAGAAGCTGCGTCAAAAGTAGTCTCAATATCATTTTGCGTCTTAACGCAGGCTCTGGTCTAAAATGGTAGGAAAAGTGCGGTCGCCATATTTTGTAATACGCGACTTATCATGCGTTGTGATTTTTCAGCTAGGGCTATGGCATAGAGGTCAGTGCGACCTATGATGCTGCCAAACTCACGTTCAAAGCTCAGGTTACGCTCTTTTTCGTTAATTTCATTGGTAAGTAAAAATAGCTTACCTTGCTGGTCTCTTGCGTTAGAGAGCTTCCAAGCGGCTATTTCTACGTTGCGTGCAACGTTATATAGGCTTTGAGGGTCTATGTTATCTACAAAATAGAATTCAGTTTTTCCGCCATGGGCTTTGAGTAGCATTGTGTATAAGCCTACAATGTAAGGCAGGACACGGTCACCTTGATATTGTGGGTTGAATGCTAAAAAGATGGCTTCTGTGTCTTGAGTGTTATTAATTTCCTCGAATTTCCATTGGTGTTTTCCCTCAAATACCCAAGCAACCATTTCATCAACAGTGCCAGATGTACTTTTTTTAAGTTCGTGAGGGTTGCGTTTGTATAGCTTGGTCATTAATAGACGTAGGCTAGCTGTGTTTTCTCGCATTTCTACATCGGCTAAGCGATCAAAGTCGTTTTTAACGATTTGGCTAATTGCACTGCGGTCGGTTTGTTCTGGAACGGGTTTTTTGCTGAAAGGTGGTGTGATGCTGCAAGCTTGGAGTACAACTGCGTAGATGAGCAGATGGGACAGTTGCCAGTAGGAGTTTGTTAAATGTACTTTCATATACGTATCGTATGAAAGTTAGATGGATATTTCAACCTCTTTTTGAATTAGTTTTTGCACAACTCTATGTTTTGGGAAAACGGCGCTAAATGTGCTGCCTTTGCCGAACTCGCTTTCGATTTCTAATCTGGCCTGATGTCTGGTTAGGATGTGTTTGACTATTGATAAGCCTAAACCAGTGCCGCCAGTTTCTCTGCTGCGGCTGCGGTCAACGCGGTAAAATCTTTCTGTAAGGCGATCTATATGTTTTTGTTCTATGCCTAGGCCTGTGTCTTTTACGCTGTAGATTGACTCTTGGCCACGCATTTGCCAGCGGATAATAATGCTTCCACCTTCAGGTGTGTAGCGTATTGCGTTGCTGACAAGGTTGCTAAATACACTATGCAACTCTTCTATAGAGCCTGTGAGTGTGAGTGTGGGGTCAGCTTCTAGTGATATTTGATGGCGGCCGTTACTTAGACCAATTGATTCGTTGAGTACTGTATTAAGCAGTAATGGCACATTAACTTCTGTCTCTACAGGCATATTGGTGTTGCTCTCTAACTGAGAGAGCATGAGTAAATCTTCAATGAGGCGACGCATGCGGCCTGTCTGGTCTAGCATCATATCAAAGTAGGTGCGTGTGTCGTCAGGGACTGCACCTTGTAAATCCATCAGGGTTTCTAAAAAGCCACCGACGACAGTGAGTGGTGTGCGCAGCTCGTGCGAGACATTAGCGATAAAGTCTCGACGCATGGCGTCAAGTTTTTCTGATGGGCTAATGTCGCGTGTAATGAGTAGTTTTCGCTTGTCGCCGAATTGAACTAGCTGAAGTTCTAGTGTGATGTCTGAATTGCGCCAAGATTTAACTTTGATAGGGTTTTCAAACTCGGTGCTTTGTAGGTAGTCAATAAAGTCTGTGTGGCGTACCAGATAGGTGATGGGTTGGTTGGTGTCTTGTTGTAAAGATAAGCCTAATAGATGCTCAGCTGGTGGGTTGCACCATTCTATTTTGTCGTCATTGTTAAGTAGCACTACGCCATCAGGGAGCGCACTTGCAGCGTGGCGGAAGCGATCTAGTGCTGAAATAATTTGCGCTTGGCTGCGGCTGTGGCGACG
>CAZAHP010000017.1:6100-25806 GCA_964484985.1 uncultured Methylophilaceae bacterium
GGTTTTGTAACGTAGTCGTCAGCACCCACTTCAAGGCCGCGAACTTTGTCTGTTTCCTCTCCACGGGCAGTCAGCATGATAATTGGGATTGCTTTTGTCAGTTCGTCTGATTTTAATTTTCTAGCAAAATCGATGCCACTCATACCAGGTAACATCCAATCCAGTATGATTAAGTCTGGCAGTGCTTCGCGAATATAAAGTTGTGCTTGTTCAACGCTTAATGCGCGCATGGCGTTATGGCCCGCTTGTGTAAGGTTAAGCGCAAGTAATTCTTGTATTGCTGGTTCGTCTTCCACAACCAGAATGTTAGCTGGCATTCTTTGCTCCTTATTTGTGAGTATCACCTAATGAATTGTAGCGTACTATATGACGCTAATATGACATATTGATGACAGTCCTCCAGTATCTTGATTTAAATAAGCACTTTTCTTTTATAACATTTGAGCCAACTCACCTTATAATGTTTTAAAATTAGTAAAGCGTTAGATTTGGTATAAGTTAAAACAAGGGGGAGCTGTGAGTCATTTTTTGTCTAAAGAGCGCATTACAGCAGGCGCTCAGTATAATCGCTGGCTCATTCCGCCTGCGGCTTTAGCAGTACATTTGTGTATTGGTATGGCCTATGGTTTTTCAGTATTCTGGAAACCTTTAGGTAATGCCCTAATGGGCAGTGATGGCAAACCACTTGCAGCATGTGCTGCTGGCGCAACCACTTTTGCAGAGAAGTTGGCAGGTACTGGGCGTGCTTTGTTTGCAACAGATTGCAATTGGACTCAGTTTGATTTGGGCTGGATGTACACTCTGTTTTTTGTGCTGCTAGGTTGTTCTGCTGCACTCTGGGGAGGATGGTTAGAGCGCTCAGGCCCACGTAAGGCCGGTGTAGTAGCAACACTTTGCTGGTGCGGAGGGTTGCTCATTTCCGCATATGGGATATATGCACATCAGCTTTGGATGATGTGGTTAGGCTCAGGAGTTATTGGTGGTGTCGGCTTGGGTTTAGGTTATATATCACCAGTTTCTACACTAATTAAATGGTTTCCAGACCGTCGCGGCATGGCTACAGGGATGGCGATTATGGGCTTTGGGGGCGGCGCCATGATAGGCTCGCCTTTAGCAACTAAACTCATGGCGTATTTTGCTTCGCCAACAGAAGCTGGCATATGGCAAACTTTTGTGGTTCTAGCTTTGATTTATGCCGTCTTTATGCTTAGTGGTTCCTTAGGTTATCGTGTTCCACCATCGGGTTGGAAGCCAGCAAACTGGACGCCGCCTGTGACTGCAGCTAATAGCATGATAGCTGCACGCCATGTACATTTGAAGAATGCCCATAAGACGCCGCAGTTTTGGTTGTTATGGATAGTTTTGTGTATGAATGTATCTGCGAGTATCGGCATTATTGGGGCTGCTGCGCCTATGTTGCAAGAAACCTTTGGTGGAGCATTGATTCACCAACCAGACATTGGCTTTGCAGAAATTAAGAAAGACGAAGCATTAACAACCGCAGCAGCGGCAGTAGGTGCAGGCTTTGTCGGTTTAATTTCACTATTTAATATTTTTGGCCGCATTGCTTGGGCAACGTCCTCAGACAAGTTAGGGCGTAAGCAAACATACTTCATCTTTTTTGTTCTAGGTTTGGTGCTTTATTTGGCAGCTTCAGTCGTTGCGGGTTGGAAGTCGTTAGCGCTATTTCTTGCTTGCATTTGCTTGATAGCCTCTATGTACGGCGGTGGTTTTGCCACAATACCAGCGTATTTAGCTGATATGTTTGGTACGCAGTTTGTAGGTGCCATACATGGTCGATTGCTTACCGCTTGGTCAACTGCGGGCATACTTGGCCCTGTAGTCGTGAACTATATGCATGACGTACGCTTAGAACAAGGTGTTTCGTTTGATCAGGTATATGGGCCTATATTTTACGTGCTTGCAGCCATGATGTTGATAGGGTTTGTTGCTAATCTCATGGTGCGTCCAGTCGCTGATAAATATTTTATGAGTGACTCAGAGCTGGCAGAAGAGAAGAAAATCGCACATGAAAAGGTGATGGTTACAAATAATGATGCTAACTTGCCGCAGGTGGTTAATAACTCTTCTCTCACGGTCATTGTTTGGCTATGTGTATTGATTCCAATAAGCTTCGGTGTGTGGAGCACTGTGCAAAAAGCGTGGGTGTTGTTTCACTAACGCTAAATTTATAGTAGTTAAATAAGGGCGCGACATTAAAAGTCGTGCCTTTTTTTTGTATTAACTTTCTAAAAGCTTGAGTGATTTGATAATAAACGACAAATGCTGTTTAGATTATTTGTATAATGACGGTATTATTCAATAAGGGTTATATATGAAAGAGTTGGAAGTGAATCTAAATGGTAGCGAAATGCGTATAGGTATTGTGCTATCAAGGTTTAATAATGATATAGGCGATGGATTATTATCGGCTTGTAAAGCAGAGTTGCTTAAGTTAGGTGTGCTAGACACCGATATAGTTTTAGCTACTGTACCCGGTGCATTAGAAACGCCGCTAGTCCTGCACCGTATGGCAATTAGTCAGAAATTTGATGCTTTGATTGCATTGGGCGCCATTATTCGTGGGGAAACCTATCATTTTGAAGTGGTGTCAAATGAATCAGCACGAGGTATTTCTGAGGTTCAGCTAGATACTGGCGTGCCAGTGGCGAATGCAGTGCTGACTACTGAGGATGATGATCAAGCTTTGGCGCGTATGAGCGTTAAAGGTGCGGAGGCTGCTGCGGTGGCTATTGAAATGGCTAACTTATTGAAACAATTATGACTGAACAAGTAAATCCTGCACAAAAAGTAGCTAAATCTGGCGGAAATCGTCGCAAATCACGTGAGCTTGCGCTTAAAGGCATTTATCGTGGTTTTTTAAACCAAGGTGAACTTAGACAGATTCGCCGAGAAATGGCAGACGATCCAGAGTTTAAACGTATCGATGAAGCTTATTTTGGGCAACTAATAGAAGGTGTTGCTGAGAACTTAGCTGCACTTGATGAACATATTGCCAAGTATATTGACCGCACAATTGCTGAGCTTAGCCCTATAGAGCATGCAATTTTGTGTATCTCGGCCTACGAGCTTATTTATGATGTGAGTATTCCATATCGAGTCGCTATCAACGAAGGTGTTGAACTTGCGAAAATATATGGGGGAACAGACGGCCATAAATATGTGAACGGTGTATTGGATAAGTTGGCAGCAGTAGTCAGGCCGCATGAAATAAAAGCTAGAGAAGTTTAAAAGCAAGAGCTTGGCGATAGTAAACTAGTTTCTGCTTGAGCTTTTGTCTTTTATCATTTGATTTTGTGTGTTTTTTACTTCATTTTGAGAAAAATGAAGTGTAATATCTGAGATGCTAATTAGTGCAAGTAATCGTTAAAGGGGAGCTCTTTTGCAAAGCTTAGTGTACTGGCCATATTGCCTAGCAGGTTATCAAAGTTTACCTTTTGAGGGAGCCTCTTTTGGATATTTCTAATACCGTAGAGGTTGTCCGTTTAAGTGATGTTGGTCACAAGCGTGACCACAATGAAGATGCAGTTGCAAGTGATACCGAAATTGGCTTGTTAGTGCTAGCTGATGGCATGGGTGGATATAAAGCTGGAGAAGTCGCTAGTGAAATAGCAGTGCTTTCAATCATTGCTGATCTTAAAGAATCGATGATGAGTTTAGAGCCTGGTCAGATAGATGCCGTCACTGGCATGCAGGCTGAAAGCCAACTGATATACGAAGCTGTTGCCCGTGCAAACGAATCGATTTACAACGTTTCACAAACCCAGCCTCAGTGCGCAGGTATGGGAACAACACTCGTTGTGGCTTTGTTTACCAATAATAAATTATTGGTGGGTCATATTGGTGACTCTCGCATGTATAGGTTGCGCGGAGATAGCTTTACACAAATTACCGAAGACCACTCATTACTACAAGAACAAATTAACTCGGGTTTGATAACGGTAGAGCAGGCTAAAGTTTCTAATAACAAAAATTTAGTCACACGTGCACTAGGTGTAGACCCTACAGTAGAGCTTGAGTTGCATGAGCATGATGTAGAGGTTGGAGATTTGTACATGGTTTGCTCCGATGGTTTGTCAGACTTAGTGGAGGATGATGAGATTCGTGAAGCGCTGTCAGGGATAGGTAGCAACCTTGATTTAGCAGCGCAGCATTTGGTACAAATGGCAAATGATAATGGTGGTAAAGATAATATTTCGGTCATACTCGCAAAAGTACTGCAGCCATTTGCAGTGGAGCATAATTGGTATGACAATCTTCTTAATTGGCTAAAATAAACAGTAGGATACAATATGGCTAAGCTTATTTTTTTATTAGATGGTGCTTTTTTGGGGGAGCATCAATTAGATAAAGAACGCATGACAATTGGACGGCGCACGTCTAATGATATTCATATCGATAATCTAGCAGTAAGTGGTGAGCACGCTTCCATTATGACCATAGGTAACGATTCATTTTTGGAAGACCTAGGCAGCACCAATGGTACTTTAGTCAATGGGAAGCCTACAGTAAAGCACGTCTTGCAACATGGTGACTTGATAGAGTTTGGCAAATATCAGCTGAAATATATTAATGAGTCTTTTGCTGGCGGTTCTAGTGGTATGCAACAAGATGATTTTGAAAAAACCATGATTATTCGCACGCCAATGAAGTCTATATTGTCGTCTGCACCAGCGACTGCTTCAACACCCAATTTATTTAGCCCTACACCAGCGCAAATAAACTTGCCATCATCTATTGGGGGCCCAGTAGATGATGTTGCTCCAACTCGAGTTCTACCAGCAGCACCTGCTGAACCAGCTGCGGCACCTATGGGGCGTTTGCAATTACTAAATGGTGCCAATATGGGTAAGGAGTTAGTGTTAACAAAAGCATTGACGACCTTAGGTAAAACAGGTGTGCAAGTTGCCGTGATTACTAAGCGACCACAGGGATATTTTATTACGCATGTTGAAGGTGCGAACTACCCGCTTGTTAATGGTGTTTCGATAGGCGTGCAGGCATCAGCGCTTCATGACCATGATGTGGTTGAGTTGGCTGGTATTAAAATGGAGTTTTATTTGTCAGTAAGTTAAATGATAATTCTTTAGTGATATTGTTGTAGAATCACGGAGTAGCTCTCAATTATCCGCGAGTGCCCCATGTCTGAACAGCAAGAATTACTAAAGAGGCTTGACCAACTGAATGCCATTGGCGTTGCGCTATCTGCTGAGCGCGACAATCAGCGCCTATTAGAAATGATTTTATTAGGCGCAAAAGAAATCACTAACGCTGATGGCGGCACATTATATACCGTGACTGACGAGCGTACGCTTAAGTTTGAGATTATGCGTACAGATAGTTTAGGGATTGCAATGGGTGGCACTACAGGAAAAGATATTCCGTTTCCGCCCTTGCCAATTTATCTCGAAGACGGTTCTCCAAACGTCAATATGGTCGCGGCTTATTCTGTACTGAATGATTGCACAGTTAATATTCCGAATGCTTATGAGGCAGAAGGATTTGATTTTTCAGGTACACGTAAGTTTGATAGCAAAACTGGGTATCACTCGCAATCATTTTTGACGATACCCATGAAGAATCATGAAAACGAAATTAATGGTGTGCTACAGCTCATTAACGCGATAGACCCAAAAACTAAAGCGATTATCCCATTCTCTCCCGCTAATCAGCAGCTAGTCGAGTCACTGGCTTCACAGGCTGCGGTTGCTTTGACAAACCACAACTTAATTGAAGGCTTGAAGAATTTATTCGAAGCTTTTATTGAGTTGATTGCAGATGCAATTGACGAAAAGTCACCTTATACAGGCGGGCACTGTCAGCGAGTGCCAGAACTGACAATGATGCTAGCTGATGCCGCTATGAATGCCCAAGCTGGCCCACTCAAAGATTTTAATATGAGTGAAAAAGAGGTGTATGAGTTGCGTATTGCGGCTTGGTTGCACGATTGTGGCAAGGTTACGACGCCTGAGTCTGTGATGGATAAGCCAACTAAGCTTTCAGCAATATTTGACCGTATATATTTGGTTGAACAGCGATTTGCGTTACTCAAAAAACAACAGGAATGCGACATGTTGCGTAAGCAGCTTGAGGCTATCAAAGCTGGTCGTTTAGCAGAGACGAGTCTGTTAGAGGCTGAGTTTAATGCTGCTTCAGCAGCGATTGATGATGATTTCTTATTTTTAAGTAATAGCAATGTGGGCGGCGAGTTTATGACGCCCGAGCATCAACAGCGTGTGCGCGACATAGCGGCTCGTACTTATGTGGATGCGCAAGGTAAGGTAAGCCCATTGCTGAGTGAAAATGAGGTGTATAACCTAAATATTGCGAGGGGCACACTTACAACCGAAGAACGAACGATTATTAATAATCATATTGTAGTGACCATCAATATGCTGGAGTCTTTACCTTATCCTAAAGACCTGAAACGTGTTCCAGAATATGCAGGTGGGCATCACGAGCGCATGGATGGTAAAGGCTACCCACGCGGCTTAACGCGAGAGCAGATGTCTGTGCCAGCTAGAATAATGGGGATAGCTGATATATTTGAAGCTTTGACTTCGCGAGACAGACCATATAAAAAAGCAAAAACACTGACTGAGTCGCTCTTTATTTTAGGTAAGATGAAGCTTGAGAACCATGTTGACCCAGATTTATTTGATTTGTTTATCAAAGAAAAGGTTTACCTCAAATATGCAGAGAGGTTTTTAGAGCCTGAGCAAATAGATGAGGTGGATGAGTCTAAGATTCCTGGCTATAACGCTTCGTGATTGGATAAGTGCAAAGTGATGCAAGTTAAAAAATACCTTATTGCATTTGCTATATTTAATCTGGCCATTGTATTGCTGTTTCCGCCATTTGATGACTACTCTATCACAAACAGAGGCATCGCTATATTTTATGGTTTCGTCTTTATTCTAAATGGTAATGAGCGATTACAAATTAATCAAAGTATGCTTTATCTTGAGGTGATGGTCATTCTGATTAACTTTGGAATATTTTGGCTATTGACGAACACAGGTAATCGCCGTCGAATCACTATGCGTATTGGTTTGCGCAACACCTCCATGATTGTCATTGCACTTAACTTGATTGCAATTTTGTTGTTTCCTCCTTTTGAGTATGTTTCAAGCATGACTCATGCAGTGATTCCAACGTTCGATGGATTTTATTTTATTTTTTCACATCCGCGTTATCAGGTAATAGTGACGCCCATACTTTACATTGAGGTGTTTCTCGTACTTATTAATGGTGGCCTAATGTTGCTGTTATTTAAAGAAAAGAAAACAGTTGGAAGTGCACAAGAGGCTTTACATTATCTAACTCAAAAGTAGAGTGGCCATATGGTTATTTTTTGATAGGCGTTTCAGTAAAGGCTCTAATTTTTTCAATGAGTATTGGAATTTGTGAGCTATCTACACCTTCTATAAATGGCCCGAAGGGTGCAAGTTTTACATTGGGCCCATGCTCGCACATTCCTAAGCATTTAACGTGCTCAATTTCTACATCTAAGTGATGAGTATTAATTTCATGAGTAACTGCCTCTGTAATGGCTTGGCTGCCGCGTGCTGAGCAAGAAGGCTTACTGGGGTTGCTACGAAAATTATTACAGATAATCACTTTTTTCATAGTTGATGGCTGTATGTAAGTGCGTTATAGCTGAATGGCTTCGCAGCCGCCTTGGCTAAGTTTTAAATAGCTACCATGATCATACCAGTCAGCTAAAACCCAGCGCTCAGTGGTTTTGTTGTTAGCGCTTATGATGTGCTTTCCAGGCCTATGTGTATGCCCATGTATGAGAACGTCTGGGTGTTGAAAGTGACCTATGAACTCTACAACCGCTTCTGCATTTACATCCATAATGCTTTCAGATTTGTTGGACTTTTCAAGCTCACTACGTTTTCTTAAGCTTTCAATTTGGCTTTTTCTTAGAGCTAATGGTTGATTCAGAAAGTGTTGCTGCCACTCAGCTCCACGAACTTGCTTTCTAAATGCTTGATATGAAATGTCGTCTGTACATAAGCTGTCACCGTGGCTGAGTAAAATTTTCTTGCCGTATAACTCTAGTAATGTAGGGTCTGCAATTAATGAGACATGACTAGTGTTGGCAAATTTTTCAGCAATTAGAAAGTCACGATTCCCATGCATAAGAAAAATAGGCGTACCTTTAAAACTTAATGTTTTTAAGGCATCAATAATCTCAGCGTAATCGGGGTTATTAATATCATCGTCGCCAGCCCAATACTCAAAAAAGTCGCCCAATATATACAATGCGTCTGCAGCAGTGGCCTGATTTTGTAGCAGCTTAATAAAAGCTTGGGTAATATTGGGTCTGGAGATGCACAAATGCAAATCGGAAATGAACAAGCTATGACTCATTGCATTTCCGATATTTGACATGGTTGCGGATAACTAAAATTAAGCTCTGGAGTTTATACCACTTCTGCGCTTGTAATAATGACATCTTCAGCAGGTACGTCTTGATGCCCATTGCGGCTAACTGTTTTAACAGCTTTAATCTTATCAATTACGTCGCTACCTTCAACCACTTTTCCAAAAACGCAGTAGCCCCAGCCTTGTGAGCTTTCAGATGTGAAGTTTAAGAAGTTGTTATCGTTGACATTGATAAAGAACTGGCTGCTAGCGGAGTGTGGGCTAGGTGTGCGAGCCATGGCAATGGTGTATTTGTCGTTTTTTAAGCCGTTATTGGCTTCATTTTTAATGGTTTCTTTAGTTGGCTTTTGTGACATGCCAGGTTCAAAGCCACCGCCTTGTATCATGAAACCATCAATCACGCGGTGAAATATGGTGTTTGCGTAAAAACCACTCTCTACATATTGCAGAAAGTTAGCAACCGTAATAGGTGCTTTTTCTGCATCAAGTTCTAAAGTAATATCGCCGAAATTTGTGTGTAGTTTTACCATGGTATTTCCTTTAGTTAACAAAATAATTCAGTCTAGCCCGGCCCTTCGTAAAGGATTTTCCAGCGTGCGTTTTCTAGAACCCAATATTGTCGCTTTTGCACGCGGCTATCAATTCCGTCAGTGCGATATTGCTGCTCAAATGTGACAACGGCCATTCTTGATTTGCTGTCTGGGTAGCGCAATACTGAGACTTTAGAAAGCTTAATCTCTAGTTTAGCACTATTTGCTTGTACTAGTCTTTTATGCGCAGCCCAGCCTGCAAAGTCGGTGCTGACGCTAAAGAAGTTAGGCGAGTAGTGTGTTAAGTATTGATTTGTTTTTTTAGACTCCCAATCCCTACGCCAAGTTTCAATGGCTTGTAAGAGTGCGCTTTTTTGTGAGTTAACTTGTGAAGTATTTGGCCATGATAAGTCATGAGCGACGATGATGAGCGCGTTGCTTGGCTGCAAAATCGGTTCTAAAGTGCGCAAGTCAGCATTCGACATGACTACACATCCGTCACTGTCCTGTGGTGGGCGACTATAGGTGTTGCGTGGAGTGCCATGTAACCAAATGCCTGAGCCTGTTTTGCGTTGATGTGCATCCCATTCATTCGGGTAGCTCAAAGGGAAGGCCATTTCGCCATATAAATCAGGAAGCTCTCGTTTTAGCCTGCTGCCGACTTTGTAGACGCCAATAGGCGTACGCTTATCACCTTGTACTTGTTTATCTATTCCATTTTTACCCAGCGTTACATAATAGTCCGCCATATATACAGGCGTGCCGTTTTGGTTGCGATATAGGTACAAGCGAGACTTGGCAGCATCAACAACCAAGACATAGGGAGTGCTCATGTCTAACTGCCAAAGTATATCTGGAATGCCTCTCGGCTTTTTAAGGTCAAAATAATGCTCTAACCTTTTACGGGCTTCATCGCGGTAGTTTTTAATCTCGGCTTGAACTGCGGGAGAGTGATTGGATTGGCTGATAGAGTCTTGCTGAGCCAATGCCATGAGCAAATCACCACGGATTAGATGCGCTAATTTAAAGTTTGGCGCTTTGGCAATTAATACATCCACCGATTGTAAGGCTGCGTGTATGCGTCCTTGCGATAGTGCAATCAGGGTGCTGATGAGTTGGTTTTCTACAGCCTTAGCGTTTTCTGCGTCTGGGCTGGCTTGTGTCGCTAGCACCAAGCCTTTGTGGTTGCTCACAGGTTGAGCAACCGCATTGATTGGGGATAAAGCAAGCAGCTGCAGCGCAAGGCTGCAATATAAACAAATATTGCGCATTAAAATAGAGTTGGCTAGCGCAGTTACTTGTCAGCTTGCTCCTGAATAATCAACCATTTGCCATCAGATTTTTTCATGGTCAGCACTTTTGATGTGCGTTGAGCAAGGTTTGCACTCTTGTAGCTTTGTTTGAAGCTTACTTTAGCCGTGTCAGCGCCATCCATTTTTACGTTAATATTAGAGAGTTCAACTGATATGCTACCAGGCTTATTAATACGCTCTTTACGGGTTTTCTCCCATGCGCTACGGCTTTCACCTTTAGGTGTTTTGAATGCACTGCCGTAACTAGCAAGGTATTGGTCTACATCTTTAGATGACCATGCTTTAGCCCAGTTTTGTACCGCATTGACGATGTCATCATTTCCTGCAGGGGCAGCTACAGCTGCAGCGCTAGATTTGCTAGCATTTGAAGGGTCTTCTGGGTCAATATTCGTTGTTTTAACCGTAGGTTTAACTTCAGGGGTGGTTTTGGTTACGGCTGCTACAGCTGTATTTGGTTTTTTGCTGCCAGCAAAGAGGTCTTTAATTAAAGCAAGCTTGTTTTGTGCACGTGAGTTGCTGCTATCAAGTTGTAAAGCTTTGTCATATGACTCAGATGCCATTCTTGCGTAGATATCACCTAAGTTTTCATGCGCAGTTGCATAGCTTGGGTGTGTTTTAATGGCGTTTTCTAGGGCTTTTCTTGCTTTGTCGTATTGGCCTTGGTCAGCGTAAAGTACAGCTAAATTATTGTATGGCTCTGGTAGGTTGGGGCTTTTTTCAGTGATTTCAGTAAAAATTTTGATCGCTTCATCACGACGATTTTGCTCAGCAAGTATAACGCCTTTAATAAAGAGTGCTTGCACATCTTTGGGGTTGGCGGTGATGTAAGCGTTAATGCGGTCAAGCGCGGCAGCTTGCTGGCCTTGTTGGTTCGCTAAGGCGGCAATATCTTTAAGGTTGTCAGCATGTGCTGCGCTGAAAGCAAAAAGAGTAGCAAGAATGAATGCTGAGCGAGTCAAAATTTGATTGAGTGGCATTGTGGTATACTTTTCCAAGTTAATTCGGTCCAAGTGGTTTGGAAGCTTTGTTTATTAGTATAATTCTACCAATAAGCAGCTTTAACATCTACACTCATTATAAAACTTAACACTTTGAATAACGAGTTTTAAATTGCTAATTCGTAATTTTATAGCCTTAACCAACATTTTTCATCATATTTATGCTCAAAATTTATAATTCTCTCGCCCGCGAAAAGCAAGTTTTCGTGCCTATCACGCCAGGTCAAGTCAAAATGTATGTATGCGGGATGACCGTTTATGATTTTTGTCACTTAGGTCATGCGCGGGTGATGGTGGTGTTTGATATGGTGAATCGCTGGTTGCGTGCTTCTGGATTAGACGTGACATATGTGCGCAATATTACTGATATTGACGACAAGATTATTAAGCGCGCCAATGAAAATAAAGAGACGATTGGTGAGTTAACCCAGCGCTTTATTGATGCAATGGATGAGGATTCAGCAAAGTTGGGTGTGATGCGCCCAGATATTGAGCCACGTGCCACAGAGTATATTGATGGCATGATTAGCATGATTAGTCAGTTGATTGAAAAGGGGCATGCTTACTTGGCAGATAATGGCGATGTATTTTATTCCGTCAGTAGCTTTCCGACTTATGGCAAGTTGTCAGGTAAATCATTAGAAGATTTACGCGCAGGCGAGCGTGTGGAGGTTGACCAGTTTAAAAGAGACCCCATGGATTTTGTATTGTGGAAATCGGCAAAATCAGGTGAACCTAGCTGGGATTCTCCATTTGGCAAAAATGGTGGTAAGGGTCGCCCTGGCTGGCATATTGAGTGTTCTGTAATGGGCGCGCATCATTTAGGCCATCGTTTTGATATTCATGGCGGTGGGCAAGATTTGCAGTTTCCGCATCATGAAAATGAAATCGCTCAGAGTGAGGCGGCGCACAGTTGCCAGTTTGTGAATTATTGGATGCACAACGGCTTTGTGCGAGTCGATGATGAAAAGATGTCTAAGTCTTTAGGTAACTTTTTTACCATACGTGAGGTGTTGCAGAAATATAAGCCTGAGGTGGTGCGATTTTTTATCTTGCGTGCGCAATATCGTAGCCCGCTGAATTATTCTAATCAGCATCTAGATGACGCGCAACAAGCTTTAACGCGTTTGTATAATGCTTTAAATAATACGCCTCCTGCTGAGCAGGATTTGGATTGGTCATCGCCTTATGCGGTGCGTTTTAAAGAGTCTATGGATGATGACTTTAATACGCCTTTGGCGATGGCGGTGTTGTTTGATTTGGCTAACGAAGTGAATAAAACAAAATCGGCCGAGACGGCTGCTATGTTAAAGGCGCTAGCAAATATTTTAGGTTTGTTAGAAGCGAATCCTTCTGAGTTTTTACAATCTGGTGCGCAAGATGATGGCGGCCTAAGTGCAGAGCAGATTGAAGCGATGATTGCTGAGCGTGCGGCAGCTAAGCAAGCTAAAAACTTTGCTGAGGCTGACCGAGTTAGACAAGAACTTACTGCGCAAGGCATAGTGCTAGAAGATACGCCTCAGGGCACGATTTGGCGCAAAAAATAGTGTGTCTTACGGCCTTAATCTAAGGCCTTTTTGTTAATAGAGCTTAATTGATAAGCCCGCCAGCCATGTTGGCGGGTTTTAAGCGCTCGCTATCTAAATGTGCTTTTAGCGTTTTTGCTTCATCTAAAAAGTCAGAGGTGCTTTGGTTGCCGCTGAGCCTGGTTGCAGGTGGCAATAAATGCGACATATAAAGCTCGTCTGCTAAGCTGCCATCACGCAGATAATTATTCATTAAAATCACACATGAACCCAACATGGCGATGACTAAACTAATCTTGAAGAGGTGCTTAGGATTTTTTGGGTTGATGACATATAGGTGTGAAAATATCATGCCGCCAGCGATTGCAACTAGAATGTGAGAGCCATAACGCGTTAAGGTTTCTAGCGAAAATACATAAGCCGCAGTATGGCTGAGTGCATCCCAACAATCCATTAAAATAATCGCTGATGCAGCAATGAAAATGTGACGACCAAATCTCGCATGCCCACTCATGACGCGGCTGGCAAAGGCCCAAACACCGCACCATGTAATGACTAGTGCAAAAACAATCATGATTGAATAGATGTAGCTAACGGCTCTGGCTTGCTCAAAATCCAAGAGCCAAGTGCTGAGCAGCGTGCTTGCGGTAATCATGGCGAGGCCAGTTAACGCGGGTGGTAGGCCTTCCCATCGCGTGGTGGTATGGTCTATCAATTCTTTATCAACTGTAAAATTGACATCTCGTACTCTAACTCTAGTACGACCTAACTTGAGTATTTGCAGCCCATCAAGAGCTGTTTTTGCTAGACGCAGATTTTGGCTGATAATGCCGTTTTTGCTACCTAAATCTTTGATTTCTAAAACGCCTTCATCATTTTCATAAATTTCGGCATGATGCTCTGCCATGTATGCATCGTCTAAAATTAATTCGTTATCGTAGGCGCGGCCTATGGTGATGGGGAGTTTTTCGAAGCGGTGGCGTGAGAGTACTTCTTCATTGCTGCCGATAAGCTCAATGTAGTAGGGTGCGCTCATGGCTTTGCTCCTTGTGCAGATAGGTTGATGGCATCTAAAAATGCACGAGAAATGCGTAAACCATTTTCATAAGAAACCCCATTTGCATCTAGCCTGCTTTGCAGATTGTATAAATTGCTATCGGTGGTTGCGGTGAGCAAAGAAAAATCATACAAGCCCTCAAACTCTCGGTAAGCACGTACACACAAGACTGCACGTAAAGGCAGATGTGCATTTTTTACAAAGTGTTCTTGGCATTGTGGTGCGGTTCGGTTGGGGTCTTTGTCGTTACCAAATTGCTCGTTTTTAAAAGATTGGCTTTGCAGCGCATAAAAGCGTAGCGCGCCTAAGTCTACAGATTTGACGAACTCATGGCGAATCGCTACATGACCAACTTGCAATTGGTCTGATACAAAAATCGCAGATTCCATTGCGCAATCTACACTACTAAAGCGGTAGGATGCTTCTTTTTCTTTATTAGAGCGTCCCCAGCAGCGCATTTGGTCTGACTCGCGCATCGGCACTTGATAAGCACCTAATGTCTTGAGGTTGAATGGCGTGACTAAAATGGTGTCTATCATGGCGTTTTGATGCGCTAAAAGCTGTTGCCCCACACTGGCTTTAAATTCTGTTTTGGATGGGGCGGCCGCTTTTTTTAGTAAATCTCGTACATACTCAACGGGGACTAAAAAGCTGACGAGCTCTCCATCTAAGCGTTTTGAGACGTTTACGCCAGCGAGCTGGTTATTTTCTGTGATGTTGGGGCCGCCACTCATGCCCGCGTTGATAGGGCCTGTGAACATAAACTGTTGAGTAAAGCCGCGACGTATCACGCCATTATATGCACCTTCTGAAATTGCAAAACCTAAATCTAGAGGGTTGCCTAAAGAGTATAAATACTGCCCTTGTTTAAGATTCGGTAGCGCATCAGGTACTTGAAAGTAGCCAGTGCCTTGGCGATTTACACTGACTACGGCTAAATCATGTAAGGCATCTACTGCCAATAGTTTCACCGTGCCGCGTTTGCCATTGGTGTCAATAAACTCACCCACATAAAGTTGAGGGTCCATCACAATTTGCGAAACCACATGGTAATTGGTGACTACCAAGTTGCTAGTGCCAATTAAAAAACCTGAGCCTACAGAAGATTGTGTTCTACCGTTTTTGAGTAGCACGCGAATTTGCAGTAAGTCATTACGCGCAGCATCAAACAGATTTTGCGCACGTGATGATGGTGCTGGCATGCTAATTTTTGTATCAGGGGTGGCGGGTGTAATTGCATAAGTCTGTTGGTAAAAAAAGCTTATGGTAATAAGCAAAACGCCAGATAAAAAATACTTCATTGACTACTTTCTAAAAAATAAATGCGCCATCTTGTATTACTCACAAAAGCATGCGATAGTCTAAAAGACACCTGTATCAATTGAAAGCGGTGTCTTGAATATTAAGCATAGCATACAGCAGTGCACTGGATAGACCATAGCATTTGCCTGTCGTTAAAAAAAAGAAGTATACTGGGTTGTATATATTGAGGTTTTGTGATGAAAGTGATTGAAATTTAGATAAAATATATTGAGGAGGCTGTAGCATGAACCAAGTAGTTGATGATATAAAAACCTTTCACGGCGGATGTCCGCACGATTGTCCAGACACTTGCTCTATGGTGTATACGGTTAAAGATAAAAAACTGATTTCAGTCACAGGCAACAAAGAGCACCCCATGACGCGCGGTGGTTTATGCGTGAAACTCAAAGATTATGAAAAACGTCATTATCATCCAGATCGCTTGTTATATCCGCTCAAACGCACGGGCGCTAAAGGCAGCAAGCAATTTAAGCGAATTACTTGGGATGAAGCACTAGACGAAATTACTGCTAAGTGGAAAGCGATTATTGCAACAGATGGCCCCCATGCCATTATGCCTAATAGCTATTTAGGCAATCAGGGTTTGGTGCATGGCTTAAACGGTGGCGATGCATTTTTTAATCGCATGGGCGCTACTGTGTGTGAGCGTACTTTTTGTGGAGAAGGTTCTTGTACCGCTTGGTTGCTGACTGTTGGCCCAACGGCAGGGGTAGACCCAGAAAGTTTTGCCCATTCTAAATACATTGTGATTTGGGCATGTAACTCTGTTAGCACTAATTTACACCATTGGCACATTATTCATGAAGCGCAGAAAAAAGGCGCTAAGGTAGTTGTGGTCGATTCTTACGCCTCTAAAACTGCCAAAGAGGCAGATTGGCATATTGCGCCTAAACCAGGTACCGATGGTGCTTTGGCAATGGCAATGATGAACGTGATTATTAGTGAAGGTTTGGTTGACCAAGACTACATAGACAATTACACCATAGGTTACAAAGAGCTAGCCGAGCGTGCAAAAACACGTACCCCTGAGTGGGCAGCAGAAATTACAGGCATTGCTGCGGATGACATTAGAAAATTTGCACGGGAATATGCCACAACACCGCCAGCAGCCATTCGATTGGGTGTGGCTTTAGAGCGTAATTATGGAGGCAGCCAAGCCATACGCGCGGTTTCTTGCCTACCTGCGCTGATTGGTGCATGGCGTCATGTGGGTGGTGGTGCATTGCAGTTTCCAGTATGGGAGCATCCTTACAAATTTGATGTGATTTCACGCCCAGATTTAATCCCAGAAGGCACGCCAGTGGTCAATAACTTACAGTTAGGTCGCGTGCTCACTGGAGAGATTAAGCTTGAAACACCGATTCAATCCATGATGGTGTGGAATACCAACCCACTGACGCAAGCTCCTGAAACCGATAAAATTGCACAAGGCCTAGCGCGTGAAGATTTATTTTTAGTCGTGGCAGAGCATTTTATGTCTGATACTGCTGCCTATGCCGATATTGTGCTCCCCGCAGCCATGGGTGCTGAAATGGAGGATATGGTGCTCTCGTGGGGGCATCTCTATCTCACCTACAATGAAAAGTGCATCGAGCCGCCAGGTGAAGCAATCCCCAATAACGAAATCTTTAGGCAGCTAGCTAAGCGCATGGGCTATGAAGAAGATAACTTTAAGTGGAATGATACTGAGTGCTTAGAAAACTATGTAGACTGGGCTTCACCTACCTGTGAAGGCATAGACTTAGATTATTTGCGTGAGCACGGGTTTGCGCGCCTTAAAGCTTTTGGCGATAAAGACACACGTGCACGTCATGCCAAAGGTGAGTTTCCAACCCCCAGTGGCAAATGCCAACTCATGGCCGAGGGCGCAAAAAACTTCGTGGCAGGCCCTTTCCGCCAAATGTATGAAGGCTTTCAACCAGGCGAAGATTTAGACCCTCTACCCGATTACGTAGCCTCACGAGAAACGCCTGCGACTAACCCTGAGTTGGCGGCAAAATATCCGCTCAATATTATTTCACCCAAGAGCCACGGTTTTTTAAATTCATGTTATGCCAATGTGACTGAGAAAATTAAAGGCCAAGGCGAGCAGTTTGTCTTGATTAACGCTTTAGATGCGCAAGCTCGCGGCGTAAAAGACGGAGATACAGTCAAAGTATTTAACGGTCGAGGCGCATTTGAAGGCTCGGCCAAAATATCTGAAGATGTGAATGCAGGGATTATTGTTGCAACATTAGGGTATTGGCGTCAGCTTAATACTGGCACCGTAAACTGCATTAGCTCCGCTGAGTTTGGCGATATGGGGCACTCAACTACGTTTAGTGATAATTTGGTGGAAGTTGCGCTGGTTTAAGATTAGAACTCAATATCATAGGCCTAAAATAAAACAAACCTCAGCACCCTAAGTGTTGAGGTTTGTTGCTTGGGTTACCCCAATGGGCTACTCTGGGTAGCTTAGTCTTGCTTAATACTTAAATTATTTTTTAACGCATTTGCCATGGTCATCTTTATGCTCATCAGGATGGCAATCATTTGCCATTGCAACGTTAGACATTAAAGCGGCTAATACCAATAAAGCTGAAACGATTTTTTTCATGATGATTTTTTCCTTTAATCAAAGTTAAGTAAAAATGAGCATTTGAAACACAAACACCCTAACAAGCACTAATACTTCGTGGATGTGTTTGAGTTATCGGCTACACTTAAAATAACTTTAATAATAATTTTCATGCACTACTTTTTAGGCGCATCGTTACGCAAAAATAAACTTAAAAATACGCCGAGCAAAGCAAATATCAGCAAAATAGTGATAAGGCTTAACACGCCAACGTATGATGAGAGTAATTCACTAAATAATCGACTATACATAATTAAAGCTCCTGCTTGTAAGAGCCTCTACTGTAGAGCTGTTCAGCTACTTTTTCTTTGATTAAGGTCAAACGATTGCAGGATTGCTTGGGATTATTTTGCTAATCAAATCACAGGTATAGCCAGGCTTATTTGCTAATTGTGGCCTGACAGTCTATACTGCACGCGCGATTGGTAGTGCCTCGCAGCAAGTTCGTTGTAATTTCTTTTCTCACTATTCCCTAGTTTTTTTAAGCTTCAAGCAGTCAGCGCTTGCTTCTTTATGGGTCTCACTTAATATTTGGAGCAGCTATTGGCTAAAGAAGAACTCATTGAAATGAATGGCGTGGTCATGGAAGTCTTGCCAGATTCACGCTTCCGTGTGACTCTTGATAATGGTCATCAACTGGTAGCCTACACTGGCGGCAAAATGCGCAAAAACCATATTCGTATTTTGGCAGGTGACAAAGTCACTTTAGAGCTTTCACCTTATGACATCAATAATGGTCGTATTACTTTTAGGCATATTGAGTCTAAGGCTGCTTCTTATACGCCAAGAAGACGTAATTTCTAAAGACAGCATTTTTGCGAGCATGCGTTTATGCATTGCTTACAAAAAACACTAGCTTGCCATGATGCGTCAAAGGCCGTGTCTAGCTAAGTAAATCAATTGATAGCAGTCCCTAAACTAATCGTTTGTTAGATTGTCAGAATCTCGCCTATAATTTCGGCTCACCGAAGGATATTTAGTGTCTGAGAATAATCAAAAACTGCCATCTTTGCTTGATTTGCTGCAAAAACATACGCCCAATATTCCAGTGGTTCGTTTTTTAATCGCTAGCAATGTTTTAGTGTTTATCGCCATGTTATTTAATGGTGCGGGCATGTGGCATTCGCCAAATGATGTACAACTGAATTGGGGCGCTAATTTTGCACCAGCGACTGCTGACGGCCAGTGGTGGCGTCTGTTTACCGCGATGTTTCTTCACTTTGGCGTCATCCATCTACTCATGAATATGTTTGCCCTGTGGGATTGCGGTCAGTTGGTAGAGCGCATGTACGGCAGAGGTCGGTTTTTAGCCATTTATATCTTGAGCGGCTTGATGGGTAATTTACTATCGCTCGTTATGCAAGGTAATCAGACTGTTTCAGGTGGCGCATCAGGTGCTGTATTCAGTTTGTACGGTGCTTTGATTACTTTTCTCTGGAGAGAGCGTGCTCAGATTGATGCACGAGAGTTTCGTTGGCTATATTGGGCGGCGATTATCTTTTCTGTAGTCACTATTGTGATGGGGTTTATTATCACTGGCGTTGATAATTATGCCCATATTGGCGGTTTTTTAACGGGTATCTTTTTGAGTTTGGTGATTCCCAAGCCACTTAAAATAGAACATTACTTACCCAGTATGCGTAAGCGCGTGCTATCAGGCATCTTGCTAGCGGTGTCACTACTGTTTTTGGTGCTTCATATTCCCGCACCTAAATATCGTTGGAGTGAAGAGCTGCAAGTACGTAAGGGTATCAGTGAGTTCTTGCAAAATGAGGCAATCATACAACGCTCATGGCAACAGATAGTGAAAGAGGGCAAGGCGGGAGAGGTCACCTTTGATGATTTAGCGGGTGATATTGAGAGCAAAGTCACATCGCCCTACGAGGCTAGCTTTGAGCAGCTTTCAAAGTTACCACTCAACCCAGCC
>CAZAHP010000018.1:0-12969 GCA_964484985.1 uncultured Methylophilaceae bacterium
GCCTGTTGAGGTGTAAAGCGCGAGGTAGGCTTCTGCCATGGCGAGGGTGTCGCCTAAATAAGGCGTTGCGGCATCTTTTGCGCCGTGTTTAAAGCCGCCTGCACCTAGGCTTCTATTAGCGCTTATCCAGTTGGCGGCTTGAATGGCGCGGTTCAAGGTTTGTTTGTCGCCAGTTGCGTCATATAGGGCTGCAAGACCGCGTATGGCCCAGCCGTTTTCACGTGCGTAGATGTTTTTGTCTATGCGTGGCATGGTGCCAAGCGCGCGTCTCGCTTTGTCATCAAGCGGATAAAATGCGTGGCCGTCTACTTGCGCGCTGACGTCTGCGTCTTGGCTTGTGTAAAACGCACCTTCTGGGCTGGTGAGAAAGTCATTTAAGTAGCGCTCAATATCACGCGCGGCTTTTAAATAGCTGGCTTTGCCATATTGTTTATAGGCCAGTGAGTAGAGTCTTAAGCCATCTGCTTGTATGGACATGATTTTTTCAAAGTGTGGTGAGTTCCAGCGCCCACGGTCTGAATATTGATAAACGCCACCCCATATAGGGTCTATCAGCGCGAGTGCTTTATCTAGCGTTTCAAGTGCTTTTTGCTCTAATGCTTTGTCACCTTGTTTGGCGCTGATAAGTGCGTATTCAACATTTTGTGCGAGTATGAATTTGTGTTCATTGCCCCAGCCGCCTAGTGTGTTGTCATAGCCATTATTAATGTCATTGCTGATTGCACTTAATTGCGCTTGGCTAAGTTGTGTGCTGCTGCCAATGATGATTTCGCTAGGCTTTTGTATGGATGGCCCAGGTGTAGGGTCTTTAATGATGGCGTTTAATATTCTTTGCATGTTTTCAGGTGCAATATATCCGCGACGTTTAATAAGCTCGCTGCCATCAGCGGCAAATATCACTGTTGCAGGCCAGCCATAGTCTTCATAACGTATTGAGATGTCTGGGCTTGCGTCTTGGTCTACGCGAACTGCAATAAAATGCTTTTGTATGAGTTTAAGGATGGCGGGGTTGTGGTAAGTTTCTTCGTCCATGACATGGCACCAATGGCACCAGACTGCCTCTAAATCAAGAATGACTAATTTGTTTTCACGTTTAGCTTGTTCAAAGACGGCATCTGACCATGGTTGCCAAGAAATGGCCTCGCTAGCGCCTTGATTGCCGCTTTGCGCCTGTACACTGCTGATGCTCATGAGTGATGCGGCAGTGATGATTGTGGCGATAAGTTGGACGAATCGAATCATTAAATGCTTTCTGTTGAGATGCATAAAATGGATACGTGATTTCTCGCATCTTGGATGCGAATGTTGCAGAGTCTAGCCTAGATATGGGCTAGTATGATGTAAGGGGGGGGGCTAAAGGAGCTGGTTTTATTATGGCACGGCGATAAGGCTCGCCGTGTTGGTGTTAGTTGATTATTTTATTGATTTTGCTCTGACTGGATTAGCTTGAAGCTGAAATTAAGATTTATGTGGACATGGTTGTTTTGTGCAGTCTGCATAAATATAGAGTGAATGCTCGTGAATTTTAAAGCCACGTTCAGAGGCTGCGATATGCTGGCGCTTTTCAATTTCTTCGTCAACAAACTCCTCTACACGGCCGCATTGCATGCATACAATGTGGTCATGATGGCCGCCTTCGTTTAACTCAAAAACAGCTTTGCCACTTTCAAAGTGATGGCGAACTAATAAGCCAGCTTGCTCGAACTGTGTAAGCACACGATAGACAGTTGCCAAGCCTACATCCTCACCAGTGGTGAGTAATATTTTGTAAATGTCTTCGGCTGATAAATGTCGCTCCTTGCTGCTTTCAAATAGGCTAAGCACCTTGAGTCTTGGGAGTGTGGCCTTGAGGCCAGCATTTTTTAAATCATTCGGTTCGCGCATAGTTATGTATTGCCCGCTATTTTGTCAGGTGTGTGTCGTGGTATATTAACGGTATTTTCTATTTAAGTCATGGTAATGCGCCACACTATTTACATATTATTGGTTTTTTTGTCGTTGCTCAATGCTGGTTGCTCCTCTACGTTACCCTCTGTTAAGCCATATAAGGTGGATGTTCAGCAAGGTAATGTAGTTACTTATAAAATGATGCAGCAATTAAAGCCTGGTATGACAAAATCACAAGTGCGTTTTGTTATGGGCTCGCCGCTTATACAAGATAGCTTTCACACCAATCGCTGGGATTACTTCTACCAAATGCGCAAAGATGGTCAAGTGTTTGAGCAGCGTCGTGTGATTTTGAGCTTTAAAGATGATTTGCTGGCTGATATTGGTGGCGATGCCGTGACTGAGGCAGCGGTTGACCCTATTAGTACGTCTAAATCAGCCCTTATTGAGCCGCGTAGCCGAGAGAGCTTTGTTGATAGGTTGCAGTTCTGGAAAGAAGACAAAACTATTCAGCCAGTGCAGGGGGCGGTTTCAGAGGTCAAGCCAGCCGAGAAAGAAGACGGCTTGTTAGATAAGCTCAAATTCTGGAAGAGTGATGACAAGCCTGTAGATAAGGTAAGCAAGTTAACGCCAGCAAAAGCTGAGCCTGCAAAGCAAGAGCCTGCTTCAGCTGAGCCAGAAAAAGCAGAAGAGAGTAAGTCGATTTTAGCCGTTGCTCCCAGTGCTGATGTTCCTTCAGTCTTGGCCGTGCCTTTGGCTGTTGCAGCAGCAGAGCCAAGCGCGCCTTCAGCTAGATCGCCTGAGTCTGTGGCTCAACCTGAGGCAGATAAGCCGCAGCCCGTAGAAGAAGATAAGCCAGCGCCTGCAGTAGCTGAGCATAGCACTGTTGCTGATACGCCAGCAGAGTCGCCATCGCTAGCACCGCTAGATAACTCGCCTATAGAAATGAGCTTGAAGTTAGATCGTAACCTCAGGTCACCTGCCAGCAGAATGTCGCCGCGCATACTGACACCACTTAATGGTTTGCCCGTGAATTTGAGGTTTGAGCGTAATGTGGATATGGCCATGTTTAAAGCTAATCCAGCTACGGATGCTGCAACTGAGGGGCCATCTGACCCAGGGCCGGGTTATTTTGAGCGTATGTTAGAAAAGATAGGGTTTTAAGGTATGTTAAAGGTAGTAATTGCAGGGTGCTCAGGTCGCATGGGGCATGCCTTGTTAGAGGGCGTCTTTGCGGATGCTGAGTTGATATTACATGCTGCATTAGATCGTGCAGATAGCCCAACACAGGGTCGAGATGCTGGCGAGCAGTTTGGTAAAAATAGTAGCGTAAAAATCAGTCACGATATCGATGCTGCTTTACAAGGTGCTGATGTCTTGGTTGATTTTACGCGCCCTGAGGCTAGTTTGCAGTATCTTGCCGCTTGCCAAAAGCACCATGTTAAATTGGTGATAGGTACTACAGGGTTTAGCGCAGAAGAAAAGTTGCAGATTCAAGAAGCGGCAAAAAATATTGCCATTGTTTTTGCGCCGAATATGAGCGTGGGCGTGACTCTGCTGATTAATTTAGTAGAACAAGCGGCCAAAGTATTAAGTGAAGGCTACGATATTGAAGTCGTTGAAATGCATCACAGGCATAAAGTAGATGCGCCGTCGGGCACTGCATTAAGGCTTGGTGAAGCCGCAGCTAAAGGCTTGGGCAAAGATTTGAAAGATTGTGCTGTGTATGCCAGAGAAGGTGTGACTGGTGAGCGTGAAGCTGGCACGATAGGTTTCGCAACGATGCGTGGTGGCGATGTGGTGGGTGATCATACCGTCGTGTTAGCGGGTGTTGGCGAGCGTGTTGAGCTTACACATAAAGCAAGTAGCCGCGCAACTTTTGCACTAGGTGCGCTGCGCTCAGCTAAATTTTTGGCACAAAAATCCTCTGGATTATTTGATATGCAAGATGTGCTTGGGTTTAGGTAGTTTGGTTTAAGCGGCGCTTTCAATAGTTGAATTTTGCAATTGGTTTACACTTCTGTTGCAAGCCGTGATTGATAGTCTCTGAGACTTCAGCTATAATTCACACATTAACGAGCGGGAAGAGCAAAAACTCCTCCCGCTTTGCATATCCGCTATCTGCTAAGCGATAATTTATTGAATAACAAGGGGTTAACCGTGCCGCAACACACACCAGCCATGTTGGTTCTTGCTGATGGAACAGTGTTTAAAGGCATTTCAATTGGCGCAGTGGGGGTAACCGTAGGTGAGGTGGTTTTTAATACTTCAATGTCGGGTTACCAAGAAATTCTCACTGACCCATCTTACACCAAGCAAATAGTCACGCTTACTTACCCACATATTGGTAATACGGGCGTGAATTCTGAAGATGTGGAATCAGGCCAAGTGTATGCAAGTGGTTTGATTATCCGTGATTTGCCGCTAATCCATAGTAATTTCCGTAGTGAACAAAATTTAAGTGAATATTTAGCACACAACAATGTAGTGGCGATTGCCGACATTGATACTCGCAAACTCACTAGAGTGTTGCGTGAAAAAGGTGCACAAACAGGCGCTATTGTTGCTGGTGAAGCTGATGAAGCCAAAGCTTTGAGCATGGCTAAATCGGCTATCGCTGAATTTCCTGGTTTGTCTGGCTTAGATTTAGCGAAAGTAGTTTCTTGTAAAGAGTCTTATAGCTATGAGCAAGGCGAGTGGCAATTAGGTTCGGGTTATAGCAAGCCTGCTGATTCTAAGTTTCATGTGGTAGCTTTTGATTATGGTGTTAAGCGTAATATTTTACGCATGTTGGTTTCACGTGGCTGTAAAGTGACGGTGTTGCCAGCGCAGGCTACAGCTGAACAAGCTTTGGCCTTGAAGCCAGATGGCGTATTTTTGTCGAATGGCCCAGGCGACCCTCAGCCATGCGATTATGCTATTAGCGCGATTAAAACCATTGTTGATACTGGCGTGCCAACCTTTGGTATTTGCTTGGGTCATCAGTTGTTGGCTTTAGCCAGTGGCGCAAAAACGCTTAAGATGAAGTTTGGGCATCATGGTGCCAACCATCCTGTGCAAGATTTAGCTACTAAGCGCGTTTATATCACCAGCCAAAATCATGGTTTTGCAGTAGATTCAGACTCTTTACCAGCCAATATTAAAGCCACGCATGTGTCGCTTTTTGATGGCAGTTTGCAAGGTATTATGCGTACAGATAAACCTGCATTTAGCTTTCAGGGGCATCCAGAGGCAAGCCCTGGCCCTACTGAAATGAGTTATTTGTTTGATAAGTTTATCGAGTTAATGCAGGCAAAGTAAATTGGGGCTTATCCACCTTTCAGCTTTTATGAGTGATTGGTTGGATGGTTTGCCGTCAGGCGTGCGGTTGTGGCTTTTGGGAGCTAGCTTTTTATTAAGCACCCTATTGTTGCTGTTTCTGCTATTTAGGCTGGCGCGGCAAGAGTATGTCACAGAGAGCGGTAAGGTTGTGGTGAACTGGTTTCACCCTTTGCAATGGCTAGCAAGATTTCAGCAAATAAAAGCTGATAACCATGCAAAGTTACCAGAAAGTACGCGTGCAATCGTTGATAGGCTTCAACTTTTATTAGAGCGTTCTAATAATATAGTGGAGCTTGGGCACGAGATTGTATTTCTAGTAGTGGGTTGTTTAGGGCTGCTTGGAGTGTTGTTGTCGATTCTCATGAATCCACTTAAAGCATGGTGGTTGTTCGTTCCCTCGGCAATTGCAGTATTCATTGGGTATAAAGCATTTCACAAATTACGTGTGTTGATGCGAATTAAATTCGTTAAAAAGTAAATCTAATGGCAAAACGTACAGACATAAAATCTATTTTAATTATAGGCGCAGGCCCAATTGTAATTGGTCAAGCCTGCGAGTTTGATTACTCTGGCGCGCAAGCATGTAAGTCGCTGCGTGAAGAGGGCTATCGCGTGATTTTGGTGAACTCTAATCCAGCCACCATTATGACCGACCCTGAAATGGCAGATGCAACTTATATTGAGCCTGTGACTTGGCAGGTTGTTGAAAAAATCATCGCTAAAGAGCGTCCTGATGCCTTGCTGCCAACCATGGGTGGGCAAACTGCTTTAAATTGTGCTTTAGATTTAGATAAGCACGGTGTACTAAAAAAATACAATGTTGAGCTGATTGGTGCTTCAAAAGAAGCGATTGATAAAGCGGAAGACCGTCAAAAATTCAAAGAGGCCATGACCAAAATTGGTTTGGGCTCAGCGCGTTCTTCAATGGCGCACAGCATGGAAGAAGCCTTGCAAGTGCAAGCTTCTATTGGCTACCCAGCGATTATTCGCCCCTCATTTACCATGGGCGGCAGTGGCGGCGGTATTGCCTATAATCGTGAAGAATTTATCGCAATTTGTGAGCGCGGTCTTGATGCTTCGCCTACTAAAGAATTACTCATTGAAGAGTCGCTCCTTGGTTGGAAAGAGTACGAGATGGAGGTTGTGCGCGACTCAGCTGACAACTGCATTATTATCTGCTCAATTGAAAATTTAGACCCTATGGGTGTGCACACCGGTGACTCTATCACCGTAGCACCTGCACAAACGCTGACAGATAAAGAATATCAAATCATGCGTAATGCATCACTTGCGGTGCTGCGTGAGATTGGCGTAGATACGGGCGGTTCTAATGTGCAGTTTGCGGTAAATCCAGCCGATGGACGCATGATTGTGATTGAGATGAACCCGCGTGTATCGCGCTCTTCAGCCTTGGCTTCTAAAGCAACTGGCTTCCCAATTGCCAAAGTGGCAGCTAAGCTCGCAGTGGGTTTTACATTAGATGAGCTTAAAAATGAAATTACTGGCGGTGCTACCCCTGCTTCTTTCGAGCCTTCTATTGATTATGTAGTTACAAAAATTCCACGTTTTGCGTTTGAAAAATTCCCACAAGCGGATTCACGCCTAACGACGCAAATGAAGTCAGTGGGCGAAGTGATGGCGATTGGACGTACTTTCCAAGAGTCATTTCAAAAAGCCTTGCGCGGCTTAGAAGTCGGCGTTGATGGCTTAGACGAAAAAACCACTGATGCTGATGTGATTGCTAAAGAATTAAGCGAGCCAGGCCCGGAGCGTATTTGGTATGTGGGCGATGCCTTCCGTATCGGTATGTCGGTGGATGAAGTGCATCAGCTTTCAAAAATTGACCATTGGTTCTTGGTGCAAATTGCTGAAATTATTGCGCGTGAAACTGGCCTGAAAGGTCGCAATCTTTCTGATTTGAACAAAGAAAGTTTATTCCAGTTAAAACGTAAAGGTTTTTCAGATAGGCGTTTAGCTTATTTGTTAGGCACAGACCAGCATGCTGTTCGTGCTTATCGCCATGCTCTTAACGTGCGCCCTGTATATAAACGTGTAGATACTTGTGCAGCAGAGTTTGCAACGAATACAGCCTATATGTACTCAAGCTATGAAGAAGAGTGCGAATCTAAACCTTCTGATAAGAAAAAAATCATGGTGTTGGGCGGTGGCCCTAACCGTATTGGACAGGGTATTGAGTTTGACTATTGCTGTGTTCACGCAGCATTTGCAATGCGCGAAGATGGTTATGAAACCATCATGGTCAATTGTAACCCTGAAACTGTTTCTACCGATTACGACACTTCAGACAGGTTGTATTTCGAACCTGTGACACTTGAAGATGTGCTAGAAATCGTGGCGATTGAAAAGCCAGTGGGTGTGATTGTGCAATACGGCGGACAAACGCCACTGAAACTTGCACGCGACCTAGAAAAAGCTGGCGTGCCTATTATCGGCACCACGCCTGATGCGATTGATTGCGCAGAAGACCGCGAGCGCTTCCAAAAAATGTTGCAAGAGTTAGGCTTAAAACAACCACCTAACCGCACTGCACGTACACCTGAAGAGGCACTGCGCTTAGCGCAAGAGATTGGTTATCCATTAGTCGTGCGTCCATCTTATGTGTTGGGTGGCCGTGCGATGGAGATTGTGCAAGAGCAGGCGCAACTTGAGCGCTATATGCGCGAAGCTGTAAAAGTTTCAAATGAATCTCCAGTGCTTTTGGATAGATTCTTAAATGATGCACTTGAGGTAGATGTTGATGCGCTGTGTGACGGCGAAGATGTGATTATCGGCGGCATTATGGAGCACGTAGAGCAAGCTGGCGTGCACTCAGGTGACTCAGCATGCTCATTGCCACCTTACAGTTTATCTGTAGAGCTTCAAGATGTATTGCGTGACCAAACCGTACAAATGGCTAAAGCACTTGGTGTGGTTGGCTTGATGAACGTGCAATTTGCGATACAAGGGACAACTGTCTACGTGTTAGAGGTTAATCCACGTGCCTCACGTACCGTGCCTTTCGTCTCAAAAGCCTGTGGTTTACAGCTAGCCAAAATCGCTGCGCGTTGCATGATAGGTACTAAACTTAAAGTGCAAGGCGTAACAAAAGAAATTATCCCGCCTTACTATTCAGTGAAAGAAGCAGTATTCCCTTTCATTAAATTCCCAGGGGTTGATACCATTTTAGGTCCTGAAATGAAATCAACGGGTGAGGTTATGGGGGTAGGCAGCACTTTTGCTGAGGCTTTTGTAAAAGCGCAATTAGGTGCTGGTGATAAATTGCCTAAAGGCGGTAAAGCTTTTGTCAGCGTGCGTCGTGAAGATAGAGAGCGTGTGATTGAAATTGCGCAAGCCTTATCAGACTTAGGCTTTCAATTGGTCGCAACTAAAGGCTCCGCCGCAGCGATTGCTGGAGCTGGTTTAACAGTGACGCCTGTCAATAAAGTGGCAGAAGGTCGTCCACATATTGTGGATATGATTAAAAATAATGAAATTAGTTTTATCGTCAATGTGACAGAAGATAAGCGTGCGGTGCAAGACTCATACGCCATTCGTCGCAGTGCATTGCAACAAAAAGTGACGTACTTTACCACGCTAGCAGGCGCAAAAGCAGCGTGTATTGGTATGGCGGCAAAACAAGAAATTACGGTTGAGTCATTGCAAAACTTGCATTTGCAACTCACAAAGTAATACTATATCAACACATTTTAAGTGCATTTATTTAAAACCACGCCTAAGTTGGGTGTGGTTTTGTTTTTATAAAAAGGTTAGATAATGGCAACACAAATTCCTGTCACTGTACGCGGTGCAGAACTACTTAAAGAAGAATTACAACGTCTACGTGCGGTTGATAGGCCTAATGTTATTCAAGCAATTGCTGAAGCGCGTGCGCAAGGCGATTTGTCAGAAAACGCTGAATACGACGCAGCTAAAGAAAAACAAAGTTTTATTGAAGGGCGCATTGCTGAAATTGAAGGCAAACTTTCAAATGCCATGATTATTGACCCTAAAACATTAAATGCTGATGGGCGATGTGTATTTGGTGCTACTGTTAAAATGGAAGATTTAGATAGTGGTGATGAGGTCACGTATCAAATCGTAGGCGACGATGAAGCTGATATTAAAAATGGCAAAATCTCTGTAAGCTCACCAATTGCTAGAGCCTTAATTGGTCGTGTAGAAGGTGATGTTGCCGAGGTAATGGCACCAGGTGGTGTGCGTTCTTACGAAGTTGTTGAAGTCCTTTACATTTAGGCTGCCATGCAAAACTGGTCAGATAAATTAGCCCTTGTCATGATTACCTTATGGGTAGGCGGTATGTGGGCTGTTGGCTATTTAGTGGCACCAACGCTGTTTTACACCTTGCATGACAATAGAATGATGGCGGGTGAATTAGCAGGTAAAATGTTTACACTCATTGCCTACCTAGGCATGGCTAGTGCATTTTACTTAATGATTCAACGATTAGTGCGTTTTGGCACAACCGCCCTTAAACAAGGCTTTTTCTGGGCGGTTTTTGTCATGTTGCTGCTTACGCTAGCTGGTCATTTTGGTATACAACCGATTATAGCCAGCTTAAAAGCGCAGGCAATGCCTGCGGATATTATGGATAGTGTGTTTGCTAGCCGTTTTAAAACTTGGCATGGGGTAGCGAGTATTGCTTATTTAGTGCAAAGTTTATTAGGCTTGGTGCTAGTGTTAAAGGCTAGGTCTTAATAATACGAAATGAATCTAGGTTGCTTGAACCTAGATTGTTTCAAACTAGCAAAACTAAGATAGACTAAATTCAGAGAAGCTTGGTTGCTAGGTTTTTAGCTCTATAGAGTTTTAGTTCTTAGGAACAATAATTTTTGGCGTTTCGGCAGGGCGGTAAATGATAAGTTGTTTGCCAATATGATGCACCGCAACAGCCTGAGTTTGGTTGCATATGTCGGCCAAAAAGCTGGCACGCAATACTTTGTCGTCAGAAAATACTTTGATTTTGATAAGTTCATGCGCTTTGAGGCTAACCTCAATTTCTTTTAATACATTTTCCGTTAAGCCATTATTGCCTATCATTACAACAGGGTTGATATTGTGGGCAAGGGCGCGTAAAAAGCTAATTTGTTTGGTACTGAATTTAGAAGTGCTCAATTGAAGTATCTGCTTGATTTAAAAGGTGTACATTTTAACACATGAAACGAACACGAACCAGCAAAGGCTGGATGCAAGAGCATGTCAATGACGAGTTTGTAAAACGTGCGCAAAAAGAGGGTTATCGGGCTCGTGCAGCTTATAAGTTGTTAGAGATTGACGATAAAGATAAGCTCATTAAACCAGGCATGACGATAGTCGACTTAGGCGCGACGCCAGGCAGCTGGTCGCAAGTTGCTGTGCAACGCTTAAAAGGTCAGGGTAGGATTATCGCTTTAGATTTGCTCGAGATGCAACCCATTGCTGGTGTTGATTTTATACAAGGTGATTTTCGAGAAGATGACGTACTTGCGCAATTAGAAGAAAAATTAAATGGCCGCCAAATAGACCTTGTAATTTCAGATATGGCCCCCAATATAAGTGGTATTAATACGGTTGATCAAGCAAATGCCGCCTACCTAACAGAGTTAGCATTAGAATTTAGTATGAAATGGCTGAAACCAGATGGTTGTTTTGTAGTCAAAGTGTTTGTTGGTAGTGGTTTTGATGACATTGTGAAAGCAATGCGTCAAGCCTTTGAAAAGGTAGTGACACGTAAGCCTAAAGCCTCGCGTGACCGCAGTACCGAGGTTTTTTTGTTAGGTTTAAAGCGGCGTTCTGTTAATCAGGTCTGAAACAATAAGACCCACACAGACTAACGCAAACGTATTAAAATAGGTTTAATATTTAGCAGTAAAGCTTTCTCGTAAATTTAAGGAACGGGATTTTGAACAATATCGTTAAAAATATCGCAATTTGGCTTATCGTGGCCATGGTGCTTATGACTGTTTTTCAGCAGTTCGGCTCGCGCTCATTGACCGAAAACCAAGTAGGTTATTCTGAATTTCTAGATCAGGTAAAGAAGGGTCAAATCTCCAAAGTGGTGATTGAAGGCCGCGTGCTGCGTGGTGAGTCGAGTGATGGTGGCAAATTTAATACATATGCCCCATATGACCCAGGTTTAATGGGTGACTTGCTTAAAAATAATGTCAATGTGGTGGCTAAGCCAGAAGAGCAAGAATCACTGCTCATGAGTATGTTCATTAATTGGTTCCCCATGTTATTACTCATAGGCGTATGGATATTCTTTATGCGCCAAATGCAAGGTGGTGGCAAAGGTGGCGCATTTTCTTTCGGTAAGAGCCGTGCGCGCCAGTTAGATGAAAGCACTAATCAAATCACATTTGCTGATGTTGCAGGTTGCGATGAATCAAAAGAGCAAGTCTCTGAACTTGTAGAGTTTTTACGTGACCCAGGTAAGTTTCAAAAATTGGGTGCGCGTATTCCGCGTGGTGTGTTGATGGTTGGCCCTCCTGGAACAGGTAAAACATTATTAGCAAAAGCCATTGCTGGTGAAGCCAAAGTACCGTTCTTTACGATTTCTGGTTCAGACTTTGTGGAGATGTTTGTAGGTGTGGGTGCTTCGCGTGTGCGTGATATGTTTGAGCAAGCAAAGAAGAGTGCACCTTGTATTATCTTTATCGATGAAATTGATGCCGTAGGTCGCCATCGTGGCGGCGGTACGGGCGGTGGCAATGATGAGCGTGAGCAAACTTTAAACCAATTGCTTGTTGAGTTAGATGGCTTTGAAGCGAACTCTGGCGTGATTGTGATTGCAGCGACAAACCGTGCTGACGTATTAGATAAAGCCTTATTACGTCCAGGTCGTTTTGACCGTCAAGTCATGGTGGGCTTGCCTGATATTCGTGGTCGTGAACAGATTTTGATGGTGCATATGCGTAAAGTGCCATTAGACCCTGATGTGAAAGCTGATATTTTAGCGCGTGGCACACCTGGCTTTAGCGGTGCAGATTTAGCTAATTTGGTAAATGAGGCGGCTCTGATTGCGGCTAACCGCAATAAACGTACCGTTGATATGCAAGATTTTGAAGATGCTAAAGACAAAATCTTTATGGGGCCAGAGCGTAAATCTATGGTCATGCGTGAAGAGGAGCGTCGTAACACCGCTTATCATGAGTCTGGCCATGCGGTAGTCGCTAAATTGTTACCAAAAGCTGACCCAGTGCATAAAGTGACCATTATGCCTCGCGGTTGGGCGTTAGGTTTAACTTGGCAGTTGCCAGAGCATGACCGCATTAGTAACTATCGTGACAAAATGCTGGAAGAAATCTCTATTTTGTTTGGTGGTCGTATTGCTGAAGAGATTTTTATGCATCAAATGTCTACAGGCGCATCTAACGACTTTGAACGTGCAACTAAACTTGCGCGTGATATGGTGACGCGCTATGGTATGTCTGAGTCTTTAGGCACTATGGTGTATGTAGATAATGACCAAGATTCATTCTTTGGGCGTATGTCTGCAAAATCAGTCTCTGAGGCTACACAGCAAAAAGTGGATGGTGAAATCCGCCGCATTTTAGACGAGCAATACAAAATTGCGCGTGATTTGTTAGAAACTAATAAAGATAAAGTTGAGGCGATGACAGCTGCTTTATTAGAGTGGGAAACCATTGACGCCGAGCAAATTAACGACATTATGGCTGGCATACCTCCACGTGCGCCCAAGCCAGCGCCACCTGTGATTAAGCCTTCGAAAGATACTGGCTCATCTGGGACTTCTGCGAAACC
>CAZAHP010000018.1:13069-25276 GCA_964484985.1 uncultured Methylophilaceae bacterium
TAAGAAACGCGCTAATATTAGCGCGTTTCTTATTTCAAACACTTTCATCAATATGAAACTTCAATGCGGTAAATTTAAACTTGATTTAACACATTGCCGCGTCATGGGCATTGTCAATGTGACACCTGACTCATTTTCGGATGGCGGCAAGTATACCTCCACTGATAAGGCGATTGCTCATGCTTTGCAACTTATCGATGAAGGTGCGGATATTCTAGACATTGGAGGTGAATCAACCCGCCCTAATGCTACGCCTGTGAGTTTAGATGAAGAGTTGAGCCGCGTGATACCTGTGATTGAGCAGTTGGCTAAAAGCTGTGATGTGCCTATTTCAATTGACACATACAAGCCAGAAGTCATGCGCGCAGCGATTTCAGCAGGAGCGCATATGGTCAATGATGTACGTGCCTTACAAGAGCCTCATGCGCTTGAAATTGTCGCGCAAAGTGATGTGGGTGTTTGTTTAATGCACATGCAGGGCACGCCACAGACCATGCAAATCGACCCGCAATATACTGATGTGGTGGCTGAGGTTAAAGACTTTCTTCAGGCGAGGCTGCTTGCAGCAAATCAAGCAGGCATTGCTTCAGAACGTATAGCTCTTGACCCTGGTTTTGGTTTTGGTAAACGCACGGTGCATAACTTGGCGTTGATAAGAGATTTAGCAAAGCTTAACGCGCTGGGCTTGCCTTTATTGGTTGGCCTGTCTCGCAAATCTGTATTAGGGCAGGTAGTGGGTGTGGATGCCAATGAGCGCTTACATGCGGGCATTGCATCCTCTGTGATTTCTGCCATGAAGGGCGCTAAAATAGTGCGAGTACATGATGTAAAAGCCACCAGTGATGCACTTAAAATGTTGGCAGCAGTTGAAAATAATTAAAATGGAATGATAATGAGTCGAAAATATTTTGGTACAGATGGGATACGTGGTCGTACCGGTGAGTACCCCATCACTCCTGAGTTTGTAATGCGTTTGGGTTACGCCGCTGGGCGTGTGTTAGCTAGTAATGCATCACAACTTTCACAAGATGGACGCCCCACTGTGATTATTGGCAAAGATACACGCATTTCAGGCTATATGTTGGAGTCAGCACTAGAAGCAGGCTTGTGTGCCGCAGGCGTGAATGTGCGATTGACAGGCCCCATGCCTACACCTGCTATTGCCTATCTCACTCGTGCTTTACGTGCACAAGCTGGCATTGTCATTTCAGCCTCACACAATCCGTATGAAGATAACGGTATTAAGTTTTTTTCTGCTCAAGGGACAAAGCTGCCAGATGAAGTAGAGCTTGCGATAGAAGCCGCTTTGGATGAGCCTATGCAAGTGATGGCGTCAGTGGATTTAGGCCGTGTAAAGCGCATAGACGATGCTGCTGGACGCTATATTGAGTTTTGTAAAAGCACCTTTCCTAATGATTTAGATTTACGTGGTTTGAAAATCGTGCTCGATTGTGCGCATGGTGCAACTTACCACGTTGCGCCACCCGTGTTTCACGAATTAGGTGCTGAAATTATCGCTATTGGTAATCAACCTAATGGCCTGAATATCAATGTCGATTGCGGCTCTACGCACCCTCAAGCGCTATGTAAAGCCGTTGTTGAGCATGGTGCTGATTTAGGTATTGCGTTTGATGGCGATGGCGACCGTGTGATGATGGTCGACAAAGCAGGCAACTTGCTTGATGGCGACCAATTGCTTTATATCATCGCGCTACATAAAAAACAGCAAGGTGAGCTAAAAGGCGGCGTGGTTGGTACACTCATGACTAATCTAGCTTTAGAGCACGCTTTGCAAAAAGAAGAAATACCGTTTTTACGCGCCAAAGTAGGCGACCGTTATGTACTGGAGTTGCTACAAGAAAACCACTGGCAAGTCGGTGGCGAAAATTCAGGTCATATTTTATGTATGGATAAGCACAGTAGTGGTGATGGCATTATCGCTGCATTGCAAGTACTACATGCTTTGAAAGACCAGCAGAAGACCTTAGGTGAAATGCGCCAAATGCTGACTTTGTATCCGCAAGTATTGATTAATGTCACCACTAAACAAAAGCTTGATTTAAACATGCCACAGATTCAAGACTCTGTTAAAAAAGCTGAAGCTGAGCTGAAAAATTCAGGACGTGTTTTACTAAGAGCTTCTGGCACTGAGCCTAAGATTAGGGTGATGGTTGAGGGGAAAGACGCTGCATTAGTACAGGCTATGGCTGAGCAGATAGCAGGGGTGGTGAAGGCTTTGGCGGGCTAAGGCTACGACAATTTTTAAGAATAAAAAGAAACCAGCCGTTCGGCTGGTTTCTTTTTTAAAGTGACTTCTGCTTGATAATAAGGCTAGTATTTGGCTTATTTGTTTTTGCGGTGACGTGCAGTAAAACCAATCAAGCCAAAGCCTGCTAATAGCATTGCATAAGTGTCTGGTTCTGGTACAACGGCAACGTTATCAATCCATAGCGCTGAGCTCACCCCAGCGTCAGCCACATCAACTACACCAAAAGCCAAGGTGACAGAGGTGGCTGAACTGAATGATTGGCTATAGCTTTGCATGCCAGTGCTGAAGGATTGATAGCCAGTTGTAAAAGCAAACCCTACAGAAGGACTCATCGCCATCGTAGGGTTGGCAAGTAGCGTTACCACACCATTAATGACTATAAATGCATAATCATTGCCAGTGGGTGCTTCATTTGTGAAAAAGTTCCAGTTAAATGATAGCGTGTCACCTGCATTCACATTAAATGTTTGCTTAATCACAGAACCTTCAAATGCAGCATCTATTGCGTTTAAATCTAAAGTACCTAACGGTAAACCAGAAAACTCCTCTATGCCACCTGCCACAGCTGCTAAGGCAACATCGTTACCTGATGCATTAAAGGCACCTGCTAGCTCTGGGAAATCATCTTCGTAAATTGATGAGGCGTTAGTAAGAGCAACTGAGCCAAATTGATGCTTTACATCGCCTAAAGTGCTCCAGCCTGTTAAGCCATTGCTAAAATTGCCATTGGTTACCGCCATTGCATTACCAGCAAATAATAATGCTATAGAAGCCACTAATACTGAAGTTTTCAATTGTTTTGTATTCGTCTTCATTTAAAAATCCTTTTTAATATGTTGCGTATTATTTAATAACTTAGAATAAAAAATCACGAGCTGGTGATATTTGCTTAGCTGTTAAGCCTTTTAAAGTCGCCAATGGACGGAAAGCAGCAGGACCAGATAAGCCATCAATATCGATTTGCAAACTTACGCCACCAGTGATGTCAACTACTTTCACATAACCATCTGCGATAGCATTAAGGCCGCTGTAGCCAATACTGCTTAGCAAAGCACTTAAACTAATTTTGTCAGCGTATGGTGTGAAGTCGTTGATAGTGTCGCCTGCATCACGAATGTTTTGATAAACAAATACATCACCACCTGAACCGCCTGTGAGCGTGTCGGCTAAGAAGCCACCTATCAAAATATCGTCACCACTTGTGCCCAGCAAGCTATCACGTCCTGGAGTACCATTTTTTGCAAGGCCAAGCACTGGTTTAGCGATGGCTTTATCAATCAAGCGACCATATAAGTCATATTGATTTTCAAGCCCATACATGTTTGAGCTAATTTCATCGCCATCTAAATTGCTAAGGCGACCAAGACCACCTTCGGATTTAGGAGTTTGGATGAAAGATGCAAGCGCCTCTTGATAAGTAATGGTGTCAACGGCATTTTCAAATACCACACCATTTGCTGCAAATGGGTAGCCATCGCCGCCATTCGCTGTAAAGTCAATGGTCGCAAATGAAAATTGACGCGTTGGATTAACAACGACACCAGCATCAATCAAGACTGTGCCATCGTCTAGCACTACTCGTTCAATGCGATTGCCCGTGCCCAATGTGGTGCGAGCTATGTTGCTACTGTTATATGTCACTTGCATGCCAGAAATTTGAGCGTAGCGACCATTTGCTGCACCGACTGGGCTGCTAGCACCATAAGCATGCTCTAACAAATCTTTAAGTTGTGTTGCGTTCATGCTTGGGGCGCGTTTAACTAAGTTAGTAAACGGTAAGATATTGAAAGTATCTCCCACAGAAACATTACCTGCTGCCCCAATATTGGTACGAATGCCGCCACCATTTTGAATTGCCACATCGGCTTTGCCTGCATAACGCATTGCATCAGCGACTAAGTTACCTAAACCTGTTTCAGCATTTCGTACACCTGCCACAAACGTACAAGGTAAGGCTGCGCAGCTTGTGTGGGTTGGGCCGTTGAGTCTGGTTGCAGTTGTACCAATGATTTGAGCGTTTAGGACTGCAATATATTGAGTCACTGGTACGATAACTTCAGCATTGAGCGTTGCATCGCCAGTCACTTTGTCAGCATCAGCGGTAGCTCCAGAAACACGAATCATGCGGGTGCTGTTAATACCAGTCACTTCGCCTGTTGTATCATTAATAGTGAGGTTCACTTCACCTACATAGCGGTTACCAAAGTGACCAGTCACAATTGGCACGGGCTGACCATCAGCATCGTTTGCATAAATTGGATGGGTGTTGAAAGTCGGGGCTACACCGCCATTAATCAATGAATCATCAGGGTCTATCATTAATTCATGACCACCACCTGAAATCACAAAATCTACATGGCGAAGAGAGGGCACCATGGCATTTCGTTCATTGCTAGAGTTTTGTAAATGACTCATTACAATAATGCTAGTCACGCCTTCTTCATTACGCAAGCGGTCAATCTCAGCCTGAATAATTGGAAATAAGGCTTGAAGATTTTGAGCTTCTGTATTGCTAGGGCTATAGCCAATCAAATTCACTGCACCTGGTGATGAAATAGTTGGGAGTAGTGGTGTAGTTGCGCCCACGATACCAATCTTTTTACCGCCAGAAGTAGTGACCACTTTTGATGGTGCAACCACGCCTGCTGCTTTTAATATTGAAAACTCAGGGGTTGCATCAAAGTTAAGGTTGGTCGATAAGTAAGTCGTGTTTGATACCTCTGCATAACGGGCTGCCACAGTAGGGCCTAAGTCAAATTCGTGGTTACCAAATACGGTTGCGTGAAAGCCTATTCTTCGCATAGCAATAGCGTCATAAAAATCTTGTCCGCCATTGTAGGCGGTGGCTAAGTTGGCGAAACTTGCAGTGAGCCTTGGCCCAGGAAGAAATGCATCACCAGCATTTAACTTAAGGACAAAACGGCCATTATTAGCAGCTGATGTTTCAGCATTTTTAATCACTGTGGCTAAGCGGTCTATGCCACCGTAAAATGAAATTAACTGAGATGACGTATCACGCAAATTGCCTTGCGCTGATAACAGCCAAGACTCTTGGTCACCTACGTGTAAAACGGTTACTTCTTCTGCAATAGCTGCATGTGCAGAAAGTGCAAGTGCTACTAGTATTGATAGTTGCTTAATTCTTAACATAATATATCCTATAATTAACTTTTAAGTGGGTGACTATGCTGACAATTTATTAGCTTTTACGACGTGATGAAAAACCCAGTAAGCCTAAACCTGCAATGAACATGGCATAGGTTTCTGGCTCAGGTACTGCTGCAATAGTGAAATTGCTGGTGTTTGGCACGAGCGCTGCTGAGCTGCTATTAGCAACGCTGTCTACATTCCAGTTATTCACGTTATTCACCAATGATGAGTAAGCGCTCATGTTTGTTAAACTACTGCGATCACCTGCATATTCTGCAAAATCAGGCTCGGTAGATGCGCCACTTTTAGCGCTTAATCGAATCGCGTTAACTCCTTCAGTCAAGCCCGTGCCTGCTAGAGAGCCATCCGCTGCAAAAGTGCCGTTAGAAATAGCGGCTAAAAAGGATATAGGCGTGGTAGCGCTGCCACCTAGATATGCATAAACAGTTTCGTTTGAGTTGCTAATACCCCAATTGCTACTACCTGAAACCGTTAAGCGCGATAAAGTTCCTAAAGAAGAAGATAAAGTGAGTTTGTCGTAGCTGCTAAAACGAATCACGCTGCCAGCGGTAATAACGCTTGTACCTGAGCTCCACTGGTTGTAGCTTTCTCCAGTATTAAAAGCAGTGCCTGTCCATTCATTATCAGTAAAATAAATCGTGGTGTTTGCTGCGATATCTACGAAAGTAGCAAATGAAAGACCATCTTCGTCAGCATTAAACGCAGTAAAGGCAATATTGCCAGCACTTAAAGCTGCGTGTGCGTTGCTTGCTACCAATACAGATGTAACTAATAACAGTTTTTTAAACATGTTGATAATCCTTTTAATTTAATTAAAACCCCAAGTAATGGTTTAAAACTTGGTAAGCCAGATTTACGGGTCTCACTACCAAGTAAAATCTCTTGCAATATCGATATCTGCATCACTAACAGCGTTTAATATCAACAGTGGTCGAGCTTTAGCTGCGCCACTACCATCTGTATCTAATTGAACTAGCAACTTACCACTAGCGTTGCTTAAGCTGATGTAGCCATCTAAGAATGGATTGCTGCCGCTATAGCCGATATTGACTAGCAGGGTATGCAGGTCAATACGGTCATGACCTGGTGAAAAATCAGTGATGGTGTCAGTAGCGTCTCGCGTATTTTCATAAACAAGGGTATCTTTACCTGCCCCAGTAGTAATGGTGTCAGCTAAAGCGCCACCATTGATGATGTCATCGCCTGCTGTGCCAGTAATGATGTCGCGTCCACTGCTGCCATTAAGCTGTTTTTGCAAGTTGAGACCGATAACTACAGGGTCATGATCTGATGCTTTGTATGGCGCGCTAGTGTATAAATCTTGCGGTTTGAACTCAGTGTTGTAATCAATGACAAATGGCTCGTCAGCATTAATGTGCCACTCTAGTGCGCCAGTGATTTGTGAGACCATGGCCGTATTTGCTAATGCATGATCCAAATAACCAGACTCACCATCAAATACGTAGGAATAACCCTCTAAGCCATTAAAGCGTGAGATTTGGTCTGCAAAACCGTTGATTGCCAAAGTGTCGATAGGGTCTTCTTTGCCATAAGAGTTTAAATCGCCTATGACCAATACATCATCATCCTGAGCAAGCGCTTTGACATGACCAATAAAGTCGATAAGTTGCAATGCTTGACTAACACGGGTAGCGTTGTAACAACCTTGGCCGTCATTTTGGTCAACATCAGTGCCTGTAGCGCCAGAGCAGCTCTTAGATTTAAAGTGATTAACCACCAAAGAAAACTTCTCGCCATTCGCAGCAATAAAAGTCTGCGCCAAAGTCGGTCGATTGTTGATACTATTGTTATCTGACAATGCAGAACCGAGTAAACTTAATTTTGATGGCTTGTAAATCATGGCGACTTTAATCGCATCTGTGCCCGTTCCAGTCGTTGGGTCAATGACACGTGTGTAAGTATTCGCACCCATTTTGGCATTCAGGCCATCCACCAAGTTTTGTACTGCAACAGCACCATTATTTTGAATTTCCATAAGGCCCAAGACATCGGCATTTATAGCAGTAATAGCATTGATGATTTTGTCGCGCTGTCTTGTAAACTCAGCCTGATTATCTGCGCCACGGCAGTTAGCTGCAGAAATACTGCTGCCCAAGCTACAACCTTGCCCTGTCTGCCCGTTGGCCGTTTGTCCATTCGTAAAGGTCGTAAAGTAGTTAAGTACGTTAAAACTCGCCGCCTTAATATTGCCACCTACAGGTGAAGGGCTTGCTGTGCGCGGATTTTCTCTTGAAAAATCAGGCGTAATCGTAGGGTGCAATTTATAGTCACGAGGACCTGTGCTGCTTGCCGTAATTAGGCCATAATCAATCACACCTGTGAGGTTGCTGACAATATCACCTGCACGTAGCGTGTTATCTAGGCCTATAAACGGAATAGGGTTAGGGTTTTGTGCGGTACTACCATCATCTAGCGTAATACGACGTCTTGCGTTCTCGTCTGCCAAATGTATGGCTTCTAAACTGTTGGGGCGATAGATATTTGTTGGCTTAGTCATGCGGCCGTTTGCAGACAAACTCACCTGCCCATAGCGCCCTTGGAAATAATTTTGAGATACTGTCATTGGTGACACAATTCGAACCAACATGCCTTCGTAGGCCTCTAGCTCACCCTCTACCGCTTCTGGCAATGTAATTTCAAGAGGCAAAACAGCGTGGTTAGTGCCTAATATTTCAATATTGCTCACACTAGTGAGTTGAGTCACTGTGTTAAATTCAGTGACCGTTCCTTTTAGTCTGATTTTTTGCCCGACTGTCACATTAGGGGCCGCACCCATGTAAACAAAAATACCATCTGAAGTCTGTGAGTTTGCATCACCAGTTTCATCTTGAAGGTAAAAGCCATTTAAGCCTGCAAACACTGCTGTTACCAGCCCCTCAGTAGTGACTTGGCTGCCATTGAGTGGGCTTACTAAACCATTGGCTTGAATCTCATAAATTGGTACAAGCGCCGCAGGTGCTGAAACTTCCACAGTCACTACACACGAAGCATTTTGCGCTTGATTATTTTCAAATCTGACAGTCACTGGATAGCTGCCGATAGCCAGCTGATTTGAAGTATTTAAGTTGAGGGTAGCTGTATCTCCATTTGATGTGGCAGAGACAAAGCCGTTAGTTGAAATGCCAGTGACTGCCGCAGAGCTAATAAAAGCGTGGTTGACCTGTCCATCAGCATCTCTAGCTGACAATGAAACTGTACTGGGGCTGCCCGCTGTCACGCTAAAAGTTGCTGGGCAAGAAAGAACAATAGGCTGATTAACGCTGCCACCACCACAAATGCTGAGTGGTGAAGCCGAGTTACGTGGACTTGGGGCTGCAATAGAGAAGTCGTTTGCATTATTGTTGCTATCATTACAGCCGTTCTCTGCGCGTACTAGGGCAGTCGTTGCGCTTAATACAGGTGCTGCGGCAGACTCGGAATAGTTAGAAGTGCCATAGCCAAGCAAATCTTCAATTTGCGCTTGCTGAGCAGATGTGCAAGGTGTTGAGCCACCATTGCAAGCAAGACCTGAATTTGTTTTAGCTAAAATCACCTTACCATTTGTACCGCTAAGATTACTTGTACCATTCGCATCCGCTGCAGGTAATGCTGCACCTGAGGCAGCACTTGCTAACGCAACAAGATAATATTGGCCAGCTTGCAAGGTGCCATTTAGCACGGTTATTCCATTCGCAGAGAATAATCCTGTGCCAGTCGCACTTGAATATTGAAGAGACCATCCGCTAATGTCCACAGGGCTATTAGAAGCATTAAATAGCTCAACATAATCTCGTGTGTAAACGCTGCCGTTGCCGCCATATATTTGGCTAATCACCACACCGCTAGAAGATGCCATCACAGGCATGGCGATGAATAAACAACCATTGAATACAAATTGACACAGCCCTCTTAAGCTCAATACTTTCATCGCAATCATTTCCTCTAGTGAATATTTACAGTGCATTAATTTGCACTGCGCAATAACAACGAGTGATACTTTAGCAATTAAAAGTAAGCCTAAAATTAAGATTGGGCTTTGAAGATTAGTCTGACTAGACTAGCGTTGCTTGAGGTTTATAAAAACAAATTGTCATAAAGACCAGACAATAATAAGTGAGGTAAAAACAGGTGAATAGACTATGCCTAAATAAAAACTAGCCCATGAAAATGGGCTAGTGAGATAGATACAACGGCACTTTTGATAGGTATTATTTTTTACGGCGGGATGCAAAACCAATCAAACCAAAGCCTGCTAATAGCATGGCATAAGTGTCTGGTTCAGGCACTGCTGCGGTTAATTTATATAAGGTGCTAGTTTTAGAAACTTCATTGGCAATTGAAAGATACTTCACACCGTTCATTTCGAAAATATGCAAGCCTTCTGGTGCAACATCGCCATCAGTGACAATCATATCTAAGAATGAAGCATTTGCTGGGTCGGTAATATCATAAACAGCTACAGCCCCTTTAAGCGTTCTTTCTAGGCCAACAAACGCATAGGTTTTATCGCCTATTTTTGTCAAAGCAACACCCTCTGGTTCTACGCCTTTATCTCGGCTTCTAGCGTCATCATAGATACCAAGCGCTGCCGCTGCTTTATCTAGTTGGTCGCCACTATCAAACACAATGTTGCCATTTGCATCACGGATTGAGAAAGAGCGTGCACCTGCTGCATATAAATCACCAGCAGATGAGTCTGTGTTTGATATGCGTAAATTATTAAGTGGTGAGGTAGCGCCTAAACCACTTGCAGCTGAGCGATCACCATCATCTTCACGAAAGTCACCTTCGTTTGCCATCACCAAATAAGTATTGCCAGCAACTTCGTAACTGGCAATGCCATCTGGCATGTAAAGGCCTTTAACATTGGCTGATATAAAGTTGATAGTGCCATTATTGAGTGGGTCGATGCTGTTGCCTGCCGCGCTAAAATCTTTAGCACCCAAACCGACCACTTTTTCAAAGCTATTGGTATTTAGGTCTAACACACCAATAGCATTAGCCTCTTGTAAAGTGACATAGGCCTTACTGCCAGTTGCATCGACTGTAATATACTCTGGCTCAAAATCCATGCCCGTATTGGTACGGATATTTGAGCCACTAGTTGCAACACCAGAAAAGCCAGCTGTCGTGACCGCGAAGTTGCTCATGTTGATAATGCTTACGCTACCAGCAGGGTCCACTGCTGCTGCGCCATAAACTCTTGGAACAGTTGTGCCAATTCTTGAGCCATAAGTAGTAGGAGTGCCCTCGTTAGCCACCAAAAGTTTAGAGCCATCAGGCGTAAATGTCAGCATGTCAGGCAAAGCTCCCACAGTCACTGTGTTAGTTAAACCCAAGCTGCTCGTATTGTAAAATTGAACGATACCATTATTGGTTTTATTGGTGTTTTCAATCGCAAATGCCGCGACCCCGTTTTTGATGGCCACGCTATTGATGCTACCAAATGCAGAAATGTTGATGTTGTTAATTAAAGCACCAGTGCTTGCGTTTAAAATATCAACACCTGTTACGCCTGTTACCCACAAAGTGTTTGTGACATTATCGTAGGCTGAGATTTCTGAAAGAATGCTGTGTGAGTATGACCATTCCTTATTAAAAACTAAGCTATCGTTCGCAGCATTAGTCACCATGGGGAAAAGCATTGCAGCAATGCTTAAGCTAATAACAGATTTTTTCATAAGACACCTTAAATAGATAAGCGTTAAAAATAATGATTAACTGTATCGATACTTTGTGTCATACAAATGATAGTACGGACTAGTTTGTGCTAGTCCGTACTATATTAAATGGAATAAGTCACATATTCTGCGGTACTTGCTATTTTTGAGCCAGCAGCATGGCAGAGGGGGATTGAAAGTCAAAACCATGCGAATGCAAGCGTTGCTGGCTAAGTTTGGGTGGTGTGAATGGTGCGTAGCGATGCTTACAAAGCAATGGCGCAGAATGATGTGTAATGAGGATGAGTTTATCTAAATATCTAAGCAAAATGTAATAATGAAAGACCTGACTCCGTGTACTAATAGGTTTTTACTGCGTCATGCCCTTGAAATGAAGATGTTAGACACTTAAAGCTATATGCTCTAATCGTTTGCTGCTACGTAAGCTGTCATCAAATATTCTTTTTGCAGTCATCAAAAGTTCACGCTGGCTAGGCATTCTGGCAACATGAAAAAATGTAGTGGTATTTTTAATTGTTGAAAAGGAGTTTGCTATGTCACCAAAAATGAACGCTTACTTGCACCGCTTTAACCAAGCAGATAGTGCCCTTTGTATTCGTGTGAATAAAACCAGTCAGTATCGTCTGGTGCGTATTTGGTTTAGGCTCATTAGCCGTTTGGGTGATGGGGTGTTTTGGTATGCTGTGATGTTGGGTATAGTTCTTAGTCAGGGTGAGTCTGGTTATATGCCAGTAGTGCATATGGCTGCGGCGGGTTTGACGGGTACTTTAATTTATAAGTGGTTAAAAGGTAAAACTTTGCGCCCGCGTCCTTATGAGGTGCATCAAGATATTTGGTTAACGGGTCGGCCTTTAGATAGGTTTAGTTTTCCATCTGGCCATACTTTGCATGCGGTGGCATTTTGTACAGTGGCTTTAGCTTATTATCCAGTATTGGCGGGTTTGTTAGTGCCATTTACTTTGATGGTTGCCATGTCTCGCGTGGTGCTTGGTTTGCATTACCCAAGTGATGTGATTGCAGGTGCGATGATAGGTGGTTTAATCGCGGCGCTTTCGTTTGCTATCTGATGATTTATTCAATTTAAGC